>DBXA01000091.1:1071-11326 GCA_002309235.1 Christensenella sp. UBA1224 | reverse complement strand
GACAGGGATGACCCCTGCGAGATCATCGCCCTTGTCAAAATGCGTTCAGACGGTCTCGAAAGGATAAAAAAGGCGGATAGCGGAAACCCGATGTACGCCCTGTTCGACAGGCCCGCTTCCCCGGGGAATCTGGGCACCTTTCTCCGGTCCGCAGATGCCTTCGGGGCTGCCGGCGCCATCGTAACGGGCCACGCGGCGGATTTTTACGATACCGCCTGCATAAGAGGCAGCGTCGGCACGGTATTCGCCATCCCCTTTGGGGAGCTCTCAGGCGCAGAGGAAGCAGTCGAATGGCTCAGATCGCTCCCATCAAGGCCTGTCATCATAGGCACCAGCGCAAAGGCTTCCATCGACATCTCTCAAGTCGACCTTACAGGCCCCGCTGCCCTCATCATAGGCAATGAGACCTTCGGGCTTTCAAAAGCCTGGAAGGAGCTTTGCGATGAGCTGGTCACCATTCCGATCTGCGGTGCAGCATCCTCCCTTAACGCGGGCAGCGCCGCCACCGTATGCTTCTATGAGATCAGCCGCCAAAGGCGCGCGAAAGAACAGAAAGGGTTATAAGATGGATAATAAGGCATTCCGCTCCGGTTTTGTAGCGATACTCGGTGCCCCCAACGTCGGAAAAAGCAGCATCATGAACCGCTTTGTAGGCGAAAAGGTGGCTATCGTCTCCAACAGGCCGCAGACCACGCGCACAAAGATACTCGGCGTCGCTTCCCGTGAAGGGGTACAGGTCGTATTCGTCGATACGCCCGGCATCCATCGCCCGCGCACAAGGCTGGGCGAATACATGATGTCGACCGTCAAAGAAGCCGAGGAAGGCGTGGATGCCGTGCTCTTCGTCGTGGATGCCACGCGCCCCGGTACGATGGACAGCATGGGTGAAGCGCTCAAGATGAACTGCCCGAAATTCCTGGCGGTCAACAAGATGGACGCCGTTAAGGCTGACGCGCTGATGCCGCTCCTTCAGAAGCTCAATGACGCAGGCTTTGACGAGGTGGTGCCGGTAAGCGCTCTGCGCGGCAAAAACATGGATACTCTCTGGGATCTCATCTGCGAGAAAATGCCGGAAGGGCCGAAATACTTCCCGGACGACATGATGACAGACCAGCCGGAGCAGGTCATGTGCGCCGAGATCATACGTGAAAAGGCGCTGCGCTCCCTTTCCGAGGAAGTACCGCACGGCATAGGGGTGGAAATGCTGGCGATGAACAAGCTTTCCGAGGATCTTATGGAGATCCACGCGAACGTCTACTGCGAAAAGGAAAGCCATAAATCCATCATCATCGGCAAGCACGCCTCCATGCTCAAGAAGATCGGTACCGAGGCCAGGCAGGATATCGAGCGGCTGATCGGCATGCGGGTAATGCTCCAATTGTGGGTCAAGGTGCGCGAGGACTGGCGCAACAAGACAGGTGATCTGAAGACGCTGGGCTATGTGAAAGAGGATTAGCGGATGGCCCGCGAGATACACAACGCCATCGTACTGCGCCGCTCGGATTGGCGCGATTACGACCGCATGCTCACACTGCTCACGCCTGAGGGGCGCATCGAGGCCGTAGCGCGCGGCTGCCGCCGCCCGAAGTCTCCCCTCCTCTCTGCCGCGGAGCCGTTTACCGCAGGGGAATATACGCTCTATAAGAGCATAGCCCACTACCAGGTAGAGCAGTACCGTTCCACAGATACCTTTTACCCGCTCAGGGAAGATTATGAGCGTCTTAAGCACGCGGCCTATTACCTGAAGCTTGCGGAAATGATCTCACTTCCGGACCAGCCCTGTCAGCCGCTGTTCGATCTGCTTCTGAGGGCCCTTGCCCATATCACATACGGTGAGACTGCCCCGGAGATCGTGACCATGGCTTTCGAACTGCACCTGCTGGCCTCTTTAGGGCTGTCACCTTCCATGGATCGTTGCGTCCGGTGCGGCGTACAGGTCGATTCCGCCGCCTGGTTCGACGCGGAGGGCGGCGGCGTCGTATGCGAAAAGTGCAGAAAAACGCTTCCGGATATCTCCAACGGCGCAAGGCGCATCATGATGCGCGTGCCGATGACGAGATTTGACGCGCTCAGCAAGCTCACAGGGCACCCGGATGCCCCGGAAGCCGCGCGCTTCACCCGGCGATTCACCTCGCTTCGCCCGGAGATGCACGTACCTTCCGCTCCGGATATCCGCGAGATCTTCTAAAGGATAAAGAAACCCTGCGCAAAGGGTTTTTATCCCCGATGCGCAGGATCCATCCTTCAAAAGCAGCTTATAAAACCCCGGCCTTGCACCTGCTGTGCGCCAGGCCGGGGTTTTGATAAGCCGATTTTGTATCCTACTGTCTGCGGATGATCTCCTCCACTGTACGCCAGCCAAGCTGGGCGCACTTTACCCTGGCGGGCATATGGGAGATATCCTGCAGCGCCGCTGCTTCGTCCAGTTCTTCTATTTCCTCCGGGGATGCTTCCCCTTTGATCATGCGCATAAAGAGATCGGCAAGCCTTTCCGCTTCCGCCTCAGGCAGTCCTATGATGATATCCAGCATCATATCGGCGGAGGCCTGTGAGATCGCGCACCCCGTTCCCGTAAAGGAACCGTCCGTGATGATGCCGTCCTCTATCTTCAGCTGCAGATTGATATCATCGCCGCAGCTGGGGTTGACGCCCCGCAGTACGACGGTCGGACCCGCCATCTCGTGCTTATGCGTCGGATGAAGGTTATGCTCGTTCACGATCTCCCTGTACATCTGCTTAAGATCCATAGCCAAGCTCACCTCTGACCTTTCCAAGGCTTTCCGCAAAGCGGTATACCTCATCCTCCGTATTGTAGAAATACAGGCTTGCACGGCACGTGGCCCGCATGGGAGCATTGATGTACTGCATGAGCGGCTGCGCGCAGTGATGCCCCGCACGGATACACACCCGATCCGTATCCATGATGGAGGAAACATCGTGGGGATGACACCCATCTATATTGAAGGTGACGATGCCGCAGTGCTCTGCGGGATCACGGGAGCCGTAAAGCTCCACATGCGGGATGTGCGCCATCTCCCGCATGAGGAGAGTTGTCAGCTTCTCTTCATGGGAGCGGATAAAGTCAAATCCCACATTGCTGAGATACCGTATCGCGGCTGCAAGCCCCACGGCGCCGGCGGCATTCACGGTGCCCGCCTCGAATTTATGCGGTACCTCCGCGAAAGTCGCGTCTTCCCTGGTAACGTATTCTATCATCTCCCCGCCTGTCAGGAAGGGAGGCATCTTTTCCAGCAGTTCCTTTTTCGCGTACAATACGCCGATCCCCATAGGGGCGAGCATCTTATGGCCGGAGAAAGCGAAGAAATCCGCATCCAGCTCCCGCACATCGACCTTCATATGCGGTACCGACTGCGCGCCGTCCACAACGATAACAGCCCCGTTTTTGTGCGCGAGATCCGCGATATGCCGGATGGGCTTCGGCTGGCCGAGCACATTGGATACCTGCGCGATCGCCACTACCTTTGTCCTTGGCCCGATCTTCGCAAGCTCGGATCCCGGGTAAGAGCCATCCTCCGCGCATTCAAGCCACACCAGCTTCGCGCCCGTCCTGCGCGCCGCGGCCTGCCAGGGCAGTATATTGCTGTGGTGCTCCGATACGGAGACGACGATCTCATCACCCGGCCCGAGATAGGTATTCCCCCAGGAATACGCCGCCAGGTTCAGGGATTCCGTCGTATTGCGCGTAAAGACGATCTCCTGTGCGGATGCCGCCCCGATAAAGGAGGCCACGGTCTCCCGCGCCGCTTCATAATCCTCTGTAGCCTTGACAGACCATTCATACAGGCCGCGCAGCGGGTTGGCATTTTCCCTTTTGTAGAAATCGTCCACCGCCTCAAGCACCTGAATGGGGCGCTGCGTCGTCGCGGCGTTATCGAAATATACGTATCTCCCGTCCGCGAGGATAGGGAAATCCTTTACAAAATCATTCATCCTTTTCAAATATCCCCTTAATGCGGAAATAGATCTTGCCTATCGTTTCTTCATCCGGGATCGTCTGCGCGATCGACATGAGGCGGCCCCGCGTCATGAGCATCTCCGCTTCGTACTTGCCGATGCCCCTTGTGCCAAGGTAGAACATCATGTCATCCGCCAGGTTTCCGATGGTCGCCCCGTGCCTGCCGTTCACATCCTCTTCCTCGGTGAGTATGACGGGGACCTGCTTGTTTACGACCTTCGGATCCAGAAGGAGCACATCCTCCTGCTCATCACCGGTAGAGCCCTTGGAGCCCTTGCGCAGGTCTATGGTGCCGCGGAACACCTTTTGGGATTCATCCTTGAGGGCGCCGTTCAGGTACATCCTGCTTTCGGTCTTCCTGCCGCGCTGTACCGCTACGTAGTTGATATCCAGCAGCCTTTCGCCATAGCCGAGATACCCCGTGTTTGTGGCAAACGAGGATCTGTCGCCGCAAAGATCCGCATAGCAGCCGGTATACGTCCTGCCGCCTCCGAGCAGCATCTGGGTGAGCGTGAAGCCCGTATCCTCGCACTGTACGGCAGCGGTGTCATCCAGAAGGACAAAGCCGTCTCCCAGCAGATTTACCTTGATCAGGTTCACCTTCGCGCCTTTTTCGAGTATCAGCTTAGTCTCGAACATGGCATGGCCTGCAGCCTGCCTGTCCGATTCCTGAATGATGAGGAAGACCGCCTCCGCGCCTTCCCGCGCATGAATGATCTGCTGTGCCGCGGCATGCGTGCCATCCGCAAACTCCCAGCGGAGGACGACCGGCTTTTCGGGCTTCTGCCCTGCTTCAACGGTATAGATATCCGTATAAGGCACGGTACGGTCGATGAGATCAGTGAACTCCCTGCCCAGGCCTGTAGCAAATACCTGCTCCTGATAGATGGCCCTCTTGCCGGCGATATACGCTTCCCGCCTGATCCCGCCCGAAAAGGTATCCGCCCAGGCGGCGGCAGAGGAGGTGGGCTCCTTTTTCACAACGATATCTTCCGTGTTGACCTGTATGCAGGCTGCTTCTCCCTGCGTCTCGGGAAGGTTCCCGAGATCCACATAGGCGCTGTTCACACGGAGCCTGTTCCAGGTAAGGGATGGAAGATGGTTGACGGTGATGCCGTTTTGTGTATTTGCCATCAGCTGATGCTCCCTTCCATCTCAAGCTTGATCAGGTTGTTCATCTCCGCGGCATATTCCAGAGGCAGTTCCTTGCTGACCGGGTCCGCAAAGCCGGATACGATCATCGCGCGCGCTTCCTCCTCGGAGATCCCGCGGCTCATCAGATAAAATACGGATTCATCCGATATCCGCCCTATCTTCGCCTCGTGCCCGATATTACAGTTGTCCGTGCGCACCTCCATCGCCGGGATCGTGTCCGAACGGGAGATGTCATCGAGCATGAGAGAGGAGCAATCCACCGAAGAACGGGAATTCACCGCGGTAGGCATTACTTCGATCGAGCTGCGGAATGTGCCTATGCCGCCATCCTTGGAGATGGATTTCGTGGTGACGAGCGTGGATGTATCTTCTCCGATGTGCACCATGCGGCAGCCTGTATCGAGATCCTGTCCCTTGCCCGCGAAGGTGATGCCGGTATACTCGCAGGCTGCATTCCTGCCCTTCAGTATGGTGGTCGGGTACAGGTAGGATACATGGGAGCCGAAGGAACCGGATACCCATTCCATGCGCCCGCCCTCTTCCACAAGGGCACGCTTTGTATTCAGGTTATACATGTTCTTGGACCAGTTTTCGATCGTGGAATAGCGGAGCCTTGCGTTCTTTTTGACGTACAGCTCCACACAGCC
Organism: Christensenella sp. UBA1224; assembly: GCA_002309235.1. Taxonomy (GTDB): domain Bacteria; phylum Bacillota; class Clostridia; order Christensenellales; family Aristaeellaceae; genus UBA1224. The sequence continues at coordinate 5,548 of DBXA01000091.1, read as the reverse complement.
GGCATGCAGGTTCGCGACATTCCACTTGGGAGCGGAGCAGCCCTCGATAAAGTGCAGGTCCGCTCCTTCGTCCACGATGATCAGCGTATGCTCAAACTGACCGGCGCCCTTCGCGTTCAGGCGGAAATAGGATTGCAGCGGTACCTCCACCTTTACGCCCTTGGGCACATAGACGAAAGAGCCGCCGGACCATACCGCGCCGTGAAGCGCCGCGAACTTATGATCCGTTGGGGGCACGAGCTTCATGAAGTATTCCTTCACCATATCGGCATACTTTCCGGTAAGGGAGCTCTCGATGTCCGTGTAGACCACACCCTGTGCCGCAACGGATTCCTGCAGGTTGTGGTAGACGAGCTCGGAATCGTACTGGGCGCCTACGCCGGCGAGGAATTCATGCTCGGCCTGCGGTATCCCAAGCTTGTCAAAGGCAGATCGTATCTCCTCCGGCACCTCGTCCCAGGTGCCCTTCATAGTGGTGTTCGGGCGGACGTATGTGACGATATTGTCCATATTCAGCCCGTCGATCGGAGGGCCCCATTCCGGCACCCTGATCTTATGATACAGGTCGAGCGACCTCAATCGGAATTCTCTCATCCATTCCGGATCGTTCTTTTCCCTGGAGATGAGCTCCACGATATCCGCGGTAAGCCCCTCTCCCACCCTGTAGAAATCGGATTCGTCTTCTCTGAAATTATATATGGAACGGCTCTCACCATCGATATACGCGTTGATATCGTCATCCTCGGTATCGATGGCAGGGTCGAAATGGACCGCGTCGTCCTTTACGGGATCATTCATTGATATCGGCAGCCTCCGCAATATATTCTTCAAAACCGTGTTCACTGATCTTTTCGATCAGCTCCGGCCCGCCGTCCGCGACCAGGTGTCCTCTTACGATCACATGCGTGCGGTCCACCTTCAGGGACTCAAGTATCTTGGCGTTATGGGTGATGATCATGAGCGCGCCTTCGGAATTCTTCTGGTATTCCTTGATGCCGTTGGAAACGGTATGGACGGCATCCACATCCAAACCGGAATCCGTCTCATCCAGTATGCACAGCTTCGGATCCAGCATGAGCATCTGCAGTATCTCCGCCTTTTTCTTTTCACCGCCGGAGAAGCCGACGTTCAGATCCCTGTCGGCGTAAGCAGGGTCCATATTGAGCAGACGCATCGTATCCTCCAGCCTCTTTTTGAACTGGAAAATGCGGATTGGCTTTCCTGTCTGCTGCCGGATGGCATTGCGGATAAAGCTCTCCAGCGAAAGGCCAGGCACCTCTATCGGGTTCTGGAAGGACATGAACATGCCCGCCTTCGCACGCTTGTCCGGGGACAGGCCGTTCAGCTCCTGTCCGTCGAATAAAATGCTGCCGGAAATAACATGATACTGCGGATTTCCCATCAGCGTATTGCCTATGGTCGATTTGCCCGCGCCATTCGGGCCCATGAGCACATGCGTCTCCCCTTTATGGACATCCAGGCTTATATCGTGAAGTATCTCATTCCCCTCAACGCTTACCGAGAGGTTCCTGATCTGAAGAAGTGCTGCGGACATCGATCGTTTTCCACCTTTCCCTAAATGAGACTGCTTGCCCGCGCCTGAGCGGGTCGCATATTCTCCCGCTACTATTTTATCCCGTATAAAGCCGAAATACAATTTAGTTCTTGTAATGGGATTGTATAAAACACTCGAACGCGCTGCCCGTCGGAAGCGGGCAGCGCGTAGCAGGCAGCGTATAGCAGGAAAAGGTACCCGAAATTCAGTCATGCCGCGGGCATGCCTTATGCCGCAGCATCTCCAAACAGCGCGTCATAATCGATGTGAACAGGCACATCGAGATCCAGGTAGGTTTCTATATAATAACTGTCACCCCAATCCGGACGATCCGGGTATTCTATCCTGCGATAGGATATCATCAGATATGCCCCATCGATATCCTTCGTGCCGCAAAGCCCTTCCACTGCTTCATCGCTGACCGTCACAGGCCAACAGAATCGTACATGGTCCCGGCCGCACAGCAGTTCCCGCAGCTGATCCACTGTCTCCAAGGTATCGCAGCTGCCGTGCTCCTCCGGTCTTCCAAGTATCCCCTCGATCGCACCGAACCATTCGACAAAATAATCCTCATACCGCTCTCTGTCTTCCGGATCGCAACTGTCGATGTAGGACCTGACATAACCCACATAGTTTGTGCCGCGTTCACAGATTAGTTCGACCCTAAGGCCGTTCCAGTAGACATAGCAGGAATCCCCATCTTCACGCAAGGTGCAGTCAAGATCGCGGGAAGCGACCGAGATCCTGCTGCCCAGCCTTGCTACGATCCCGGCAGGATCGTCGATACTGTACGCGCCGACCGCGACCAGGTTCGGGAATGCCAGTACGACAGCGATCAGCATCACTGCGGCCCCGATCCTGCGCAGGTTTTCCGTCCGGCTGCCGGCAACCTTTTCTTTAGCCTGTTCTTTAGCTTGTTCCAGCTCCTCCCGCATGTGTTGCTCCAGCCATCTCTCACCAAGGAATGACGTCGGCAAAAACCAGCAGAGATCGCGGATGAGCTTCCATATCTCCCACAGCTTGTGCTGCCGCAGGCGGAACGGGATCAGCGGCCTATCCAGCGCTTTCTTCAGTTCCTCATCTGTATAGTCCGTTCTGTCCAGGATGATGCGGCAGTGTTCAGGATCCGCGTACGGAGCTTCGATACCTTTTTCATACGCCGGTTCAATAGGCCCGACAAACGGCCTGATGATCCCGGCAACCCCTTCGTCTTGTTCCAGAACCCAGCTAAATGTTTTCCTGAACTCTTTCGGACATCGTTCCAGGCTGTATTTCCGTGCCGGATCAAGAATATTTCGAATCTTTTCGGAAATAAATACGCCCAGAACCCATACCGCAAGCATGATCAGTCCCCAGTCAATCTTCGGCCCGACCGAAGGAAACTCCGCGATCTGGGAGACGATCCTGTCCGGCGTGTTGATCCTCAGAAGCGCCCATAGGCGGTAACGGTACAACCATGTGCGCACAAGCAGGAAACGGAAACCCTGGTTGCCTCCCAACATGCACAGGCCGAAGTACGCCGTTATAGCCCGGAACACTATGTTCAGCGTACGGGAAGAAACATATCTCCAGAGCGTCCGGCGCATCAGGTATCCTGCGGTCGTCAGAACTGCCAGGTACAGGCACATCATCAGCAAGTTGTCTACGACATCCGAATAGACGATGTGGAACGTGATCGTTTTCAGTATCTCAAGTATTTTCATCCGTGGCACCTTCCCTGACCAGTTGTGGGGTGTCATATCCCTATTTTCAGTATACGCTTCCTGTTGTAAAGAACAACACATCCTGTCTGAAATGTCGTTTTTTTTTTGCCTGAAAACCTCAGAACGCCTGTTCTTTCCCTTCAGTCCCAAAGTGTAGCGGTACTTTTCGCTTGAGACAGTTACCGGTTTGAGAGAATGCCCTCACGCAAGGCATATACCGCGGATCCATTCAGCGCATATAATAATGGAGCTGTCTCACAAGGAGACAGCCCCTCGGTCTGCCTATTACCTGCGCGCGGCGATATCTGCCTTCATTTCGCTTATGAATTCCTCCACGCCGGCGTAGGACTTCGTCTCGTCCGTATCGCGGGCGCGGACGGAGATGGAGCCGTTCTCGGCCTCCTTCTCGCCGATGATGAGCATATAGTACGCGCGGTCCTCCTGGCGGGCCCAGCGGATCTTGTAGCCGATCTTCTCGTTGGAGACATCCAGCTCCGTGCGGATGCCCGCGGCAGCCAGCGCGTCGTTGACCTTGGAGGCATATTCCATGCTCTTCTCGGATACGGGCAGCACCTTGACCTGCAGGGGAGAAAGCCACAGCGGGAATTTGCCCTTGGTCTCCTCTATGATATAGGCCATAAAGCGGTCGAGAGAGCCCAGTATCGCGCGGTGCAGCACCACCGGCGTGCGCTTCTCGCCATCCCTGTCCACATATGTCAGCTGGAACTTGGCAGGCAGGCAGAAATCCAGCTGGCAGGTGGAGAGCGTGTACTCCGCGCCGACGGCGGGCTTTACGTTCACATCCAGCTTGGGGCCGTAGAAGGCCGCCTCACCGATCTCCTCGGTATAGTTGATGCCCAGCTCGTTTAGCACATCCCGCAGGGCGTTTTCCGCTTTTTCCCACATCTCGTCATCCGGATGGTACTTCTTGGTATCCGCCGGGTCGCGCAGGGAGAGCACGCACCGGTAATCCGTGATATGGAAATCCTTGTACACATCCCGGATCAGGGCCACGACGGAGGCCACTTCATCCTTGATCTGGTCCGGCGTGACGAACAGATGCGCGTCATTCTGGCAGAAATGGCGGCCGCGCTCGATGCCCTTGAGCGTACCGGAGGCTTCAAAGCGGAAGTCATGGGCGATCTCGGCGATGCGCATGGGCAGATCCCTGTAGGAGCGGGGACGGTTCGCGAATATCATCATATGGTGCGGGCAGTTC
>DBXA01000091.1:0-905 GCA_002309235.1 Christensenella sp. UBA1224 | reverse complement strand
TACATGGGAAGACCGCGGCCCACCAGGTTATCCGTCATGAACAGCTGCATTTCCTTGCCGATCTTGCGGTGATCGCGCTCGCGGGCCTCCGCCATCTGGCGCTCATACTCCTCCAGCTCCTCCTTGCTTGAGAAGGCGACGCCGGCGACGCGGGTGAGCATCTTGTTCTCCGCATCGTTCTTCCAGTAAGCGCCGGACAGGCCTGTGAGCTTGAATGCCTTGAGGGCCTTGGTGTAGCAGATGTGCGGCCCGACGCACATATCGATATAATCTCCCTGCTGGAAGAAGGTGAGGTTGGCATCCGGGCCCAGGTCACCGATATGCTCCACCTTGTAGATCTCCCCGCGCTCCTCCATCAGGCGGATCGCCTCCGGCTGGGAAAGGGAGAAGACCTTGAAGGGCAGGTTCTGCTTCACGATCTTCTGCATCTCCGCTTCGATCGCGGGCAGATCCTCATCGGAAAGCTTCACATCGCCCAGGTCGATATCGTAGTGGAAGCCCTTGTCCGTTGCCGGCCCATAGGCGAAATGCGCCTGCGGGTAGAGGTGCTTGACCGCCTGCGCCAGGATATGCGCCGCGCTGTGGCGGAGCACATGCAGTTCTTCTTCCGCCGGCGCTTCGGCTACCGTTCCGTTGTTGTAGATGATCTTCATGTCTGATTCTCCTCCTGTTCTGCTGATCGACGCGCCGGGCCTTGGTAGCAATAAAAAAGCACCCGTCCCCTGTGCGGGGACGAATGCATGTACTCTTTGCATCCGCGGTTCCACCCTGCTTGCCGTAAAACCACTTTTTTCACGCTGTATCGCGCATGCCGCGCCTCCTGTCAGGGGATGGTATCCGTCCCGGCCTGCGCAAGCGCGTTTCCAGCCTCGGCGCGCTCTCTCTGTGAGTGGTCCCGGTGCGGC
>DBXA01000160.1:37499-49449 GCA_002309235.1 Christensenella sp. UBA1224 | reverse complement strand
TGTCATCAAGGTCATCGAATAAATCAACCCGTAACGCTTTCCCGGAGGCTCTGCCTCCAGGAAAGCGCTCAAAGGGATAATGGGGAGGAAAGATCATGGCTTCAGATAAGCGCGTAAAGGTCATCCTTGCCTGCACAGACTGCAAGCAGCGCAACTACAACACCATGAAGAACAAGAAAAACGATCCCGACAGGCTCGAGATGAGCAAGTATTGCCGCTTCTGCCGGAAGCACACTACTCACAGGGAGACCAAGTAACAGAGGAACGGAGGGCGCAACATGGCTAATACGAATAAAGCCGCCACTGCTCCGGTAAAAAAGGATCAGAAGAACTTTTTCCAGAAAGTAGGCCCGTTCTTCAAGAACCTTGGATTGAGGATCGCCCGTTCGTTCAAGAACACCTGGGCTGAGCTCAAGAAGGTCACCTGGCCTACCAAGAGGGAACTCATCAATGTTTCTCTGATTGTAATCGCGTTCATGGCGGTCATGGGCGTGATCATCGGCGTGCTGGATGCCGCCGCCGGTGCCCTTATGAGCCTTATCATAGGTTGATCCGGGGAGATATCGATATGTCAGAAAAAACGCCGCTCTGGTATGTTGTGCATACCTATTCCGGCTACGAGAACAAGGTAAAGGATAACCTGGAAAAATCCGTCGAGAACAACCCTAAGCTCCGCAATACCATCTTCGAGGTGCGTATCCCTACAGAGATAACCTACGAGATCAAAAACGGCAGGCGCAGGGAAGTCGAGCATAAGCTTTTGCCCGGTTACGTCATGGTCAATATGATCATGGATAACGAGACGTGGTATATCGTAAGAAATACCCGCGGCGTTACGGGCTTCGTCGGTCCGGGGTCCAAGCCGACACCTCTTTCCGAAGAGGATATCATGAAGCTCGCGCAGGCACACGAACCGCCTCAGGTGGATATCGCTGTCGGCGACGAGGTCAATATCCTGAGCGGGATGTTCGAGAACTTTACGGGCCGCGTTACCGAGATGGACCAATATACCGGTACTGTCAAGGTAGCTGTGACCATGATGCACCGCGAGACCGTCATCAGCCTTACCTTTGATGAGGTAAAGAGAGTGGATAACGATTGAGAGGCGCATGACAAGAGCTTTCGGTCTGCCCAGCGGGCAGTACCCTCAGCAACAGTGGGAGGGCGCGAAAAGCGTCCCGCTATACCACATTTTTTAAGGAGGAAACCCCATGGCCAAGAAGATTACAGCACAGATCAAGCTTCAGGTCAATGCCGGCAAAGCGACACCCGCACCGCCTATCGGTCCGGCACTGGGCCAGCACGGTGTGAACATTCCCGGCTTCTGCAAGGAGTTCAATGACCGTACGGCCAAGCAGGTAGGCCTGATCATCCCGGTTATCATAACCGTGTATCAGGACCGTTCGTTTACTTTCATCACCAAGACTCCTCCGGCAGCCGTTCTGATCAAGAAGGCCTGCGGCATCGAGCATGCCTCCGGACGTCCGAACCGCGACAAAGTCGCATCCATCACCAAAGCTCAGATCAAAGAGATCGCCGAGCTCAAGATGCCAGACCTGAACGCTGCTTCCCTGGAAGCCGCTATGAGCATGATCGCCGGCACTGCCCGTTCCATGGGCGTCACCGTAGCCGACTGATCGCAACAGCAATGTGGGAGGGATTATTCCCGACAGCACCACAAGGAGGAATAACATGTTTAGAGGCAAAAAGTATCAGGACAGCGCGAAGCTGGTCGACAGGCTCAAGCTGTATGATCCGGAAGAAGCAGTCACTCTCGTAAAGCAGACTGCAAAGACAAAGTTTGATGAGACCATCGAGATCTCCGTCCGCCTGGGCGTAGATCCCCGCCATGCGGACCAGCAGGTCCGCGGCGCGGTCGTTCTCCCCAACGGTACGGGCAAGACCGTACGCGTTCTGGTCATCTGTAAGGCTGACCGTGTGGCGGAAGCTACCGAAGCCGGTGCCGATTACGTCGGCGCAGAGGATATGATCGCCAAGATCCAGGGCGGCTGGTTCGATTTCGATGTCTGCGTAGCCACTCCCGACATGATGGGTCTGGTCGGACGTCTCGGCCGTGTGCTCGGCCCCAAGGGCCTCATGCCTAACCCGAAGTCCGGTACCGTTACCACCGATCTTACCAGAGCTCTCAAGGAGATCAAAGCCGGTAAAGTCGAGTACCGCGTCGATAAGACCGCTATCATCCACTGCCCGCTCGGCAAGGCTTCCTTTACGGATACCGCTCTGGTGGAGAACCTGCGCGCTCTGATGGAAGCGATCATCAAGGCGAAGCCGGCAGCTGCCAAGGGCACATACATCAAATCCGCCGTGATTTCCAGCACGATGGGCCCCGGTATCAAGCTGAACAGCCTGAAATTCTGATCGATACGATGCACAGCCGATCTCATTGAGGTCGGCTTTTCTGTTGCCTGTTTTTCCGGAAGAACGGCCTGACAGGCCCATACAGCCAAAGGGAGGGAATGCGCCATGAATATCCGATCCTGCCTTATCCATGCGGGTCTTGGGAGAAAAGTCAGGCTTCTGCATGTCTCGGATACGCATTTATCCCTGGCGGACCTTCGGGATGATGCGCGCAAGCATGAGCTTGCCGTAAGGAGGAACGGGAGATTCGGCGGCCTTCAGGAAAAGTACCTTGAAGAACAGTCGGCATACGCGAGGGAGAAAGGAGAGCTTCTGATCCATTCCGGAGACCTCATCGATTTTGTCTCCCACGCGAATCTCGATAAGGCGCGGGCATTCCTTGACAGCACGGATACCTTCTTCATCGCGGGCAACCACGAGTTTTCCCAGTACCATGGGGAAGCCTGCGAGGATACGGCTTATAAGATAAATTCCTATTTCCAGATCCGCGAAAGGCTCGGGAGGGACCTGTTCTTCGCCTCAAGAGAGTATTGCGGGATCAATATCGTGGGCATTGACGACAGCTATTACCGCTTTGAGGACTGGCAGACGGAAAGGCTGGCGATAGAGGCAGAAAAGGGGCTTCCGATCCTGCTGGTGATACACAATCCCTTGTACGAGGAAAGCCTGTTCCGCCATTCCATGGACGAGCTCGGGCAGACGGATGCAGGCCTTGTCGGCTGCGGGGAAAGGCAGCTCATGCGCTTTAACGAGTACCGCGCCTTCCAGCAGAGGCCGGATGCGGCGACCATGCGCTTTATCGATCATGTATACAGGGAGAAGAGCGTATTTGCGATCATCTCCGGACATCTGCATTACCCTTACGCCTCCATGCTGCCGTGCGGAAAGATGCAGTATGTGGCAGGGGCAGGCTTCGAGGGAGATATCACGGAGTATACGATAGAGTAATGCATTCGCTGCGCGAATGCGCGATATGCCGCCTAAGGGCGGCGCGATATGCATTCGCTGCGCTCATGCGCGATATGCTGCCTGACGGCAGCGCGATATGCCTCGCTTTGCTCGGCACGAACCATGGGAACTCTCACGCCGAGCAAAGCGAGGCATATCGCGCCGTCAAGGCATATCGCGTGCCGTAAGGCACATATCGCGTGCGAAGCACATCTCGCGCCCGCAGGGCATATTATATGCTCAGCACCACGATGCCGGCGCAGGCGAACACAAGGCCGGCTGTCTGGTATTTATCCGCTTTTTCGTGGAACAGGAATATGGCGAGCAGGCCGCTTAAGAGGAGCACGGCTCCGTTATTGAGCGCGAACAGCACGGTGGCGCTTTCGAGCACGGTGAGCAGGTAGACCAGGAGGTTTGTCGCTGCGGTGCAGATGGCGCAGCACAGCAGGGCGTAAACGAAGGCCTTCCTGCCCATTCGGAATCCCGGCAGTACCGCCTGCGGAGCCCTTATCAGCCTCCAGATGAGGACGAACAGGGCCATCAGGAAGTAGGTGCATATGATCATCTCACTGCGTTCGGCGCCGCCTGTAAGCGATTGCTGGATGTTCATGATCTGCCCGTAGGCGCCGTTGGCGACAAACAGGGCAGCGCACCAGAAAAAGTAGCTGCGCGGCGGCTTTGCGCCCGCAAAAGGCATTCCCCTCAGGTTCATCAGCGCGAAGCTTACGAGCAGCAGCGCGATCCCGCCAAGCTGCAGTACTGTGAGCCTTTCGCCCATGAAGAGGAGATTATACCCCAATGGGATCAGTATGCTGCCGGTCAAGGCGCACATCATCAGAAACGTATAGGGGCCCTGCGCGCTCGCGTTCACGAGAGACGTGGTATAGAGTATCAGCATGAACGCGTTGAGGAGCCCCAACAGCACAGTGGCAAGGCAGGGGGAGAAGGCGAACCCGTTGACCAGGAAGGTCATGAACGCCGTGACGAAACCGTAGAACATGGAATAGGTGACGGAAGCATCGCCCTTGGAGGGCCCTGCATAGCTCTGGGTGTAGAGCTTCGTGGTGGAGGATTGGAAGGTAAACAGGATCGACATCAGCGCAAACAGCAATACCTTGAGCATAGGGAACGCTCCTTTTGGCAATATACAGGTATATTATACACCTTCCGGGCGCTTATCACACTTTCTTTGCTGAAATAACAGCCGTATATCTGTCAGACCCAGCGCGGTACGGGAACAGTTTTCCGGATAGAAAAAGACAGCCCCTTTGCGGGGGCTGCCATGAGGGAAACAGGCTGTTTCCCGTGCCTTCAACTGCGGTCCGGCCGGCCGGGATGCTCAATCCGCTTCCGAGGCGATGTCAGCTTCGGTCTTAAGGATCCAGGCGGAAGCGCCGTTCAGGCTGACCACGAGCCATTCGCCGTCATTGTTCAGGATGGGCAGGAGGGTGCCTTCTTCGAGAACTTCAAATACGGGAGCTTCGGTATCGTTCCAGGCGTATACGGGAGTCTCTTCATTCGTCATGTACCAGGCGGTATCGACGAGGAGACCCTCTGTGCTTACCCAGCCTGCGGGCGCGCCGTCCACATCATCGGAAAGGCAGCATTCCGCCCAGCCGTTTTCCTGGTTCATCAGTATGATGACACTGCCGGTCTGCAATGTCTCGACCACCTTGGAAGAGGCGTCGGCGGTTTCATACACGGGCAGCTCATTGTGCATTACGACAGCCTGAATGCCGATCTGTCCTTCGCCCTGCGGGGGGATGATCATTGCCTGCGCGGTGAATACGCTTCCGAATGTGAGGACCAGAACGGTCAGGATCGTCAGCCAGGTATACTTCTTCATGTTCTTCGTCTCCTTGTTGAGAATGATATATCGCTTTGCGATGGTTGCATTGTATCACCGGGGCATTTGTAATACAGTTAACCGGAAGTAAACCCAAACGTAATTTCCCGTGAATTCTGGGTAATCCGGTTTTCATGCGAAAACGCGCGTTTCTGCTCTGTTCTGCATGAAGCGGTACACGGGAAGGCATCCGCGCGGGATGTAAAAAAAGCTTTCGCTTCCCCTTGTGATATAGTATAATGTAGAAAAACGATCTGCAAGAGGTGCGGGATGGCTGGTACATGGAATATAGGGCTTGACCTGGGCGGCTGCGGTATACGCATCGCCCTGCGCAGGGAAGGCATCATCTACGATGAGAGCGCTGTAGCCGCGTTCAGGAGAGGCAAAAAGGAACCGGTGACGCTCGGCAACGCAGGGCGTGAGCTGCGCGGCAGGGAACCCATAGGCGTGCGCACCGGCGTGATGCTCGAAGGCGGGCGCGTGGCCCGGGAGGAGCTGCTGGAGATGTGGATGAGCTATCTCATGCAGCACTGCAGGGAAGAGGGATCCGGGCGTACGAGCGTTCTGCTCGCAGGCGGTCCCAATGCCCGCGAGGCGGATCTGCAGGCGGTCAGAGCGGCCTGCCTGAAATGCGGCGGGAGTGAAATGGGCGTGTTGGAGGCGGAATTTGCCGCAGCCCTCGGCGTATGGTTCCCGAAGGATTCCGGAACGGAGGCCGGCGCCCAGGCAGACGCCATGGACGACGCGGCGCATATCGTGGTGGATATCGGCGGCTTCAGCATGTTTGCGGCCCTGATCGTCGGAGGACATATCGTGAACAGGGAATCAAGGCCTTTCGGCATGCAGTCTGCCGTGGAGGCCCTGCGCATGGCCCTGAGGCGGGAATACGCGTTTGCCGTCGGCATAAACGGCGCGGAGGATATACTCGCGAAGGCGGCGGAAACCGCCCTGCATATCGAAGCGGACGGCCTTGATATCGAAAAAGAGATGCCGGTGACAAGGCGGATCCGTCCGGAGGTCGTGCGCAGGTGCGTGCACCCGATCGCCGAAGAGGCCGCGGCTATGGCAGGCACCATGCTTTTGCACCTGCCCGACAGCACAGCGGCGGATATCATGAAATACGGCATCATGCTGACGGGCGGCGGGGCGCAGTCTCCGCTTGTCAAGGAAGCGGTCGAAAAAGCCTGCGGCATTGCCTGCCGTGTTTCAGACCGGCCTTCACAGGCGTCTATCCGCGGTATCATGCGGGTGATGAACGCGCCGCAGAGGTTCGGAGAGCTGGTGCTGGAAGGAACGGAGTGAGAGACCGTCAAAGCTGCAGATACAAAGAAAAGGGGCCTGTCTCAATAAGACGGCTCCTTAAAATATACAGGGTATCGATCAGTTCTCGTCCGGGAAAAGCGTCTTGATGACGCTGCGGGCGAACTTCTGAGCTTCGGCACAGTCGGCTTCCGTCGGCGGTTTGCCGAAAAGCCCCTTGCCCGTGCATACGAAGGTCTGATCCATCACATGTACGCCGCGCGCCTCGAGCAGGCTTTTCATCTCGGTGATGGGAGCATCGCTCTTCTTGGGGTTGCAGCAGAACAGTGCGGCATTGGCTACACGGTTTTTGGACAGGGAATTGATGAATTCCTTGGTCACCTTATCCGCCTTACTGCCTTCGCAGCCAAGGAACATGATGGCAATGCCTTCGGGCATATAAGCGGGAAGCAGAGGCTCCTTTACGCATTTGCACTCGCGTGCGATGGTTTCAGCGATCATTTCAGCCGAACCCTTGGGGCTGACATAATGTACGCGTGCCTTCATATCTAAACACTCCTTTTCCTTGTACCGGATAACTTCATCAATCATAGTCCTCGCAGGACATACCTACAAGCAACATTATGTGAAAATTATTATGTGTTTGTTTTGTTTGGCTGCAAAAACGACATAAATGATACAGTTATTCCCTGACTGTTCAGCTCCTGAAGGCTTTTTGACCTATGCGGAAGAATTATGCGCAGGATCGGTTTGAAGAACGGATCGTTCCGTTGGACAAAGCGGCATGGGCGAGTGTATAATATACGTATTACGGATTTGGACGGCACGGGCAGGACAGAGGATACCGCCCCGCCGCCCGGAGGATATTGGATTCGCTTATGAAGAAAAGAGTTATTGCCGGAAGGATACAAGCGGCGGTGCTGGCGCTGTTCCTTGTGATATTGACCTCCTGCGGGGAGAACACGCAGGTCGTCCAAAGCTTCCCCGTGCAGACGCCTGCGCCGGAGCCCGTCATCGTCGCGCCGGAAAACCCGGCCGTCGGCATCGCGGATGCCCCTGCCCCCTCGCAGCAGGAGGCTGAGGATGTGCCCGTATCCTCACAGGCAGCCGGAAACACCCCTTCCTATACGGATTATTCCTATACGACCGGTTCGATCAACATCGGCATGGTGCTGACGGGAGAAGCGGTGCTCCACCCCCATAAATGCGTGTACAGGGATCTGATCAGCCTGAACGAGCTCGTGTTCGAGAGCGCGATCACACTGGGCGACGACCTGTGCCCGGTGGGCCAGCTGGTCGATTCCTGGCAGATGCGCGACGCGACATACCTTTTCCACGTAAGGCCGAATGTGACGTTCCATAACGGGCGCCCGGTGACCCCCGCGGATTTCGTCGAAAGCTGGCAGTATATCAAAAGGCTCGGCGCAGACAGCCCGTGGAGCGACAGGATCGCCGTCATCAAGGACATGAAGGTGGTGGACGATACCCACTTTGCGGTGGATTTTGAATACGGCGGCTGGATCGTGCTCAATGCCATGACATACCCCGTCGTGCAGCGGGATACGCTCGATTACGCGATGCCCATGGGCACGGGCCCTTACTGGTATGTCGCGTACAGCGTCAACAAGTACCTCCGCCTGGAGGCGAACCCCCTCTGGTGGAAGAGAAACGCCGTGATGCCCAGCATCATGGCCTGGCGCTATTCCACCACGGAAAAGGCGATGGCCGCGCTTTCCAAAGGGGAGATCGACGCCCTGGCGAGCCGCTCGCCCAGGATGCTGACCTACAAGAAGCTGAACCAATACACCTATTCGGATTACGGTACCCGCGCGTATGAGTTCCTCGTACCCTGCCTGACGGGCGGCAAGCTTTCGAACCTGGCGGTCAGGCAGGCGGTGATGTACGCGATCGACAGGAACGCCCTGGCACTGACGGTATACGCGGGAATGGTGCAGATCAGCGAGGTGCCCGTCGTTCCCGGCAGCTATCTCTACGACAGCAAGGCCGCCCAGTACAACTACAATGCCGAAAGGGCACTGCAGCTCTTATACGACGCGGGCTGGCGGGACAACAACGGGGACGGCATGCTCGATACCGTGGTGGACGGCCTGCTGGAATACTTCACGATAAAGCTGGTCACCTACAACGACGCGGAGAATTCCCAGCGGGAGGATGCCGCCAGGCTGATTGCCGCGCAGCTGAGAAAGGTCGGCGTCAGCGTGGAGGTAACGGTCACGACGCGCGACAAGGCCGTAAAGGGCGTCAAAAACGGCACCTACGATATGGCGCTGATAGGCATCAACCTTTCCTACGATATGGACCTTACCCGCCTTCTGAGGCATGACGGGGCGCGCAATTACTCCGGCTATGCCAGCAAGGATATGAACAGCCTCCTGAGCAATGCCCGCACGGCCGAGACGGCGGACGAGCTGATGGATACCTATGCGAGCATCCAGTCGAAGGTGATCAATGAGCTCCCCATCATGGGACTGTTCTTCCATACCGGCGTCACCATCTCCACACTGGATCTTGAACCCCTGCACGGCCAGGAGGAGCTGGATACCTGGAAAGGGCTTGAACTGGTACACTGATATCGCTTGACGATGTGTTTTCCGCGGCGATATAATATGAACAATATGACCGCGAAAGCAGCAGGCGGCTGCCTGCGAGGAGGGATTTACTATGGAGACCATGCTCGTAAAACAATTGTACGGATCGATCCCTGAGAAGGAGATGGAGGGCGTCCGCGTGGAAGGCTGGGTACGCACCCTGCGCGACAGCAAATCCATTGCCTTTATCGCCCTGAATGACGGCAGCTGCTTCAAAAACCTGCAGGTGGTCATGGAGGAGAGCGTGCTCCCGGATTACGCGGATCTGGTAAAGGCGATCGGCGTAGGCGCCGCGGTAGGCGTGACGGGCACTATCGTGCCGACGCCCGAAATGCAGCAGCCCTTTGAACTGCACGCGAAAAGCGTGGAAGTCATAGGCGCTTCCACCCCGGATTACCCGCTGCAGAAGAAGAGACACACGATGGAATACCTGCGCACGATCGCGCACCTCAGGCCGCGGGCGAACCTGTTCCAGGCGGTATTCCGCATCCGTTCCCTTACGGCGCAGGCGATACACCGCTTCTTCCATGAAGAAGGCTTTGTATACGTGCACACCCCGCTCATCACATCCAGCGACGCGGAGGGCGCGGGCGAGATGTTCAACGTCACCACGCTCGACATGCAGAATGTGCCCCTCCTTCCGGACGGCAGCGTGGACTATTCGCAGGATTTCTTCGGAAAGCACGTATCGCTCACCGTTTCCGGCCAGCTGAACGTGGAGACCTATGCCATGGCCTTCCGGAACGTGTATACCTTCGGGCCGACCTTCCGTGCCGAGAACAGCAACACGCCCCGTCACGCGGCCGAGTTCTGGATGATAGAGCCGGAGATCGCCTTCGCGGATCTGAAGGACGATATGGACCTGCAGGAAAAGATGATCAAGTACATCATCAGCGCGATACTGGAGGAGGCGCCGGATGAGCTCGCCTTCCTCAACCAGTTTGTGGATAAGGAGCTTATCGCCAAGCTTTCGGCCGTGCGCGACGCGGAGTTTGCCCATGTGACCTATACGGAGGCGATCGAGATGCTCAAGGCCTCCGGAAAGGACTTCGAATACCCCGTCGCCTGGGGAGAAGACCTGCAGAGCGAGCATGAGCGCTACCTGACGGAGGAGAAATTCGGCCGCCCGGTATTCGTGACCGACTGGCCGAAGGATATCAAGGCCTTCTACATGCGGCTCAACGAGGACGGGAAGACGGTCGCCGCGGCGGATCTGCTGGTGCCCTATGTGGGTGAGCTGTGCGGCGGCAGCCAGCGCGAGGAGCGCTACGACGTACTGGTGGACCGCATCAAAGAGCTCAATATGAAGCCGGAGGATTACTGGTGGTACCTTGAACTGCGCAAATACGGCACTGCGAAGCACGCGGGCTTCGGCATGGGCTTTGAGCGCATGATCATGTACCTGACAGGCGTGACCAACATCCGGGATGTGGAAAGCTACCCGCGTACCGCGAAGAACTGCGATTTCTGACGACATTGCGCCCCGTGGGGCGTGCAAAAACAGTATGAAAACGGGAGGCAGCGAAACATGTATTATATCGGTATCGATGTAGGCGGAACAGGGCTCAAGGCCGGCGTTGTGGACGAACAGGGAAAGATCATCGCTACGGCGAAATGCCCCACAGGCGTGGAACGCGGGCACGAGGCGGTCATCAACGATATGGCGCACCTCGCGCTCAAGGCCGTGGAGAACGCGGGCATATCGATGGACGACGTAAAGAGCGTCGGCATAGGCATCCCCGGCATAGAGGACCACGCAAGGCAGATCGTACCCTTCTGCACCAACCTCTACTGGCATGAGGTGCCGCTGCAGGAGCTCATGAAAAAGGTGATCGACAAGCCCATCTTCGTGGGCAACGATGCGACGGTGGCAGGCCTCGCGGAGAGCGTGGCGGGCGTTTCCGCCGGCGTCAAAAACAGCGTGTTCCTGACGATAGGCACCGGCGTAGGCGCGGGCATCGTGCTGGACGGCAAGGTGAACGACGGATCCCACGGCGTGGGCAGCGAGCTGGGGCACACCATCATCTGCGTGGACGGCGAACTTTGCACCTGCGGCAACCGCGGCTGCTGGGAACGCTATTCCAGCGCCACGGCGCTGATCAACATGGGCAAAAAGGCGCTGAAGGCGCACCCCGAAAGCCTGATCGGCAAGGACGGCGAGGATAAGATAGAGGCCAAGACCGTGATCGACGCCGCAAAGGCAGGCGACCCGACGGCCCTTGAGGTGTACGATAAGTACATCTACTACATCTGCGCGGGCCTCGTTTCCATCATCAACTTCATCGACCCGGAAATGATCGTCATCGGCGGCGGCGTGAGCGCCGCAGGCAGCTTCCTGCTGGACGCGATCCGCGCGAAGCTCCCCGCTATGGTCTTCTATAAGGCCATGCCGTACGCGACCATCGAGCTCGCTACCCTGGGCAACGACGCCGGCATCATCGGCGCGGCTATGCTGGGGAAGTGAGGTTCCTCTTGGCACATCGTGCTGCTATAGGCACATTTTGAAATAAACTGAAGGATCACCCAGGCTCATTACAAG
The DNA here is from genome assembly GCA_002309235.1 of Christensenella sp. UBA1224. Lineage (GTDB taxonomy): Bacteria > Bacillota > Clostridia > Christensenellales > Aristaeellaceae > UBA1224. The sequence continues at coordinate 37,868 of DBXA01000160.1, read as the reverse complement.
CTGTAGGTGATCCTTCTTTTTTATCCCAATTTACATTAAAGCCATAGCTGTCTCAGATCAGTTTTCCTTCCTGCGCTTGCGGAGTAGGTACTCATCCAGCTTTGTCTTGATGTTTTCCGGGATCTCGCGGGAGACGGGGCATTTTACGGCATCGGCCATGCTGAGGGTGAAATCCGTGAGGAAGGCGGTATCCCGGATGAGCTGCTCCTCCGAGAGGAGCTCTTTGGTATCGTAGCGGTTATGGATGGTGGCCTGGGAACGGGGCGCGAGCCTGGCAAAGGAAAGGGCGGGCACGCCGTGATCGGCGAAGGGAGTGGAATCGCTGGAATAGACATCCTGCCGGGCGGAGATGCCCCAGCCGCGCAGGGC
>DBXA01000160.1:34598-37450 GCA_002309235.1 Christensenella sp. UBA1224 | reverse complement strand
TAGGTGCCGATCATATCGAGGTTGATGTTGAGGGCGATCTTATCGAGCTCCTCCTTGTGGGCTTCGGTATACGCCTTGGAGCCGAGAAGGCCGACTTCTTCGCTCCCGCAGAAGACGAAGCGGAGGCCGTAGCGGAGCGGCGCCTTCCCCTTGAGCGCTTCGAGGATGCCCAAGAGGCCTATGCAGCCGGACATATTATCGTAGGCGCCGTGGGAGAGGGGCGTGGAATCGTAATGGGCGCTCAGGACGATCCACTCATCCGTGCGGCCGGGAAGATCCGCTATGACATTCTGGGAAAGGGTCTTCGACTCCTGCTGGGCGATATCGATGGTCACTTCCTTCGGCTGCGCTTCCACGAGAGCGGAAGCATCCTTCGCGTTGATGTTGACGCAGGGGACGACCCTGCCCTTGGAAACATAGGGGCGGAGCGTCTTCTGGTCGATATCGCTGTCCGGATAGCGGACATCGCCGTCATAGGTGATAAAGCCGAGGGCGCCCGCATCCAGGAGATCGTGATAGAGCCAATAGGTAAGGCCCGTATCCAGAAGGACGACCTTGCCCTTCGCTGCGCAGAGGGACGCAGGATCGGTATTCGGGAGGTAGAGGAAGGGCGCGGTGACGCTCCCGCTCCCGCAGAGCCTGTACCCCTTGCAGGGGATCTCCTTGCCGTCGAAAGCGAAGACCGCTTTTTCGATAGAGGCGGTATCCACCTCAAAGGGCTCCTGATACGCCTTTACATTCCAAAAGCGGCAGGTCTCCTCGAGCAGATCCGCGGCTTTCTTTTCCTCGGGGGATCCGCTGGTGCGCACATAATCCGTGCCTTCCAGTATTTTTGTGATGAGTTTCGGGTCCATATCAATTACCTCCGGTCGGTGGTCTGTATTCCAGGGCGGGACAAGGGATCGGGGCGGCAGGCTCAGCCCTGCGCGGGCCAGACGCTGATCAGCAGGCTGAACCCTTCACCGACGGCCGCGAAGAGGACCTCGAAGCCGTCTCCCTCGTAGGTGGTATCAATGGTCGAGGAGAAGTTGATGGTATAATCGAGGAGGAACATCTTACCCTGGTCCTGCAGCCAGCGGGAGACCTTCGTATCCTTGGTGATATAGGATACGAGATCCCCGAAAAGGGCGATATACGTCTTCCATTCGCCGTTCTTGCCGTCATCAGAGCAGGTGATGTCGAGATCCAGGGACTCCGGCGCGATGCCGAACATCGCGGCAGTATCGGAATCATCGTAAAAGATGGTGATCTCGGCATACTCCTCTTCCTGCGGGGCGGAGGCGTTTGCCAGAACGTAGGCGGCGAGGATCAGATCCGCGTTTTCCTTTTCGCTGAAATCCATCGGCACGAGATCGTAACCGGCATACTCCGGGACCAGGGCCTTTACCTCAAGGAAGGCCTGGGTGAAGGCTTCCGGATCGTAAGCGGCGCTGTGGGGCGCTCCTTCCGCAAGGGCGGAAACAGATGCGAAGGAGATGAGAAGGATGAGGAGCATGGAAATGATCTTTTTCATGATGATACCTTCTTTCTTTCGTTGTTACGGGTATTCTATCCGAGGGGCGGGGAAAAGTCAAGATACGGGGGAAAGGGGCGGTCAGGTATCCTGTATATCCTCGTCGGCCTTGCCGTACCACTGGGTGAAGCGCACGGTGCGGCCCCTGCGCTTGTACGCGAGCACCGTATCCAGGCATACGTTTTCCATGGAGCTGAAGATATGCTTTTCCACATCCGGGTTGGTCTTTTTGAGCGAAGCGATGAGGCGCTTGATCTCCAGCCTCTTTGAGAGGTTTTCCTCGTTCTCGCTTGCCAGGCTTTCCTGCGTGAAGCGGCAGGCGCACTGCAGGAAGTGCAGGCCGTTGTAATCCCGCCAGCGGCGGATATCATCCTCCCGGACGAGATAGAGGGGACGGATCAGCTCCATGCCGGGGAAGTTGGTGCTGCGGAGCTTGGGCATCATGGTCTGTATCTGGGCGCCGTAGAGCATGCCCATGAGGGTGGTCTCGATCACATCGTCGTAATGGTGGCCAAGGGCGATCTTGTTGCAGCCAAGCTCCTTCGCGTAGGCGTAGAGATGGCCCCTGCGCATCCTGGCGCAGAGGTAACAGGGGCTTTTCTCGATATGGTACACGTTTTCAAAGATATCGGAGGGAAAGATGTTGACAGGGATACCGAGGCTGCGGGCGTTCGTCTCGATGAGGAGCCGGTTGTCCGGGCTGTAGCCGGGGTCCATGACGATGTACTTCGCTTCAAAGGGCACCTCGGTAAAGCGCTCCAGCATCTGGAAGAGCTTTGCGAGGAGGGTGGAATCCTTGCCGCCGGAGACGCAGACGCCTATCACATCGCCGGGGCTGATGAACTCGTAATCCTTGAGGGCTTTGGTGAATTTGGACCAGATCTGCTTGTGGAAGCGCTTGCTGAGGCTGCACTCGACCTGTTCGGAAAGGTCTTCCTCCGCCTGGCGCGCGATCTCGCCCCTGAGCCAGGCGTGAAAGCCGCCATCAAGGCTTGCGGCGTCATGGCCTTGGGCACGGAGGGAAAGGGCGAGCTCGGCGGACACGGAGCCGTTTGCGCAGAAGAGTATCAGCTTTTTCCCGGCGAAGGAAGGCGCCCTTTCCGGGAGCTCCTCCGGCGGGACGGGGACGGCGCCGGGTATCGAGCCGTAGGAGATATCGGAAGGCCTCCTCGTATCGATGAGTACATAGCTGCCAGGCGGGAGAAGGCGCAGCTGGTCGGGGGGTATGGTCATAGAAAAACCTCCTGGATGTGCCTGGCGGCACGCGATATGCCCTTTGGGCGCGATATGTGCCTGACGGCACGCGATATGTTTCTCGCCTGCGGGCTCAGTCAGGTTT
>DBXA01000160.1:32286-34516 GCA_002309235.1 Christensenella sp. UBA1224 | reverse complement strand
ACTTCGTGCCCACACTTCGTGTGCCTGCGGCACGAGTGGGAGACCGGAAAACGCCGGACTACGACAGAAAGAAGGACCTGCAAACAGGGTGGCGGCGTAGACGCCGCCGCTACGACAGGCAGAGCGGTTATTGCGTGATGTTGGTTTTGCGGCGCATGCGCCGCATCGTGGATGAGGAAGGGGACGGCCCTTCGGGCGCGATATGCTTCGCTTTGCTCAGCGTGATATGCTTCGCTTTGCTCAGCGTGATATGCACTCGCTTTGCTCAGCGTGATATGCTTCGCTTTGCTCAGCGTGATATGCACTCGCTTTGCTCATGCGTGTACCGGGGTCGCCTTCATGCCGCCGAAGGCACACGAAGTGTGGGAGCGGTAATGAATGGATCCACAGTGCGGATCCAGAACCGCGACGACCGAGCCCGTAGGCGAGAAGTATATCACGTGCCGTCAGGCACATATCACGCCCGAAGGGTATATCACGTGCCGCAAGGCACATATCACGCCGAGCGAAGTGAGGCATACCAAGCATACACTACGCGTGTTAATTGTTTTGCGGAAGGGGCGGGATCAGCCGCTTATTTCGGTTCTGTTCTCTGACGGGATGACGCCCGGGAGGGAAGGGAGATACAGGGGGAAGACGGGCGGGAAGGCCTGTATCCGGGGATCCGGCGCGCAATGCCCCGGGGGAGAAAATATAAAAAGGAGGGGACGCGGAAAAAGCGTTACGGCTTCGGGCAGGCAGGCATATACCAGGAGGGGATAAGACCCTTCATGCCGTCATACCAGGCGATGACATCGTTTGCCTGGCGCAGCATGACCTGCGCCTCCTCTTCGGAGAAGGCGGCGCCCCAGCTGACGGAGGAAAGGGTGTTGGAAAAGATGTATATCCGGAGCAGGGGCCAGAATTCATCCGGCACCTCATCTTCGAAATAACCGTTTACCATGCCGCTCGCGAAGGCGGGGGAAAGCTGCGCGCACCAGACGATGCGGTTGAATTTCTCCCAGGGGTCGCCCCAGTCGCATTTGTCAAAATCGATGATGGTGAGGGAACCGTTTTCCACCATCATGTTGCCGGTATGGTAATCCCCGTGCTGAAAGGTGACCGGGCGCCCTTTCAGGAGCCCGCGGCCGGCGTTCAGGAGGCGGATCATCTCTTCCCCGCCCTCAAAGCGCATCGCAGGGGGAGAACCCTGGTACGACCGGATCTTTCTGTCGATCTTCGCCCCGAAAAAAACAGCCCACTCCGGCAGCCCTGCCGGGGCGGGTATGGAATGGATGACCTTGAGATCCTTGCCGCTTCGGCAGCCGAGGCGGTACTGTTCTTCGGCGGGGATGGTTTTCAGGTACTCTTCCGCCGGTATCCCGTTGACCCATCGCTCTATGGTATAGGTGCCTTTGTCACACATGCCGTATTCGAACATGTCGCAAAGGTGTATGCCTTTGGCCGAAAGGGACCCCATGATGCCTGAGAGCCTGGCGGCGGGGATAGGCTTTTGCTTGTCGGAAATGCGCAGAAGGCAATAACGGCCGTCCTTTGTTTCCGCGCGATACTTCCTGTCGCCGGACCAGCCTTCTTCGATGGGTGTGGTCTTTATGATAGAATCGTACAATCTGCCCATATCACACCTCACGCATACGTCCTTTGTTGATTTTACAAGCATATAATAACATAAAGGGTAGGGATGCTGTCAACCGCAGAGCAGAATTAACACCCTTTATCTGTGCGGAAACGGGAAAGAATGCTATAATAACCGCAAGAAAAACAAGGGAGATAAGGATCATGGCAGAATTGACAATGGATAAGCTCGTCGCGCTGTGCAAAAACCGCGGCTACATATACGCCGGCAGCGAGATCTACGGGGGCCTCGCGAATACCTGGGATTACGGCCCTCTGGGCGTAGAATTCAAGAACAACATCAAAAAGGCCTGGTGGAAGAAGTTCGTGCAGGAGAGCCCGTACAACACGGGCGTGGACTGCGGGATCCTCATGAACAGGGAAGTATGGGTGGCCTCCGGTCACGTGGGCGGCTTCAACGACCCGCTGATGGACTGCNNTGCAAGGACTGCAAGGCCCGCTTCCGCGCGGATAAGCTGATAGAGGATTTCACGAAAGGCGCGGAGACAGGCGACGGCTGGAAGAACGAGGAGCTGGAGGCCTATATCGAAGAGCACCAGATCCCCTGCCCGGTATGCGGCAAGCACAATTTCACCGGCATCCGCCAGTTCAACCT
>DBXA01000160.1:31969-32110 GCA_002309235.1 Christensenella sp. UBA1224 | reverse complement strand
GAGCTGGAGTTCTTCTGCGAGCCCGGTACGGATCTGGAATGGTTCGCTTACTGGCGGAAATTCTGCCACGAATGGCTCCTTTCCCTCGGCATCAAGGATGAGCATCTGCGCCTGAGGGACCATGAGCCGGAGAAGCTGGCC
>DBXA01000160.1:24051-31928 GCA_002309235.1 Christensenella sp. UBA1224 | reverse complement strand
GGGGCGAGCTCTGGGGCGTGGCGGACAGGACGGATTACGATCTCAAGCAGCATTCCGAGCACAGCGGCAAGGCTTTGGAATACCTGGATCCCACGACGGGTGAAAAGTTCATCCCCTACTGCATAGAGCCTTCCCTGGGCGTGGACCGCATGGTGCTGACCCTGCTGTGCGAGGCGTATGAGGAGCAGGAGCTGGAGGGCGGAGATGTGCGCAATGTGCTGCACCTGCATCCGTTCGTGGCGCCGTACAAGGCCGCGGTGCTGCCGCTCCAGAAGAACAAGCTGGGCGACAAGGCGAAGGAAGTATACGCGATGCTTTCCAAATACTTCATGGTGGAGTACGATGAGACGGGGTCCATCGGCAAGCGCTACCGCAGGGCGGACGAAGCGGGGACACCCATGTGCATCACCATCGATTTCGATACGCTGGAGACAGGCAAGGTCACCGTCAGGGACAGGGATACCATGCAGCAGGAATCCGTGGCCATCGACGACCTGAAGGCTTATATCGAAAAGAAGATCGAATTCTGATAAAAGACATATCCTGGAAGGCGGCTCCTCGTGATCGGGTGAGCCGCTTTTCAGAAGCGGGAAAGGCTGGATGCCCATGTGTTCTTTACGCGCCGCTTTCATCCGGAATACGACCCGTCTTCCGGTGAACAGCCCGGCGGCGTTGTGATGCTGCGCATGCGGATCGACCATATAACGGGAAAACAGGGCAGGAAACTGCTTGAGAACAGGAAGGTGTGAGCATGCTCCTCATCGGCATCTGCGGCGCGAGCGGCAGCGGGAAGACCACGCTCGCGGAGGCGCTGTGCAAACGCCTGAAGGGAAGGGCCCTCATCATCAGCCAGGATTGGTATTACAGGGACAGGCCGGATCTCACCTTCGGCGAGAGGAAAAACCTCAATTACGATGAGCCCGGGATATTTGACCATGAAGCGCTGTACCGGGACATCACGTGTCTTGCGCAGGGAAAAGAAGTGCCCCTTCGCGGATACGATTATTCCCTGCACCTGAGGAAGGATACCGGCGCTTTCCTTGAGGCGCGGGATGTGGTGCTTGCGGAAGGGATACACATATTCTACGATGAGGCGCTGCGCAGCCTGATGGACCTGAAGATCTATATGGATGTGCCGGCGGATGTATGCGCGCTAAGGCGCGTGCGCAGGGATATCACGGAGCGCGGGCGCGATGTGGACGGCGTACAGGAGCAATATCTGAAGACCGTCCGCCCGATGTATATGAAGTACATCCGCTCGTACGCGGATCACGCGGATCTGATGGTGGGGCAGGACTGCACGAACCCGCGGCTTCTGGATATGCTCACACAGTATATTTCAGCGCGCCTGTGAAGGCGCCGGAGGATCGATATGGAGATCATTTTTGCGGATTGCTTCGGCACTGTGCTCCTGCGCAGGACACGGGCGGGACAGCCCTTCTGCGCGTCTGCCGAAAAGACGGCGGAGGGCTTCGGCCTGGATAAGGGGCTGGTGTACCGGTGCCTTCTATCAGCCCAGCGTACGGGAAGCGCGGGCGGTACGCTCGAAGGCGCTGCTCGTGAATGCGCCGCAAGGCTTCGGGACATGGGCGCCGCAGGCAGCCGGATCGACCCCGGCCGCTTTGCCTCCGCTTTGCTTGAAAACTATCTTGCGGTCGAAAAGGAATGCATCCGGGCAAACGGCCGCCTGCTCGCGCTCCTCGGGGAAAAGAAGGGGCAGGGGGCAAGGCTCTTCCTCCTTTCAGATTTTTACTGTGGGCACGGCTTCATCGAAGAGCTTCTCAGGCATGCTGGGGCGGAGGGGTTATTCGAAAAGGTGTATGTCTCCTGTGATATCCGCGCCTCCAAGCAGAACGGGAAGATGTTCGCCCATGTGCTGGAGGAGCTCGGCGTAAAGCCCGGGGATGTGACCATGTACGGGAATTCCCGCAAGTCGGATCTCATGCCCGCCAGGAAGCTGGGCATCCGTGCCGTGCGGGCGGGAAAGGAAGACAGGCCTTATGATGACGGAAAGCTGCTGGGCCGCCGCCCTCTCCGGGCTGGCCGCGCGCTGAAAACCATTTCCGCCGCCGGGTCTTCCGCCTGGTCTGATCACGCTTTCCCGCTGTACGTATACATCTCGGGCCTCTGCCGCGCGCTTGAGGAGCGCGGTGCGAAGGACGTGTTCTTCCTTTCGAGGGAAGGCCAGTTCTTAAAGAGGCTTTTTGACCTGTATGCCCGGGAAAAGAACGCGGCCATCCGCACCCATTATTTCTATGCTTCGCGCAATTCCCTGTATCCCGCGACGCTCAGGCCCTTTGAGGAGGAGGACTTCGGCCGCCTCTTCGCGGCAAAGAATGAGATACGCCTAGAGGATCTTCTGAGCGCCGCGGGCTTCTCACGGGAAAAGAGGGAAGCGCTCCTCGCCGAAGGCGGCCTGGACGGCGGGAAGCGCTTTACGGCGCAGTCTCTGGAACGCCTGAAGGAGGAACTCCGCAAATGCCCCTCTTTCCCGGAAGCGTATGACGCCGTTCGTGAGGGCAGGAAGCGGGCCGTGAACGCGTATATTGCCTCCTTCGGGGAGGAGGCCCTGCGGGGCGGCATGTACATAGCCGACGTGGGCTGGAAGGGCTCCATGCAGGATTTCCTGCGGGAGATCACGGAAGGGGCCTTCCCCATACACGGCTATTATATCGGCTACAACGGGAAAGGCGCGCCTCTCGGCCCCGATTTCAGCAAGACAGGCCTCCTCTGGAGCGCATCGCCATTGTATCCTTCCTATCGGGAAGGCGTATTCCGGCTGCATTATCTCGATACGGAGGAGATACTGCGCGCGGACCATGACCAGGTGATGGACTATCGGGAGGAAAACGGCACGGTCACGCCTGTCCTCAACCCGGAGACAAGGGAAAAGGAGGTATACGACAAGCTGACGCGGTCTTTGCAGGATGAGATAGAGAAGAAGTTTGCGCGGATCATAAGAGAAGCTCCTTCCGAAAACGCCTGCGCCGCCATGTATGCCCGCATGTTCGTAAAGGCGGGGGAGAAGGACCATAAATGGCTTGCCGCTTCTTATTCGAACCACTATTACACCTTCGGCGTTACCGGACGGGCGGTCCAGAAGAAATTCGTAAAAAAGGAATACATACGGCACAGGCTCGGCGCTGCCAGGACATACCTGAACGTGCTGCTGGGAAAAGGCAGCATGCACTGACAGGCGGATATCGGCTCTTTCAAAGGCTTTCCCGTGCGGAGGGCCTTTTTCGCGCGCACGGCGGTATCCGCTTAAACAATATATAATAAATGGTACGCGCAACTTTCGCATTCATGTTCCATACTATGTTATTGCAATGGGATAGGAGGTCTTTACAGGTGTTTTTCGTGTATTTTGCGGTATGGATACTGCTCAACGGCAGATTCAGCCCTGATGTTCTCGCAGCGGGGGCAGGGGTCAGCCTGCTCATATATCTTTTTACATGGCGGGTGATAGGGCTCACACCGAAAAGGGAATGGGAAAAGGTGAAAAAGCTCCCTTCCTATATTTTGTATGTGCTCCGCCTCATCCGGGAGGTCATAAAAGCCAACCTGCAGGTCGCGGGGATGATACTCGATCCCTCATCGGATGTGGAGCCGCAGCTTATCACGCTGCATACCAAACTGAAGGAACAGTCTTCCCGGGTGCTTTTTGCCAATTCCATTACCTTGACGCCCGGCACGATCACCGCCTACATGAAGGATGATATCCTTATCGTGCATGCCCTGGATAAGGAAACGGCGGAGGGGCTTACGGACGGCGCTTTTGAGAAAGAGCTTTTATCTTTGGAGGAGGAACAGGTATGACGGCGCTTGAGACTGCTTACGGCGTACTGTACAAGGTATCGCTGGGGATACTGGGCGTGCTCCTGTTCGCGTGCATGCTCCGCTGTGTCATAGGGCCGAAGATCGCGGACAGGATCGTGGCGGTGAACATGTCAGGCACCGTGATCATGGTCATGATCGCCGTACTCGCCGTCAGGATGGGGGAAGGGTACCTGGTGGATGTAGAGCTTATCTACGCGCTTTTGTCTTTCCTGGCTGTCGTGCTCCTTACAAAGGTATACATGGGCGTTGTGCGGGAAAGACAGGAGACCGAAGCCGCGAAAAGGCGGGAGGCGGATGAAAGATGATGGAATGGATCAGGTTCGGCATCTGCGCGGCGCTGATGCTGACAGGGCTTGCCGCCATGTGCATAGCGGTGATAGGCGTTTTCCGGTTCAGGTTCGTACTCAACAGGATGCACGCGGCGGGCATGATGGATACGCTGGGGATGCTCGCGTGCTCTCTCGGCCTGTTTGCGGCGAAGGGCTTTTCCCTTGAGAGTCTCAAGCTTTTGCTTGCCGTGGCGGTACTATGGTGCACGAGCCCTATATCGAGCCACCTGATCGCAAGGCTCGTGCTCGCATCGGAAAACATAAAAGAGTATCTGGAGGTGCGCAGATAATGGATATACTCAGTATCACGCTGCTCATATTCATACTGGTCAGTGCCCTTGCCGTCAGCTTTACGAAAAACCTGCTTTCCTCCATCATCATATTCATGCTGCAGTCCCTCGCCATGAGCGTGATCTGGATGCTGCTGGAATCCCCGGATCTGGCGATAACGGAGGCTGCGGTCGGCGCGGGCGTTACGAGCCTTCTGTTTTTTGTGGCTCTCAAAAAGATCCACGGAATGGATGCGGCCGGAGGCGCGGAGGGCGTAAAGCATGAAGAAAAAGAATGAAAACAGCCGTCCCCGGCGCTTTGAAAAATGGGTGGTCAAGGGTTCGGCAGCCCTGGACAGGCACCTTATGCGGGAACTGGAGGCCGGCGTCGGCGAAAAGCCCTTTGAAAGCGAAAGGATTGTAAGGCGTGAGGAGCACAGGGAAGAAATGCGGGCTCGCGCCTGGCTGAACGAAAGGCTTATCTATATAAAGCTCCACGAGCGCATGCGCACAAAGGGCGAGCGCAGGATACACGCAGTGTACATGCTGCTTGCTACCTTTGCCGTGATCCTGATAATAGGCGCTCTTTTGTATACGGTGTCGCAGATGCCCCCCTCCGGGTCTCCCGACGCGCCTGCCTTCAATACTGTTGCCGAAAGGTATATAGAGAACGGCCTCGAGGAGACGGGAGCCGTAAATATCGTGGCGGGCATGATACTGGATTACAGGGCGTTTGATACGCTGGGCGAGAGCAATGTGCTCTTTCTCGCGATATGCTCGGTGCTCCTGCTCCTCAGGGTAAAGCTTGACAGGAAGGGGGGCGTGGTGGAGGGGCCTCCCGGCAGCGGGGAGGATGACCTTCGGTATGAGCCGCAGGACGACATGATACTGCAGAACCTCGCGGATGTGCTGGTCCCCTTTATATTGCTGCTGGGCCTGTATATCGTGTTCAACGGGCATCTTTCCCCGGGCGGCGGCTTTTCCGGCGGTGCCGTAATGGGAGCGGGGCTCATACTCTATGTCAACGCGCACGGCTATTCCGGTACCAGGAGATTCAGGCTGTTCAGCTACGGCATGTTCCGGTGGGCCACCTTTGCCGCTCTCGCGTTTTACGCTATGAGCAAGTGCTATTCCTTCTTTACGGGGGCAAACCATCTCAAGAGCATTGTCGGAACGGGTACGGCCGGCTCCATCTTCTCGGCCGGGCTGATACTGCCGCTGAACATCTGCGTGGGATTTGTCGTCGCGTTTACGATGTACGGCTTCTACACGCTGTTTCGGAAGGGGGATTTCTGATGCTGGCGGGTTTGTCTGTAAACTATGAAGAGGCTGCCGCGGTCATACTGTTCGGGATCGGCCTTGCGAATCTCCTCCTGCAGCGGAACCTCATCAAGAAGATCGTGGGCTTTGGCATGATGGACAGCGGGATATACCTGTTCCTTGCCTCGATCGGATATGTGAAGGGGGCGGGTGCGCCTATCATTGAGAATGGCGTGACGCATGCGTCCGCTTATATCAACCCTGTGCCCGGCGGGCTCGTCCTCACGGGCATCGTGGTGAGCGTTTCGGTCACGGCTCTCATGCTGGCGCTGACCGTGAGGCTTTACAAGCGTTATCATACTTTGGATATCGATGAGATAACGTATCTCTCCAGAAGGGAGGAACGCTGAGTGCTCTGGTGGCAGAACCTGCCTTTCTTTTCGATCATGCTGTGCATCTTTTCGGCAGCGGTATGCTCTGTGCTGCCGCGCAGAGCGGCGCGCGTATGGGCGCCTTCGGTAACAGGCATCATACTCGTCATGAGCGTGCTCCTTACGGCGCAGGTGCGGTCTTGCGGGAATTCCTTCGTGTTCACCATGGGCCATTTTCCGGCCCCCTGGGGCAATGAGATCAGGGCAGGTCTCCTGGAGGCTGTGGCGGCATGCGTCTTCTTTGCGATCATGCTTCTGAGCGTTATCGCCGGCGGTGAGCATCTGAGCGAGGATATCATGCCCGACAAGCAGAACCTGTACTGCGTTACTCTGTGCCTTGCCGGCGCGGCGCTGCTTGTGATGATCTATACAAATGACCTGTTCACTGCCTATGTGTTCCTGGAGATCATGACACTGGGAGCGTGCTCGCTCATCATGGCTCAGTCCAGAGGTCGGACTTTGCTCGCTGCGACGCGCTATATGATACTGAACCTTTTGGGAAGCGGCCTTTTCCTCATGGGGCTGGTGCTCATGTACGGCATAACGGGCCACCTGCTCATGGAGCCGCTGAGGGAGTATATAGACACGGTACTTCTGAAAGACGGCCTGAGCGCGCCCTTCTGTATGTCGGTAGCCCTCATGTCCACGGGCCTTGCCGTAAAGAGCGGCCTTTTCCCGTTCCATACATGGCTGCCGGATTCCTACACCTACGGCACGCCCTCTTCGGCGGCGATACTTTCAAGCCTCGTGTGCAAGGGGTATATCTTTCTCCTCATTAAGATATTCCTTCGGGTGATCGGCATGGAGACCGTCCGGAGGACCGGTATCTGTAATGTGCTTTTCGTGCTCGGCGCCGGCGGGATACTGATGGGTTCCCTGACGGCGATACAGCAAAAGGATATCCGCCGCATGATCTCCTTTTCCTCCGTCGCCCAGATCGGGTATATCTACATGGGGATAGGACTGGGCTCGGAGCTCGGGATGATCGGTGCGATATTCCAGATCTTTGCCCACGGTGTCGCGAAGAGCATGCTGTTCCTTTCGGCTGCAGGTCTTTCACGCGTTTCGGGAGGGAGCGGTCTGTTCCACGATCTGCGCGGCGCCGGCTACCGGTGCCCTGCCGCGGGAGCTGCCTTTACGGTGGGAGCGTTCTCCATGACGGGCATACCGTTTTTCGGCGGCTTTATCGTGAAGGTGCTGCTGTCGGAAGCGGCGATGCTCGCGGGTACCTTCCGCATGACGGCTGCGCTTCTGCTGCTGGCGGTGAGCGCCGTGCTCAACACTCTGTATTTCCTGAAAACGGTGATCACGTTATACCGTGCGCAGGATGAACCTGCAGCGCAGGGAGCGCACGTCTCATCGGCGTTCAAATGGGGAATGTGCTGCTTTATCGCTCTCAATATGACTTTAGGCATTTTTTCACAGCCGGTCGTCACGGCTATACGGATGGGTCTTTCCATGTTTGACTGATGATGGGAGGAAACTGCTTTGAATGATATCTGTCTCTTGCTTCCGGTGCTGCTGCCGATCGCGGCGGCCTTTATCGTTTTCCGGACGCGCGCTGTGAGGCTGCGCAACGGCCTTACACTGGCTGCCCTCATAATGGAGATCGGCCTTGTGGTGATAGCTGCGCTGAGAAATGAGCCGCAGCTCGTACTGTGGAGGATCACGGGGGATGTATCCGTGTTCCTGCGGCTGGATGACGCCGGCAGGTGGTTTGCCCTGCTCATCGCCTTCATGTGGGCGTG
>DBXA01000160.1:20496-23963 GCA_002309235.1 Christensenella sp. UBA1224 | reverse complement strand
GTCACCATGTACATGTTCTATGAGCTGATGACGCTTCTTTCTCTCCCGCTGGTTTTGCATGAGATGACAAAGGAGGCTGTGGCGGCCGGCATCAAGTACCTGATCTACAGCGTGCTTGGCGCTTCCATGGCGCTCCTTGGCATTTTCTTCTTCGGGAGATACGGGGCTTCCCTGGATTTTGTGCCCGGAGGGGTCCTCAAGGGGTTTGAGGGGAACAAGGGCATGATGCTCACGGCCATCTTCCTGATGCTGGCAGGCTTCGGCGTAAAGGCGGGCCTGTTCCCGCTGCACGGCTGGCTGCCCACTGCGCACCCTGTGGCGCCTGCTCCTGCGAGCGCCGTGCTCTCCGGCGTCATCACCAAGGCAGGCGTGCTGGGAGCCCTGCGCGTGGCCTATTATATGGCAGGCGCCGATTTCCTGCGCGGAACGTGGGTCCAGTGGGCGTGGATGGGACTTACGCTCACAACGGTCTTCCTGGGCTCTATGATGGCATACCGCGAGGACCTGTTCAAGAAACGGCTGGCGTATTCGACGGTCAGCCAGGTGAGCTATGTCCTTTTCGGCTTGTCTACCCTGACGCAAGCGGGTTTTGTGGGGGCGCTCCTGCATATCGTGTTCCATTCGCTGATCAAGGACGGTCTGTTTATGTCGGCAGGCGCGGTGATACACAAGACGGGGTATACAAAAGTCAGCGAGCTTAAGGGGATAGGCAAGCGCATGCCTGCTGCGATGTGGTGCTTTACCCTTGTATCCGCGGGCCTTATCGGCATCCCGCCCACGGGCGGATTTATCTCCAAATGGTACCTGGCTTCCGGAGCACTTGCTCTGGAAGGTACTTTTGTTTCCTGGATTGGCCCTGCCGTGCTCCTCGTAAGCGCGATCCTGACGGCAGGATATCTTCTTACCGTAACGATACGAGCGTTCTTCCCCGGCAGTGATTTTGATTACGCTGACCTTGAAAAGTGCGAACCGGATACCCGTATGCTGGTGCCGCTCATCCTGTGCGCTGCTCTTACCTTGATCCTGGGAGCTTTCCCGGGCGCGCTGGTGGAGTTCGCCCGATCCATCGCCGCCCTTGTGCTCTGAGGAGGCAAACGATGCTTTTGATAATACCTGTGCTGCTGCCGATCATAGGCGGAGCGCTTGAAGCTGTGTTGCCCCTGTCAGACAGGAGACGGCGCAGCATATACGTAGGCGTGATAACGGCGTTGAATTCACTCGTTCTCGCTTACCTGATCGTGTTTTGCGGAGATATTGCCACAAGCGATATCCTCATGACGGAGAAGCTCTCCTTCCGCCTGCGCATGGACGGGCTTTCGAGGGTGTTTTCCTCACTGATCGCTTTCCTGTGGCCGCTTGCTTCCCTTTACGCGTTCAGCTATATGGAACACGAGAGGCATGAGCAAAGGTTCTTCTCCTACTACACCATCAGCTATGGGGTGACCTGCGGGATAGCGCTGGCGGGGAACCTGTTCACGCTGTACGTGTTCTATGAGCTCCTCACGCTCTCTACGCTCCCGCTGGTGCTTCACAAGCTGGATGCGGAAAGCGTCCATGCGGGCCGCGTGTATCTCTACTTTTCCATATCCGGAGCGGCTTTTGCCTTTATCGGCATGATCGTGCTGCTCACGTGGGGCGTGGGGAATACGGCTTTTGTGCCGGGAGGCGTGCTTTCCGGGACGCAGGCGGATCCCCTTCTGATCCGGATCGTATATGTGATGACTTTTCTCGGCTTTGGGGTCAAGGCAGCGGTATTCCCGTTATATGCCTGGCTTCCGCGTGTATCCGTGGCGCCTACGCCGGTGACGGCGCTCCTGCATGCCGTAGCGGTGGTAAAGGCCGGCGCCTTTGCCGTTCTGCGCGCCACCTATTACGGCTTCGGCACCGAGCTTCTGCGTGGGACATGGGCACAGTATACCGTGTTTGCGCTTGCTGCCTTCACCATCGTGTTCGGGAGCGCCATGGCGCTCAGGGAAAGGCATTTAAAGCGCAGGCTCGCGTATTCCACAGTTTCAAACCTCAGTTACATACTGCTCGGCGCGGCGCTCATGTCTCCGGAAGGCTTTACCGGGTCTATGCTGCATATGCTGTTTCACGGCATCATCAAGATCACCCTGTTCTTCTGCGCCGGAGCGATACTCGTGCGCACCGGCAGGGAGTATATACAGGAGATCCGCGGCTTCGGAAAGCTCATGCCTTTTACGATGACGGTCTTCCTCATCGCCTCCGCGGCGCTTGTCGGTGTGCCCCCTCTGCCCGGATTTATCAGCAAGTGGGCGCTTGCCTCCGCGGCTGTGAAGGAGGGCGGCGTACTGGCCGCCTGCGGGACCGGGGCCCTGATCGTATCCGCGGTACTGACGGCATGCTACCTGTTCCCGGTTGCGGCTGCTGCCTGGTTCAGACCCGTCAATGAGGAGCTTTCCGTGGTGGAGGGCGTCAACAGGGATCCGGATAAGCGCATGCTCATACCGTTCGCGGTGCTGTGCGCCGCGATCATCCTTCTGTCCTTTGCGGGCGGGCCGCTCACGGATGCCCTGTCTTCCATCGCAAAGGGTATATGAGAGGCTGGTAAAGATCTATGTACGTTTGGCTTCTTTCAAGCATGGTTTCGGTGCCGCTGATCGGCGCTTTTGCCTGTTACCTGACAGGCAGGGCATCCAAAAAGGCACGTGATACCGTATACAATATACTGACGGGCATAAGTCTCCTTCTTTCGGCTTTCGGGCTGTATCTCGCTGTGCGCGGCATTGTACCGGAAGTGCGGATCGGCGGCATATGCGGGTTCGGCCTGCACCTCAGGCTGGACGGCTTCCGGGCGGTATACGTGCTGATCGCGGGCATCATGTGGTGCTTTACCGGTATCTTTTCGCGGGAATACTTCTCTCACCATTACCGCAGCCGCAATCGGTATTATTTCTTCAATCTGCTCACTATGGCGGGTACTGTGGGCATGTTCCTGAGCGCGAGCCTGTATTCGGCTTTTATCTTCTTTGAGCTCATGTCCATGTGCTCCTATGCCTGGGTAGCACATGATGAAACACCAGCGGCCATGCGTGCCGCGGAGACTTATCTTGCCGTCGCCGTCATCGGCGGCATGGCGACGCTCATGGGCATGTTCATGCTCTATCACAGGACCGGTACGCTGGAACTGGATGGCATCCGCGATGCGGTCGCGGCATCGCCTGACAGGAGCGGGCTCTATCTCATAGGGGCTTTGACAGCCAGCGGCTTTGCGGCAAAGGCCGGTATGTTCCCGGTACACATATGGCTNNGCTGCCGAAGGCGCATCCTGTGGCGCCTGCCCCCGCGAGCGCCTTGCTGTCGGGCATTCTTACCAAGACGGGCATTTTCGGGATCCTCGCTGTTACCGTGAATATGTTCCCGGAGGACGCGGCCTGGGGGAACGCCGTACTTGTATTTGGTGCGGTGACCATGTTCGTCGGAGCGCTGCTGGCGCTTCTGAGCGT
>DBXA01000160.1:18884-20482 GCA_002309235.1 Christensenella sp. UBA1224 | reverse complement strand
GATCTCAAGCGGACGCTCGCCTGTTCCAGCATGTCCCAGATCGGCTTCATTTCCATAGGGATCGGCACCATGTGCCTGCTGGGAGAGGAAGGCGGGCTGGCGGCGTACGGGACCATCATGCACATGGTCAATCATTCCCTCATCAAGCTGTGCCTGTTNNTACGGCGCGGTGGAGCACATGCTGAACCACTCCCTCATCAAGCTGTGCCTGTTCATGTGCGCGGGCGGCGTATATATGAAGCTCCACAAGCTTGACCTCAACGAGGTGCGCGGTTTCGGGCACGGAAAGGTGTTTCTGCACATCGCCTTCCTCCTTGGCGCCTGCTCCATAGCCGGTGTGCCACTGGGGAGCGGGTATATCTCCAAATCCCTCCTGCACGAAGGCCTGCTGGAATATATCGCCCATACAGGCGGAGGGACAAGGCTCATCTATAAAGCGCTGGAATGGCTGTTCCTTATTTCCGGAGGCCTTACTGCCGCGTATATGACAAAGCTCTATGTATGCCTCTTTATCGAAAAGAACGCGGACGCCCGGAAGCAGAAGGAATATGAAGGCTGCAGGGATTTCAGGCCTGAGACAAAGGCGGTCCTGCTCGTTGTGGGCGGTATGCTGCTGATACTGGGCGTACTGCCCGGCGTATTCCTGCAAGGCGCGGGGAAACTGTCCCTTGCCTTCCTGGGCAAGGGAGCGCCTGGTCATATCGCGTATTTTTCGCTTGAGAATCTGAAAGGCGCGGCCGTTTCACTGGGGATCGGCGCGGCGGTATACCTGGGTGTCGTAAGAACTGTGCTCATGGGAAAGGACGGGAAGTACCAAAACAGGCTGCCGGCCCGTATTGACCTGGAGGACTCCCTCTACAGGCCGCTGATCGGGAAAGTGCTCGTGCCCCTGGCGGGGACTGTATGCACCCTTGCGGACAGGCTTCCGGATGTCCTGATGGCGTATGTGGTAAAGCCGGTCGTGTATGCCGTGACGAGGGCTGCGGATCTATTCGCGGAATCAGTGCTAACTTATTTTGTAAAGCCTGTCGTGTACTTCTTTACCCGCGCGGCGGATGAAGCGGCAGATGCCGGCGCGGTATTTTTGCTGGAGAAGGTCTTCCGGGAGCCCCATAAGTCACGGCCGGAGCCGGTAGGCTCCCGCCTGAGCGATGCCATGGGCGCCGCGTTCAATTCCGTGGCTGCGCTGATGAACCGCACGGTTCTCAAAAAGAAGCCGGTCAGGACAGATTTTGTATCGGTCTTCGCCGCGGCAAGGGAAGAATTGGGGAATGTCGTCCGCTATGTCACGCGCAGCGTTTCCTTTGGTCTGCTCATGCTCTGTCTTACGCTGCTCGCCATCGTAGCCTATCTTCTGAGCAGATAAACCGGGAACAAACGGTTTCTGCCCGCGTCAAATAATGT
Source organism: Christensenella sp. UBA1224 (assembly GCA_002309235.1). Taxonomy (GTDB): domain Bacteria; phylum Bacillota; class Clostridia; order Christensenellales; family Aristaeellaceae; genus UBA1224. The sequence continues at coordinate 19,078 of DBXA01000160.1, read as the reverse complement.
ACCGGGCACAAGAGAAGAAACATGCGTTTCTTTCGGATACGATGATGCCCGCGGCTATGGAGGCAGCATGAGAAAACGCCGGAAAAAAAGAGGAAAAGCTTTGAGGATACTGCTTATCCTCTTTGCTGTGCTCGTTTGCTGTGCCCTCTGCGGCCTTTACCAGGAGCCGAGGGTCGTCCGATACAGTATCCGGG
>DBXA01000160.1:0-18871 GCA_002309235.1 Christensenella sp. UBA1224 | reverse complement strand
GCGCTGGTGACGGATACCCATTCCTGTGCCTTCGGAGAAGGACAGCGCAAGCTGATCGATATGATCGACAGGCAGGATCCGGATGTGGTATTGCTTGGCGGAGATATCATAGATGACAATATGCCCCTTGAAAACAGCGTCACCCTGCTCAGTGATCTCGGGAGAAGGTACCTTTGCTACTATGTCACCGGAAACCATGAATACTACAGCGGAAAACAGGCTTTCGGCGATGAGATGGCAATGCTCGGGGAATGGGGCATCACGCGCCTGAGCGGAGGTGTGGCGGATCTTGAGATCAGGGGAAGCCGTATCCGCATCTGCGGTATGGATGATCCTTGCGCCTGGGTGAGCTGCAACGGGTTTACGGAACGGGAGCACGGAAGCTTCGGGGAACAGCTGGAAGGCCTTGGTTCCCTCGCGGGGAAAGGGATCTATACGGTACTTCTGACGCATCGGCCGGAGAGGATAGATGAATACAGCCAATATGCTTTTGACCTGGTACTCGCGGGGCACACGCATGGCGGCCAGTTTCGTATTCCCGGTATCCTCAATGGCCTGTGGGCGCCGAACCAGGGATACTTTCCGCGCTATGGCGGGGGAAGGTATGAGGAAAACGACACTTTGATGATCATAAGCCGCGGTCTTGCGAACAATACCGATATCCCAAGGATCTTCAACCGGCCGGAGCTGGTGATCATAGATTTGAGGTGAAAACAGGCCTTACCAGCAAAGCTGATAAATATCTGCATTATAAACAATTCTGACTGCCGGAAAGTAAAAGATGGGAAGCTGTTTTGTGATGAGCAAGATGTTCAAGAAATGCAGCGCGGAAGACTTCGGATTGAAACAAAAAGGAATTGATAAAGCGATCGGTTCGGTTGAATAATGCAGTATGGAATAGAAGGCAGTAAGACTCTGGCGGCTCGGAGATTCGAAGGGTTGACATTAATACGCTTTTTCTTTCAATGCCCGGTTGATTGCTGCAAGCTGGCCGGTATACTTGTCATAATCAGTTAAAATGATGCCAATATACAGCATATCGATGATTGCCAGCTGTGAGATACGTGAAGCCATGGTTTCACTGTTGAATGTTACTTCATGTCCACCTGTCAGCAGCTTGATATCTGATATACTGATCAGCGGTGTATCAAGGCAGTTGCTTATACAGATCACAGTTGCTTCGTGCTGTCTGGCAATCTGAGCCGCATCTATTGTATCTATAGTCAAACCGGAATGTGAAACTGCTACTGCTACATCTCCCTTTTTCAAGCTATAAGCTGCAGATAGCTGCTGGTGAGAATCGTCATATGTTTCACAACTAAATCCTAATCGAAGTAATTTGCATTGCAGGTCACGACATACGACTGCTGAGTTGGCTACGCCGAAGAGAACGATGCGTCTTGCATCAATTAATGCTTTTATGGCCGCCTGAAGCATATCTGTACGTAAGGCATTTCCCATATCTCGAAGCCCAGTGATAGCTCCGGCAATAATCTTTCCGGGCAAAGATTCGATGGTATCATCACTTTGTATTGGAACATCTATAAATTCACGGTGCATGGCATGATCGCTTGCGCCGCTTTCTTTTGCCAGACGCAGCTTTAACTCGCTGAAGCCGCTCAGCCCAAGCTTTTTGCATAAGCGGATAATCGTAGCTTCACTTGCTCCTATATCCATCGCTAAAGATGTGATAGATTGATTGATATCGCCGCTGATGCCAAGGAGATATTCAGCTACTCGCCGTTCACCGCCGTTGAATTCATTGAAATGCAGTTGTATCAATGTGCGGATGCTGGAAATATACTCTTGATCAGTGTTATTAGGCATTCTGAGTGTCACTCCGATCATTTTGCTTTCCCGGAATTCTGTGTTTACTCTGTCAGGCTTTATGAAAAAGATTTTTTATTTTATTAATAATGAGCTGTATTTTGACTGTCAACAATTTATTTTGTCCGATTTCACCCCAATTATGCTTTACTGGAAATAGGAGCACGTTTTCGATTATATCTCACATGTGTTTTCTTTGTCAATGAATAGGAGAAAATTTTCAAATATTATTGACTTAATGAAAAAAATATGCTAACATCACTATTGTTAAGAAAAGAAGAAAGATGGGCTTTGGCTATGGAGCGAAAATCGGCTTTAGTGGGATTTGATGGATTTATTGATAGATTATCCCATGTAGTCTCATACCGGGATCATGATAAGGTTCGGGAATATGCTCTGATTTCGGATTTTGCAGAACGTGTCAGTGGTTCTGCGGGCATTAGCTGCGATCTTGAACTCAATACGCGTCGTGTTGCTCCGGGAGGAAATGCGCCGATAATGGCACAGGCAATGGGCCGGTTGGGGGTTGATGTGACTCTGGCGGCTGCGGTTGGCGAGGGAAAGCCTCATCCGGTTTTTTCCAAATGGGAACAGTATTGCGACATGCTGCCTTTAGGGAATCCTGCTGATACCTTAGCACTTGAATTTGATGATGGAAAGGTCATGCTGGCTGATTTGAAGTCTTTGGAAAGTCTTACTTGGCAACGGGTCAAAGATGTGATTGGAATGAGTCAATTGAAAACTATCGCTTCGCGGACATCGTTGGTAGCGTTGACCTGTTACAGTCTGCTGCCGCATGGTGAAGAATTGTTTGATGGTTTTCTGCGTGAGGTTGCCTCACAGATTCCAAAGGATAATGAAAGGGTTTTTTTCTTTGATCTTGCTGATCCCAGCAAACATGACGGATTATTTATCCGACGATGCTGTGATGTTCTTGCGGCGTACCTGCCATATGGACGGACGATCCTCGGTATGAATCAGAACGAAGCAGTTTGTATAGCTAAGGCTTTTTGCCTTGATACGGCAAGTTTCCCGGATATGTTAGAAGCCCTGTATGAAAAGAACATTGCTGGAACTTTGCTCATGCACCCCCGTGATGGTTGCTTTGTATGCGATAAGAAAGGAACGAGATGGCATCAGGGAAATCTGGTGAATAAACCGGCAGTTTCTACGGGCGGTGGAGATCATTTCAATGCGGGAGTATGCGCCGCATTGCTTAGGGGATACGATATAGACTCGGCAGCAGAAGCAGGAATGCGTGTGTCTCATGATTTTGTATCTAACGGGATAACGCCGATATCATTTGAATAATCATTTGCACAACAGCTTCATTGTGCACTGGCAAAAGAACTATACTGCAGGAAAGGAGGGCTTGGGTATGTATTTCCAAAACAGTTCTGTAACACATTCGCGAAAGAGACGGAGCTTGATGCGGGATCGTAAGAGTCAGATGCAGTTGTTGATGATGATAGCACCTGCGCTTATTCTGTGTTTCCTTTTCTGCTATGTTCCTATGTATGGCATTGTGATCGCGTTTCAGAAGTATAATCTGATTAAAGGTATACTGGGAAGTCAATGGGTCGGGTTCTCGAATTTTGCACGTTATTTCAACAGCATGTATGCCTGGAGGACGATACGGAATACACTGCTGATCAATGTCTATGATATTGTATTTGGGTTCCCTATGCCTATTTTGTTCGCACTGATCATTAATGAGATCCGAAATTCTACTTTCAAACGAATTACGCAAACCGTCAGCTACCTGCCGCATTTTATATCGACTGTTGTTCTTGTAGGCATCGTAAAACTCATCTTTTCAAATGGCGGTGTTGTAAACAAAACAATAGAAACCTTTGGGGGAGAAGCAGTTTTATTTCTGGCAAAGCCCGGTTGGTTTCGAAGTATATATATCGGAAGTGGTATCTGGCAAGGACTGGGCTGGGGTTCCATTATGTATTTGGCTGCATTGAATGGAGTGGATATGTCACTGTATGAAGCAGCCGAGATCGATGGAGCGAACCGTATCCAGAAGATCATCCATGTCTCTATTCCAGCTATTGTCCCTGTCATCTGTACTATGTTGATCCTGCGCCTGTCTTCTATTTTATCTGTCGGGTTTGAAAAAGTAATGCTTCTTTACAACTCTTCTACTTATGAGACGGCGGATGTGATCTCTACCTATCTGTATAGAAAGTCTTTTGAGTCAAGTTATCCGGATTATGGACTCTCCAGTGCCATCGGCCTGTTCAGTGGACTGGTTGGCAGTATCTTTGTTTTTGCCGGAGACCGTATTACAAAGAAACTGAGCGGCAATGGTTTGTTTTGAAAACAGGATAAGGAGGGGTGAAAATGCAATCCGCTCGTTCTTTAAAAAAGGCACGCAGACTGAGCGCTTTCGATATAGCTGTTTATGCTATATCGACTGCGGTAGGTCTGATTATGTTGTATCCTTTTGTCTACATGATCTCCCTGTCAGTCTCGGACTTCCAGCCGGTTCTCAATGGTGAAGTCATCTTTTTGCCGCATGGTTTCAATACTGCGGCATATAGGGTTTTTTTTGCTGATAATTCGATTTGGCGTGCGTATCTGAATACAGTCATCATAGCCGTTGGCAACACGATTCTCGGGCTGGCTGTCAACTCTATGGCAGGATATGCGCTTTCGATAAGCATTTTCCGATGGCGGCGTCCGGCAACAATCTATCTTATGTTCACCATGTTTTTCGGAGGCGGTTTGATTCCATTTTATATCCTGCTCTCTCGTATGAGTTTGGTCAATACATATTGGGCTCTTATTGTGCCGTATGCTTTGAGCCAGTGGTATATCATGATCTTCAGGACTTTCTTTAGCAACGATATACCTGAATCTTTACGTGAGTCCGCATTGCTTGATGGCGCATCGGAACTGCAAATATTCCGGCAGATAGTGTTACCTTTGTCCAAACCTGTATTTGCCACGATTACTATGTATTACATTGTATCCAACTGGAATAATTATTTCATGCCCATGCTTCTGCTGGATAATAGTGAACTATTTCCGCTTCAGGTGATTTTACAGCATAAATTAAGTATATCTAACGCGCAGAAAATGGATGGATCACTGAACTTTGATTTTTATTCGGCTATCCCTGTCCAGTCTACCAGAGCAGCGGCTATACTGGCGTCGTCTCTGCCGATATTGTGCTTATATCCGTTTATTCAGAAGTATTTTGTTAAAGGTGTCATGATTGGCGCCGTCAAGGGCTAACTCCTCGGCGGCTTCATCTGAATAAAACCAATCAAGGATAAGGAGGAGACTTATGAAACGGCTGATTTCAATCTTTGTGGTACTGCTTCTCGTGATGGGTCTGATCGGAACTGCTTCTGCTGGCGGCGATGACATCGTTAAACTGAGCTGGCTTGTACCGACCTTCGATGTCAACTTGTCGATGGATCTTCCTGTCATTGCGGAACTTGGCAGGCGGATGAATGTTGAGATCGAGTTCAGAAACGTTGCTGGTGATGATTTCCAGACGAAATTCAATACCATGATCGCCTCTGCAAAGGATATGGCTGATCTTGTTTCAACAGATAAGGACAGCCTGGCGTTGTATGGCAGAGACCTGTTTGTGAATTTCAATGACCATGAGGATCAGTTTACGAATTATTTTGCAGTTCTTGACAGAGTGAATTGCCGTGACAGGGTTGAAATGGATGATGGCAGCGTCTATGGTGCAGCCCGCTTTACGGATGAACCCGGTATGTGGTATGGCTTGTTCATGAGGTATGATATCCTGAAAGAGAACGGTATTGCCATTCCCAATACACTGGATGAGCTGACAGATACCTTTGCCAAGCTGAAGGAATTGTACCCGGATAGCTCTCCCATGACTGGCCGTTGGGGTTTAGACAATAATATATCCTTTTGGCTGTATTGGTTCCGCACTGGTTCTGGCATGTACTACAAGGCCGATGAGGATCGTTTTGTCTATGGCCCTACCATGGATGAATTTAAACAGGCAATCGAATACCTGCACATGATGTGGGAAAAGGGTTATTTGGATCATGAAACGCTGACCCAGACCGACGAGGAGTTTTACTCTAAACTTTATACCGGCAAAGCATTCGGTATGAGCGATTATTTCGGTGCGGAAACGAACTGCAACGTAAATTCCGTTGCGAATAACCCGGACTATTACATGTGCGCCATTCCACTTCCCGAGATCAACGGTGTGCGCGGCTATACTAAAATAGACAGCTATGTTAACACTGGTGAGATGCTGGCAATTTCCAATACTTGTGAGAACATTGATAAGGCTTGCGAATTGGTTAATTACTTCTACACCGAAGAAGGTGCGAACCTGATGTGCTGGGGCATTGAGGGTGAAACCTATGAGATCAGCGAAGACGGTATGAAGCATCGCACAAGCAACATCATTACGGGTAACAATCCCGATGGTCAGGTGACCGAGCGCGAGACCGGCTGCCGTATAGGAAATGTTGCCAAGTATTGGATCGAAGCTGTGGATGTGGAAAACTACTCAGGTGCGCAGAGGGAAGGCAAATTGCTTTATAATGAGCTTGGCGTTGGTGAGCCGATATCTCCGCTACTGCATTTCACCGAGGACCAGACGATCTACCGGAAGGATCTTTCTTCTGAACTGAGCACTTATCGCAGCGAGACTGTTGCGGCATTCATTACCGGTGAAAAGGACCTTGCAGAATGGGATGAGTTCCTTGCTACGCTCCAGAGTATCGGCTATGAAGAACTGGAAGCCCTCTACACAGAGGTATACGGTAAATAATCATTTGCTTGAATTCATTTGTATCAACTGAGGATAAGTGTCATGTTTCCACGGAGAGTTAGCCTCCGTGGAAACATGGCGGCAATGAATGGAGGGTGACCGGTGATGCAGAGGACATCGCTTCCTGCTTTTATGCTTGGGACCAGTTACATGACGCTGGGAAGATCTGTGCGCATGTGGTCGGAGTGGGATGAAGAACAGGTTCGGAAAGACTTTGATACTATGCAAAGTATGGGGTTGAATACCGTAAAGATGTATATCTTTTGGGATTTCTTCTTTCCGTCGCCGGAAAAAGGGCTTAATCCCGTCGCATTGGAAGAGATGGATACCTTATGTGGGATTGCAAGAGAACATGGGATCGGTCTGATAGTCGATCTTGTCATCGGTCATATGTCCGGAGAAAACTATACTGCCGCCTGGACGGAAGGCAGAGACCTGATGAAGGATGCGACTGCGCTGCGGGGACAGGCAGAATATATCCGGGCTTTTACCGCACGGTATAAGAATGAAAGCGCGATTATCATCTGGGATGTTTGCAGTGAGATCAGCCTGTATCGCATGGGTCGGGAAGGCCGGGATACATCTTTTCCGGCATTGTTTGATGCAACGATCGGCGTATTGGGAGAGCCGCCCCGTCAGGATGAAAGCTGGCTTTGGCTGAAAATGCTGACAGAAGCAGCCAGGCAGGGTGATGGAACTAGACCGGTCTATTCTGGGGTTGGGACAGCCAGGGGCTTTGCTTTAAAGGATGTTGCGGAATTATCGGATGTGAATGCTTGTTACGCATATAATTGGGGCACTTCAGATGCATGTTCTTCATATTTGTGCGGATTTGAAAGAGCTTTGTCCAAGGCTTATGAATTGCCGTGCTTGGTGGAGGAATTCGGTACTTCCAAATCCTGGAACAGCCCGGAGTATGAAGCGTGTTATTACCGAAATGTACTCTATTCAAGTCTTCTTAACGGATGCACAGGCGCACTGAGTTGGCAGTTTGGCAGCTATGAAGACATTGAAGAAAAGGATCCTTACCTTTATCATGCTATGGAGATCCAATTCGGTATGGTGAGGGCGGACGGTTCGGAATATCCTTGCACGGATGTTATGAGAGAGTTCTCCGCTCTTCTAAACAGCGGTATACTTGAAGACAAGAGATACCCAGACCCGGATGTGTGTATTCTTTTGTGCGATACGTATGATCAGGCACATGCATTCAACAGTGCAGGACAGCAGTCGGAACGCGGTCAGTATTATGAGTTGTATCGCCGCCTGAGGGATGCTGGATTGAATGTGGATTTTATCAGGGAGGATGCCGATTGGACGAGTGCGCCTGTAATTCTGGCTCCGGATGCAGGCAACATAAAGCTGAAAAGCACAACATGGCGGAAGATGGAACATTATATAAGTGAAGGAGGCCGTTTGTTTGTTGAGGCAGCAGGGTATCCCGGGGCTCAGAACTTCAGAAAACTATTTGGAACGGATATCCGTATGAGCATCGAGTATCCGCACTGTACGCTTAAAGGAGTCGGAGATGGAGCTGCATTTGGAGAGTATACGATTGACCACCCTATCAGGATGATGCTGTTGGATCCATGTGTAGCGGAAGTACTGATCCAAAGCGAAGAAGGCAATCCGATACTGATTCGGAATAGGATAGGTAAGGGTCAGGCACTCCTCTTGGCTGTCCCTTTGGTGCGTTTCTCAAGCCGGCGAATAGGGGCGTGGGATGATGAATTTCAGCCTTTATATGCAAGACTAAGGGAAATAATGAAAATAAAGCCTAAGGTCTGTGCAGACAGGGCTAATATCGAAGTGGGAGTTTTGCACAATGAAACGACAGGGGATTGCATGCTCTTGGCGATCAATCACCGTCCATTGGGTGTGGTGGAGGGAAAAGTGAGGCTGGGATTTGAAGCAAGCTCGGCAACAGATCTTGATAGCAAATTACCGCTTGCGATAAAACGGGATGAAGAAGGTTGTTTCCTGGATTACACCCTGGAAGCAGGTGCAGTGATGAAGGTCTTGATTTACACTGAAAAGACAGGCAAATGACAGAAACCGGAGGAGTCGGAATGAATGTTGTTCTGGAAAATGCCCGAAAAACACCGGTTATCGCTGAAACAGATGTTTTGGTAGCGGGAGGCGGTACTGCGGGAGTAGTGGCAGCTTTGGCTGCTGCTGCTAAGGGTATCCGTGTATTGATTGTGGAACAGTTTGGCTCGCTTGGCGGGAGCGGTACAAATGCGTTGGTTACGCCTCTCATGGGAACGGGTGTGAATAATAATAAACCTGCAAGTGGATATTCCACATTGATAGATAAACGGCTGGATGATCTTACAGATGCGGGAGCTGGAATACGTTCTTCTATTTATGATCCTGAAACTCTGAAGTTTGCACTTGAGCAGCTGATTGAGGAAGCGGGCGTGGACACGATGTATTATACATTCGTTTGCGATCCGATTTTGGAAAGTAATACTCTTAGAGGGTTGATAGTTGAGAATAAAAATGGCAGGGGTGCGATCCTGGCTAAGTGTGTTATAGATTGTACCGGAGACGGTGATGTGTGCGCACGATGTGGAGTCGATTTTGAAAGCGGTTCACCTGTTGATGGAAAAAATCAGGCCGTCTCGCTGCGGTATATGATGGCTGGAATTGATTTTGAACGTTTTTCTGCATTTCTTAATAAGATAGAACCTGCTTATGAACATAAACCTGAGTGGTGTCATACAGCATTTGAATGGAAACATAAGGAAAGATGGCCTATTGGATCCTTATTTGAAAAAGCAATCACAGCAGGCGACCTTCACTTTAGCGATGGGCTTTATTGGCAAATGTTCAGTGTTCCCGGCAAACCGACGTTTGCTGCTTTCAATTGTCCAGGCATATATGAGCATTGCAATGGAGCAAATACAGAAGACTTGACTTTAGCGCAACGAGAAGGACGAAAGATTATTCTGCGTCACATGAACTTTTATCGAAAATATCTACCGGGATTTGAGAAGGCATCTATTGCTTTGGTGGCGCCTATGGTTGGGGTTCGCGAGAGTCGGCGAATTCACGGAAGATACACACTGACTTCACAGGATGTCTTTGCTTATCGCAAGTTCGATGATGGTGTGGCACGATGTAATTATCCTATGGATGTTCATGATGATGCTATGGATGATGTTGCCCTTCATTATGATGATACTATACCAATGGAGAAACGGTTTTACGAGATTCCGTTCAGATGCTTGTTACCTGTGGGAATTGAAAACCTGCTGATGGCTGGTCGGTGCATTTCGTGCGACTTTCTGGCGCAGAGTTCATTACGCATCATGCCGATTGCCCGGGGACTTGGCGATGCAGCGGGAACCGGTGCAGCTATGGCAATCCGGCTTGGAAAGCCTGTAGGAGAAATCTCGGGGAATCTGGTCAGGGCGGATATGCGGCAGCGCGGGGCTGCACTTTAAAATGCGTCAGATCTGATAGGAAAACATCCGGGACTGCAGATGGTTTTCAAAAAACGGGGGTTTAGTCTGTGAAAGATGGGATTCAGAAAAAAGTGCCTTATGATAGCCTGCCGGAAGGGGCGAAACGCTATTGGGATTTTCAAGAAGGTAAACCAGGTGCACCATTCTTTCAGAAAGAGTTTGGGTTTTATTCCCTTGACAGATGGTATAGGGAGGGCCTTTCAAAGGAGGATGACCTAAACGAGGTGTTCGGATTTGACGAACCGGGGCGCACAGAACTGTATGGATTAGGCTGGTGCGAGGCAGGATTTGATCCTCTTTTTGAGGAAAAGGTTTTGGAGGATTGCGGTGATTACGAGTTGGTCCAAGACAATGTCGGACGCGCTGTTTTATGCTTCAAGGGACGTAGGAGCGGCTTTATGCCCGAATACAAGGATCATCCTGTAAAAGATATGCGCTCATGGGAGGAAAAATGCCATTGGCGTATGGATCCTGCATCCTCGGGACGAAAGACAGCAATGGACAAATATATGCCTGCGGTGATAGCGAATGCTCATAAAGGATTGTTTGTCGGCCAGTCTGTTGTAGGCGGGTATATGTATCTTCGTTCACTCATTGGTCCAACAGAACTTCTGTATATGTTTTATGATGATCCGGGACTCATTCATGCGTGCATGCGAGCGTGGTTTGAACTTGCGGACAGCGTTATAGCCCAGCATCAGAAATATGTTACACTGGATGAGATCTTTATTGGCGAGGATATTTGTTATAATCAGGGCTCGCTCATTTCGCCGGATATGATCCGAGAGTTCTTATTTCCCTATTATCAGCAGCTGTTGGAAAACTGTAAGCGCCGCCAGATAGATAAAACACGTAAGCTGCGCTTTCAGGTAGATACCGATGGATATGCCGTTTCTGTTATAGACCTGTATCGTGAGCTTGGTATGACATATATGAGCCCTTTTGAAGTGGCTTCAGGCTGTGATGTTGTCGAAATAGGACAGAAATATCCGGATCTCCTTCTCTCGGGCGGTGTTGACAAAAGAGTACTGGCTCAGGGAAAAGAAGCGATAGACCGCATGATCGACGCCATATTCCCGGTCATGAAAGCACGCGGTGGTTATTTGCCAACCTGTGACCATGGTGTGCCGGAAGAAGCCTCCTTGGAAAATTATATGTATTATCGCCGTCGGTGCCTTGAATTTGCGTAGTTGACAAGATAGGGGTGTCAGCATCCTATGGAGGGCAGAGAGGCTGTCGGCTATTATTGGAAAGGTGGGAATAGATGATGTCGTTTTATTCGGAGATAATGGAACAACCTGCGGCGATCAGGCGGCTTCTTGAAGCTGTCCGAACGCCTGCGTATCAACAGCAGGTAGAAAACCTATGTGAAATGATACGCGAGCGACCCAAAGTGAAGTTTGTTTTTGCAGGTATGGGCAGTTCTTTGTATGCTTCATATATTGCCTGCTCCATTTTACGCCGCTCGGGGATACAGGCGTATGCATTTGAAGCATTGGAACTAATGCGCTTTGATAGTTCTGTCATTGACGATAATACGATCCTATTCGCTGTGTCACAGTCCGGGAACAGTATGGAAACATTTGAACTTTGCAGAAAATATAAGGACTTTTCGGGATTGGCTGTCATCACTAATCTCAAAACGAGCAATCTCTATCAGTTCGGTCGAGCAAAATTCCATCTTGAAGCCGGCATAGAAAAGCATAGTGCTACGAAGTCCTATACAAATACGGTTTTGGCAATCCTGTATATTTCCTTTATGATTACGAACCGTGACTGTGATATGTTGTTTGCTGACGTTGCAGACCTTTCGGCTGTCATGGAAAAACTGCTTGACATGCCTGTCGCACCGCTTGCAGATTTCTGTGAGGGCTGTACTTATATGGCACTGGTTGGATCTGGTGTCAGTTACAGTACTGCTTCACATGCGGCATTGGTTTTGATGGAAGCGGCAAGGATTAATGCGGCACACTATACTGTAGGTCAGTTCATTCATGGACCGATTGAAATCATCAACGATCGTTTTATCAGTATAGTATTTGATTTTGAACCTGATGTAAGGGATGAACTTGACCGTGTGATCGAATATACACTAAAGTACGGTGGTAAGGTCTTGCTGCTCACTCAGCGAAGAAATCTGCCGGAGAGAGAACGAGTAATGACAGTGAAAATCGACTGTCTTAATGGTCTGCTTGCACCGCTGGCAGAAATCTTGCCTATAGAAAAGCTCACTCTTGAATTAGGAAATCGTGCTGGATTATGCCCGGGAGATCTTTACAGAGTCCATAAGTAGTTCTTGGCAAGAGTATAGAAGACTAAAAAAGGAGTGACGGGTATTATATAAGAAGTACAATGAAAGAGCAGGAAGAGAGAAAAGGTTTCTCTTTCAAGGGGCAGGACTTATGACGCTAAGAGAAAACATGATTAGTATACTGTGACGTAAAACCCGAATGCTATTGACACAGATTTTCCCATAGATTTAGATTTGGTCGGGGATATGGTAGGGGACGATGTCCTTGTATATGGCGGACCGAATGTCATGCTGATAAAAGATGGGACACCTCGGCAAGTCAGGGAAGAGACAAGACGCATCCTGAGCAGTCGGGTAGCGCGGAAAGGGAAATTTACCCTGAATGCAGTTAATGATTTCGCGCCGTGTACGCCATTTAAAACATAGTGGCGATGTACGATACCGTTCAGGAAAACGGCAGGCTTAGATTGTCTGCCTGTAATATGATTGCAGCAAATCGCAGCAGGCTTTTTAAGTGCATGCTTGCTTATTTCCTGATATAAAAAAAGTACAGATGCAATAGTGCAATACTGTACTCTTTTTCTGAAACTATGAATTTGGGCCGTTATTCCGCAGCCTTGTTGAGCTTCTTTGCGAGACGGGCCTTCTTGCGATTTGCAGCGTTCTTATGGATAACGCCCTTTGTCGCGGCTCTGTCTACAGCGCCCTGGGCGGCGGACAGCGCCTGAGCGTCTGCGGTGCCTGCGGCGACGGCGGATTCATACTTCTTCAAGGTCGTCCTCATGGCAGACTTGACCATGCGGTTCCTCAGGTTCTTTTTCCTGTTGACCTCCACGCGCTTGATGGCGGATTTGATATTCGGCAAGATTTTTCACCTCCATGCTTAAAATGCACATTTGTTATTCTAACACGATTATAGTCTGCAGGCAATACTTTTGCAATGTTCCTGGGTTAATTTTGATTAAAATTACTTGCAAGGGCACATCTGTGCTGATATAATAGCCGTAACCTGATGAAGGGGAATGCCGTGCTGAGGAAGCCTGAGCGAGCCGGGGAATGGTGCAAGCCCGGCGGCGGAGCAGTGCGGGGATCGCCCCGGAGGGGCAGGCCGAAACGCCGTATGGCGCATGTAGGCTGTGACGGCTGCCGTCCGGTATCACGGCGGCGCATAGATGTGCGCTTGAGAGGCCGCTTCAGTGCGGCAATGCGGGTGGTACCGCGGAGATTTTGCCGTCTTCGTCCCGATCGGTTCGGGGCAGAAGGCTTTTTTATTGCAAAAAACGGAAGGAGTTGGGATATATGTTTGAAAAAGCACCGAATACGCTTAACTTTCTCGACCGTGAGAAGCAGGTTCGGGAATACTGGAAGGTGAATGACATCTTCAAAAAGTCCATCGACGCCCGCAAGGGGGGCAGGAACTTTACCTTCTATGACGGCCCGCCCACGGCGAACGGCCGCCCGCATATCGGTCATGTGCTCACGCGCAGCATCAAGGACTGCATCCCGCGCTATCAGACCATGAAAGGCGCTCACTGCCTTCGCAAGGCCGGCTGGGATACCCACGGCCTGCCNNGCCGGTGGAGCTGGAAGTCGAAAAGATGCTTGGCCTTGACGGCAAGGAGCAGGTGGAGAAATACGGCGTAGAGCCCTTCAACAAGGCCTGCAAGGAATCCGTATGGAAGTATTCCAGCGAATGGCGGGATATGTCCGATGCCGTCGCTTATTGGGCGGATATGGACGACCCGTATATCACCTATGACAATAACTACATCGAATCCGTATGGTGGTCCCTCAAGCAGATCTTCGATAAGGGGCTGCTCTATAAGGGCTATAAGGTAGTGCCTTACTGCCCGCGCTGCGGCACTGCCCTTTCCTCCCATGAGGTGGCGCAGGGGTACAAGAGCGTGACGGAGCACAGCGCCGTGGTGCGTTTCCCGGTTAAGGGACGCGAAAACACTTATCTGTATGCATGGACGACCACGCCATGGACACTGCCCAGCAATGTGGCACTGTGCGTGAACGCGGATGAGACATATGCCGAATTCGAATACGAAGGCCGTACCATCATCATGGGTGATGCCCTCATCTCCTCCGTCATCGGCGAGGAAGGGGCTGCATCGATCAAGGATAAGAAGCTCATGAAGGGCTCTGAGCTTGTGGGCATGGAATATGAGCCGCTTTTCGGCTTTGTGAAGCAGCTTGTGGATAAGCCCGGCTGGCGCGTGGTAGCGGACAGCTACGTCACCATGAGCGATGGTACCGGTATCGTCCACATCGCCCCGGCATTCGGCGAGGATGACGCCAGGGTTGGCAGGGAGAACGACCTTCCCTTCCTGCAGCTGGTGGATGCCGCAGGCCGCATGTCAAAGGAAACGCCCTGGGCAGGTACCTTCATCAAGAAGGCGGATCCTCTGGTGCTTGAGCAGCTGGAGAAGGACGGGACGCTCGTCAGTTCTCCGGAATTCACCCATGATTATCCCTTCTGCTGGCGCTGCGATACACCGCTCATCTATTACGCGCGTGCTACCTGGTTCATCCGCATGACAGCGGTGAAGGACCAGCTGATCGCCAACAACCGCAGCGTCAACTGGATCCCCGAGACGATCAAGGAAGGCCGCATGGGCAACTGGCTTGAAAACGTGCTGGACTGGGGCGTATCCCGTGAACGCTATTGGGGCACGCCGCTGCCGGTGTGGATCTGCCAGGATTGCGGAAAACTCCATTGCGTGGGCTCTATCGCGGAGCTTAAGGAGCTGGGCAAAGATGTTCCGGATGATATCGAGCTGCATAAGCCCTATATCGACCAGGTGCACCTGAAGTGTCCGGATTGCGGCGGCGCCATGAAGAGGACGCCGGAGACGGTAGACTGCTGGTATGATTCCGGCTCCATGCCCTTTGCCCAGTGGCATTATCCCTTCGAGAACAAGGAGATCTTCGAGGAAAACTTCCCCGCGGATTTCATTTCCGAGGCGATCGACCAGACCCGCGGCTGGTTCTATACGCTGGAGGCCATATCTACGCTGGTATTCGGCTGCGCGCCGTTCAAGAATGTTATCGTACTGGGCCTGGTGTGTGATGAGAACGGGCTGAAGATGTCCAAGCACAAGGGGAACGTGGTGGATCCATGGCAGGTCATCAACGTGACAGGCGCGGATGCCGTGCGCTGGTATTTCTATACCTTCGGCCCGCTCTGGCAGCCCAGCCGCTTCTCCCTTGACCTTGTCAAGGAGAACCAGCGCAAGTTCATGGGTACCATCTGGAATACCTACGCGTTCTTCACGCTGTACGCTTCCATCGACAACTACGATCCGGTGCATGAGAAGGCGAAGCCGGAAGACTTCTCCCTGATGGATAAGTGGGCGCTTTCCAAGCTGCAGACGCTCACGAAGACTGTGGATGAGGGCCTTGCAAACTACAGGATCACGGAATCCGCGCGCGCGATCTCCGCCTTTGTGGATGAGCTTTCCAACTGGTATGTGCGCCGCTGCCGCGAGCGTTTCTGGGGAAAGGGAATGGAAGGAGACAAGCTGGCGGCGTTTGAGACGCTGTATACGGTATTGGTGACTCTGTCCAAGCTCCTGGCGCCTTTTACGCCTTATCTCGCGGAGAGCATGTACCTGAACCTGGTGAAGAATAATGTGCCGGACGCGCCTGCAAGCGTACATCTGTGCGATTTTCCGCAGGCGGATATGTCTCTCGTGGATGCGGCGCTTGAGGCGGATATGGAAAACGTGATCGAGTATGTCCAGCTCGGGCGCGCGTGCCGCAGCGAAGCGAATATGAAGGTGCGCCAGCCGGCGGCTGCCCTGTACATCAAGGGCGAAAAGCTCTCCGATAAGACGGCGGAGCTGATCGCGGATGAACTGAACGTGAAAGAGATCCGCTTTGTGGATGATGCCCGTGCGTTTACCACATACCGCATCAAGCCGCAGAAGAGGACGCTGGGCAAGAAGTACGGCAAGCTTCTCAACGCCATCGGCGCTTACCTGGAGCAGGCAGATGGGAATGAGATCGTGGATACCTTCGAAAGAGGAGAGAAGCTGGTATTTGAGCTGGAAGGCACACAGGTAGAGCTCGAGAAGGACGATACACTGATCGAGCCCATGCGCAGGGAAGGGTTCGTCGCCCAGAATGAACGGGATATCACCGTAGTGCTGGATACGACCCTTACACCCGAGCTCATCGAAGAGGGCTTCGTGCGCGAGATGATCAGCAAGGTGCAGACCATGCGCAAGGAAGCGGGCTTTGAGGTGGTCGACCGCATCCATATGGCGGTCAAGGCAGGGGATACCCTGATGAAGGTGCTCGAAAACGGCGGTGATACCATCAAAAAGGCCGTCCTGGCGCTTACGATCAATGAGGCGGAGGTGCCCAAGACCGCTTACACCAAGGAATGGTCCATCAACGGCGAGGATGCCTGCATCTCCGTCTGGAAGGCCTGAGAGAAGAACTGGATCAACGACGGCGGGAAGGTACACCTTCCCGCCTTATCAATGAAAGGATGCACCTATGTTCATAGCTGACGGATGGAAGGATTATGAGGTGCTCGATACCGGGGACGGCGAGAAGCTGGAAAGATGGGCGGATGTAGTCTTGCGCCGGCCGGACCCCCAATCCATATGGCCGAAGCAGAGGCCGGAGATCTGGAAAAAGGCGGACGCCGTGTATACCCGTTCCTCCGGGGGAGGAGGCGGATGGGATTTCAAACGCAGGCTTCCGGACCATTGGACTGTAGCATATAAAGGCCTGCGCTTTCAGGTACACCCGACGGGCTTTAAGCATACCGGGCTCTTTCCGGAGCAGGCTGCCAACTGGGATTGGATGGCAGATAAGATAGCCGGCGCGGGAAGACCCGTCAAAGTGCTGAATCTGTTCGGCTACACAGGTGCCGCAACGGCTGCATGTGCCTGCGCCGGCGCGCATGTCACGCATGTGGATGCCGCGAAAGGCATGGTGCAGTGGGCGGGAGAGAACCGCAAGCTTTCCGGTATCGATGAGACAAAAGTGCGCTGGATCGTGGATGACGTACTGAAATTCGTCGAAAGGGAGCAAAGGCGCGGAAACGTGTATGACGCGCTGCTCATGGATCCGCCCAGCTACGGACGCGGGCCGGGCGGCGAGGTATGGAAGCTGGAGGATGCCCTTTGGGGGCTGCTCGCGGCGTGCGTGCGGGTGATGAGCGATAAACCGCTGTTCTTCCTGGTGAACAGCTATACGACCGGGCTCCAGTCCTCCGTCATAGGGAATATGATCTCCTTCAGCATGGGAAGGGAATTCGGAGGGCATGTGGATGCCGATGAGCTGGTGCTGCCCGTTACGAGCGGCGGGGTACTGCCCTGCGGCTGCTCCGGCAGGTGGGAGAGATAAAAAGACGCCGTCGTGTGAAAGCACGGCGGCATCTTTTTTATCTTTCCTGTAAGGTCACTGGAGGTTGTAGTTGATCTGGGACACCTTGCCTTCATAGGTGAAGAGGATCTGCACGATGTGCCCTTGCGCATCCATCCAGTTGTAGACGCGGGATATCTCTTTTGTCGTGCCTTCGGAATTGCTGATCTGGCATATCTCGATCGGACGCCCGAACAGGTTCACACAGGTGGAGAAATCGGTATTCTTATCCAGGTTTTCCACCATTTCCAGGTTTTTGGCAGCAGCAAGGCCGCCGAACTGGCGTATATCCTCATAATAAACGACCTTGGCGCGCAGGAGACCGGAATCGAAGAAGGCGCATACAAAGCCGTATCCGTCATCCATGACCCAGGCATACTGCTCATTGCCGTTCTCTTCTATGATCTCAGGCTCGCCGTACTTCTGGGTGAGGGAAGCTTTGGTATCGGAGAATGTGACCTGGTTGTAATATGTATGTACTGCCTCAAGATCTGTGAACAGCTCTGCCGTGAGCTCGGGGATAGGCGTCGCCTCCGCGGCGGCGGCTTCCTCCTGCGCGTTGTTGTAATACTCTTCGACAGCGCTTTGGAACGGGTTTTCACAGCCTGTCAGCGTAAAGGCACATATCAGTATGAGAACAGCCAGAAAAAAGATCTTTCGATTCATGGGAACGACCTCCGGGCACAGGGCCTTTTTTTATAATGGATATATTTTAACACGGCTCGGGTTTCTTGACAACCGGGAATACATGCGACCGGTGTGCGTTTATTCGCAGAGAAAAGCCCGTTCCTTTGCGGAGCGGGCTTCATTGGCTGCTGCGTTATATCAGTCGGCAGTGTAGGGCATGAGAGCGACTGCACGTGCGCGCTTGATGGCGACGCCCAGCTGACGCTGATGCTTTGCACAGGTGCCGGACATGCGGCGGGGCAGGATCTTGCCGCGCTCGCTGGTGAAGCGGCGCAGGCGGACTGTATCCTTGTAATCGATATGCTCGATCTTATCAACGCAGAACATGCACACCTTGCGGCGCGGACGCTTTGCTCCGCGCGGGCGACGGGCGCCTCTATCTTCAGACATCTCGGTATCCTCCTTATTATATGGCGATTGATCTCGGCCGTTTCGGAAAGTGATCAGAACGGAAGCTCGTCGTCGTCA
>DBXA01000070.1:6789-7023 GCA_002309235.1 Christensenella sp. UBA1224 | reverse complement strand
GTTCAACTGCCATAATGAGAGCACCAGGCCCAAGATCGAGGCGTTTTTGCGGCGCGCCGATGAGGGCGAGGACGAAATGCTCGAAACGCTGAACGGACAGACGGGGGAAAGGGAATTTTTTACACCCGTCAGGAACGAAGAGGGAAGGGTGATAGGGTATTTCGAAAGGCATGAAGTGCCCTGGGAGCCGGATAAGGCAAAAGTGTCCGTAGGGGATTACTGGAAAAGGTGAAG
>DBXA01000070.1:0-6737 GCA_002309235.1 Christensenella sp. UBA1224 | reverse complement strand
GGTCATGCATCTTTGCGTGACATCGGGTATCTCATCAAGGCTGCAGGACGGCACGCCGCTCCCGTTCCAGGCAAGCGTTGATATGGCTGTGGAAGCGGGCTTTGAAGAATTTGATATGGGGCTTAACAGCAAACTGATGCTGCGGGAGGACTGGCAGGCTGAACTCGCCTCAAGAGGGGAAGCCGCGGCAAAGGCCGGGATCCGCATCCGGTATGCCCACATACCCTTCGATTATCCGCGCGGCGGTACGGATGAGGATTGGGAGAGGTTTGCCCTTGCCAGCATGCGCGCGATCGACCAGGCTGCTGCCTGGGGCGCGGACTGCGCGGCTATCCACCCCAGGTGCTTCATGACGGAAGAATACGATGCCGACCGGGAATATGCGCAAGCTGTCGGCTTTTTGGGCCCGTTCTGTGAGCATGCAGCGAAACGCGGGCTGCAATTGGGGATCGAGATCATGCGGGGCGCCGGGGCCAGCGCGCCTGCGCGCATCCGCCGCTTTGCCACGGATACGGACGTGCTGATACGGCTGGCGGATGAAATGGGCACAGGCGTCTGCTGGGATACGGGGCACGCGAATATTTCGCTGCAGGACCAGGGCAAATGCATCCACAAGGTAGGAAAACGCCTGAAAATGGTGCATATCAATGATAATTTTGCGGAGGACGATGTGCACCTTGCGCCTTTCCTGGGCAGGATCGGGTGGGATGAGACCATCGGAGCGCTCAAGGAGATCGGTTATGCGGGAAGCATGAACCTGGAGGTAAACTGCTGCCGCCTGCCCGAAGAGCTGCGCAGGCCTTACGCGGCATATATGGCCGCCTCCGGCAGATTCCTGATAGAACTGTTTGAAAAGGCATGACGGGCGGACGGACAAGGCCCGCATGAGGCGCATTCATTTTATTCCGCAAATATGATGGCACAGTGCTGTCATGATACCATTGATTGCTTTGGAGCTGAGTATGAAGGATATCAGGCTGATCGCGACGGATCTGGATGGGACCCTCCTCGACAGCGGTAAGAAGATACCGCCTTTTTCCATGAACGTGATACGGGAGTGCCTGGAAAGGGGCATCGTATTCATGATCGTGAGCGGGCGCTGCTTTGAGGATGCCAGGATACCGGCGGTGGAGACGGGGCTCCCCTTTGTGATCGCTTCATCAAACGGAGCCCGTATCGAGAAGACGGCGAACGGACCCCTCATCTATGAACGCACGATGACGGATCAGGAAGCCTGTGCCTGCTACGGGATATTGAATACCTGTCCCGGCATCGTGAACAGCTATACGAACGGCAGGATATTTGTGAGAAGGCTCCCGGAGGACCGGCGGAAGGAAGTGCGCTATACCGGCATGCCCGACAGGCAGTCGGAATGGATATACGATGATATCCCGAGGATGGATGTCCAGGGCGTAAAGGGCGTATATAAATTTGAGATATACAGTGCGGACAGGGCGCTTCTTCGCGACTATGCCGAAAGGTTTACGGCGATCGGGATGGCCGTTACATCGGCGAACCCCGATGACATAGAGATACAGCCGGCGGATTCGACAAAAGGCGCGGCCGTCCGGCATATGATGGAGAGAATGGGCATCACAAAGGATCAGGTGATGGCGTTCGGGGATTATACGAACGATCTGAGCATGCTCAGGGAAGCGGGGTACGGCATCGCGATGGAGAATGCCGTGCTGGAGCTCAGAAGGGAAGCGGATATCATCGCGCCGTGCAATGACCGGGAAGGGGAAGCACGTATGATACGCACGATCGCATTGGGAAAAGAGGATACATGGCCTGTTTTTTGACCGTGTGTTTCTCCGTGCGCTTGCAGAAACGGGCCTTGTGTGATAGTATATTATATTATGTAAGAGTATGCGGCCGGTTTCAGGCGGGAAATGGCTGTGCAAAGCCGGCTCACGGCCTGACAGGCTGTTCGGTGAGAGCATACAGCATTCAATGAGGAGGATTGCCCATGTCGGGACATAACAAATGGTCGACGATCAAACACAAGAAGGAAAAGACGGACGCGCAGAGGGGTAAGATCTTTACCAAGATCGGCCGTGAGATAGCGATCGCGGTCCGCGAAGGCGGAAGCGCGGATCCTGCTGTCAACAGCAGGCTCAAGGATGTCGTGGCAAAGGCCAAAGCTGCCAATATGCCCAATGACAATATCATGCGTTCCATCAAAAAGGCCGCAGGCGATGGCGAAGGTGCGAACTTTAAAGAGGTTTCCTATGAAGGCTATGGCCCGGCGGGAGTCGCCCTGATCGTGGAGGTCGTTACCGATAACCTGAACCGTTCTTCTTCCGAGGTCCGTCACCTGTTCGATAAGTACGGCGGATCGATGGGCGCAAACGGCAATGTCAGCTGGATGTTTGAACGCAAGGGCATCATAGAGATAGACAATTCCAAGGGCCTTGATGAGGATGAGCTTATGATGCTCGCTCTCGATGCAGGCGCCGAGGATGTCGAGGTGGGTGAGGAATCCGCCGTCGTCTATACCGATCCCTCTGATTTCACCATGGTAAGGGATAATCTTGAAAAGGCGGGCTGCACCTTTATTTCCGCGGACCGCGGCATGGTCCCGAAGAACACGGTGGAGGTCACGGATCCGGAAGCGGTGGAAAAGGTGCGCCGCATCATCGATGTGCTGGATGATTACGATGATACCCAGAATGTCTTCCATAACGCCATTCTGCCCGAAGAGGAAGAAGAGGACGACTGACAGGGACATCGGATGAAACAATGACGGGGTCTGCCGCTATGCGGTCGGCTCCGTTTTTCAAAGCGGAGGTTCTATTGTATGGCGGAGATCACCCTGTCAGGGAGAAGGATCCGGTTCCTTTCCTGCCATACGCTCGTCATAGGAGCGGGTGCGGCAGGCCTTAACTGCGCGGATGAACTGAAAAAGGCGGGGGTGGATGTGCTCGTCGCCGCGCCTTCTCTCGCCGGGGGCACGAGCCTGAATGCCGGGAGCGATAAGCAGACGTTTTATAAGCTGTCCCTTGCGGGACAGGATCCCGACAGCCCGGCTATGCTGGCAAAGGTATACATGCAGGGCGGCGCTGTGAACGGAGATACCGCTTATGCGCTGGCAGCCGGATCGGCAAGGGCGTTTTACAAGCTGGTGGAGCTTGGCGTCCCGTTTCCCCAGAACGAGCTGGGTGAATTTGTAGCCTACAGGACGGATCATGATGCGTCCCTGCGCGCTACATCCGCCGGCCCTCTTACATCCAGATTTATGGCGGAAAGGCTGAAGGCCTCCTGCGATGCAAGGGGCGTCAGGTTCCTGGAAGGATACCGGCTGGGCAGCCTCCTGAAGGCGCCGGACGGAAGGATCACGGGAGCGGTCCTCGTGAATGACAGGGAGATGGTCTCCGTCAGCGCGAGGGTATGCGTCCTTGCCTCGGGAGGTCCCGCCGGCGTGTATTCCGGTACGGTGTACCCGGAAAGCCAATCCGGAGCGACCGGCTGCGCTATACAGGCAGGGGCTTCCATGGCAAATCTGTGCTACTGGCAATACGGCCTTGCTTCCCAGGGCGTACTGTGGAATGTATCCGGCAGTTACCAGCAGGCGATACCTTCCTATAGGGATGAAGAGGGCAGGGAGTTCCTTGCGGAAGGCTTCCGGGATATCGGAGACAGGCTCGACAGTATCTTCAGAAAAGGCTACCAATGGCCCTTCGATGCGGGAAAGCTTTCCGGTTCATCCCGAGTCGACAGGGAGGTGCTCAGGCTGAATGCCCGGGGCGGAAGGGCGTACCTCGATTTCCGCAGGGAAGAAGCGGAGGATGTCCTGGGGAGCATCGGTGACGAAGCCCGGGGATATCTCGCAAATTGCAGCGCGCTTCTTGAAGGCCCGTACAACAGGCTGGCCGCGATCAACCGCGCGGCTGCGGATTTTTATAAGGAGCGGGGCATCGATCTTTCGAAGGAACCTCTTGAGATCAGGGTATGTGCACAGCACTGCAACGGCGGCGCAGCCGTGGACCGATGGTGGAAGACGGATGTGCCGGGACTGTATGCCGCAGGCGAATGCGCGGGGGTGTTCGGCATCTATCGGCCGGGCGGATCCGCGTTAAATGAGACTCAGGTCGGTTCCTTGCGCGCCGCGCAGCATATCGCAGCTTTTGAAGCGGGGAAGGATCCTCTGGGACATGAGCAATTCCTGAACGCGGTGAAAGAACAGCTGGAGGACGAAGTATCGTTCTTTGACAGAGCGGAAAAGGGCGGTATGTCCGCGCTGGAAGACGCTGCCGAAACGGCGCGCGGCCGCATGGACATTTGCGCGGGGGCCCTTCGGGACAGAAAAGGGATGCGGGGACTGTATCAGAAGGTATCATCGGCCCTGGATGTCGGGCCAAATGCCGATACGGGAAAGAAAGGCAGCGCTGTCAGGGCTTTTGCGGCAAGAAACGACCTGTATACCATACGGGAGGCGCTCTCATCCATGCTTTGCCAGGGAGAGCTTTCCGGTACAGCCGGGCACTGCTTTACCGAAAACGGGGAAAAAGACGGTCCTGACGCGCGGGAATATACGATCCTTTCGAAAAACGGACAGGCACACTGCGAAAAGGTGCGCCCTCTGCCGGAAGGAGGGGGCTGGTTCGAGACTGTCTGGAAGGATTTCAGGGAGAACAGGATCATCGGCAGGTAGTTAAGCTGTCCAGGGTATGGGAGGTGCGCGGCACTTGAAGGAAAAGCTTGCACAGGCCAGGACGCTGCGCATGAGACTCCGTCAGGTCAACAGAAAAACCGTTTCCGCCGGAAGGCGTGTCAGGTCGGGGACCCGAAAGACGATGCACAGTATGGGTGTGGAAAGGGCAAGGTACATGCTCGTTCTTCCGATATTGCTTATAGGCATCGTTTTAGCTGCCCTGATCAGGATGCCAGGTACGATAAAGGCTCGGTTCCGCCCTTTGGACGGCGTGGATGCGAGACCTTACTGCGGGATAGCCGTGAATGCCCATACGGATCCGGCCGCCGCGCCGGATTATGTGTCGCTTTGCTGGTGGCGGGTGACCTGGCGTGAGCTTGAGCCGGAAGAGGGCAGGTACGATTTTGACAGGATCAGCGAGGAGATACACCTGGCCGGGTGGCGCGAGCGCGGCGCAAGGCTCGTCCTGCGCCTGGTGCTCGATGATCCGGACAGCGGATATGATGCGGACATCCCGGATTGGCTGCTTGAAAAGACCGCTTCAGACGGTTCCTATTCCCTTGACGGGATGACGGGCTTTACGCCCGATTATTCCGATCCCGTGCTGCAGGAAGCGCATTTCAGACTGCTGAATGCCGTAGACGCGTACTTTGGAGATGATATCGCTTACGTCGAGATGGGGTCTCTCGGCTATGACGGCGCCTGGATGGGCCGGGAAGGCGCGGACAGCGCCGTACCGCTTACCGATGTCACGCAGGTATATATCGGCCAGTATATGACGGCATTCGAGAATGCACACGTGATGGCGGTCAGGCCGTACAGAGAAGCGATGCTCGCCGGCGCGGGTCTCTTTATCCCGGATATCGGGAATGAGGATACTGCCTGGGAGCTTCTCGGGCTTTACATGTACGGCGGCTGGGATGACGCTACGGCGGCATATCTGCGCCCGTATGCGGATTTCGGCTTATCGTGTCCGGTCGGGGCCTGGCTGGACAGCGGCGATGCGGTGAACAGGAACAGCCTGCGCAACCTTCTCAGGCAGAGCCGGCTTGCATACCTATGCGTGGACGGCTATGAACAGATGCCGGACAGCTTGCTTGATGAGCTGGACAGGGCGGCGGGGGCTTCCCTGTGGATCAGGGAGGCGGAATGGACGGAATTCGCGCGTCCGGATTTCAGCGTGTATATCGATGTGATCATGCACAATGATACCGAGGCCGTTTATCCGGAGGACTGGCCTTTTGCCTGTGCTCTCCTCGAGAACGGGAAGTGTATCTACAGTGAGATGACGGAAGCTTCGGCGTCGGAATGGGGGCCAGGGGATCATAAGCTGAGAGTGCGCATAACGCTTCCGGCTGATTTCCCGAAAGGGAGATATGACCTGGCGGTATCGGTAACGGACGGAAAGGAAAGCATGCCTCTTGGGATGAACTGCGTGCGGAGCGGCTCATGGTACATCATAGGGAATGTGGATATCAGATGAGGGGGAGGAACGATCATGGAGAAGCTTATCGGGAAGCTTATGGAAAAAAAGATCGAAAAAGATGTGGAGAAGACGGAATACATGCGTAAAGGCAGTGATCTGATCGCATATGTGCATACGGCAATCCCAACTTCTGCCCGGGCCGAACTGGCAGGAGAGGAGATACAGGCCATCAGCAACCTGAGAGAGCCCTTTGATCTTCGCCTTCATATCTTTCCTTTCAATGAAGAAGAGCTCCGGAAGGCAGGAAGCTTTACGGTACACTTAAAAGGCGTACTGCACAAGGACTATACGGCGGACGCCGTGATCGATTTTGATGAGAACGGCATTGTAGACAGGGAAGCGGCCGTTAATAGGCCTGACCGGCATCTTGTATTCAGGGAAGTGCTGGAGGAAGGAAGCGCGGAAGGCGTTGCCTGGGCGATCCGTGATTACAGGACGCCGGGAGGGGATCCTGTCATCGTCTATACGCTGGATGCGGATCCGGATAAGGTGCGTTTTATCGCGGGAACACCGGATTGTGAGACCGTCTTTACCGCAAAGCATATCCGGACGGTCATGGAGGAATGCGAAGCCCAGGAAAAGAAGGGCGAAGCGGTA
>DBXA01000029.1:29578-32664 GCA_002309235.1 Christensenella sp. UBA1224 | reverse complement strand
GTTGTAGGTTCGAGCCCTACCTGGGGAGCCAAATAAGGGGAGCCATGGCACATTGTGACATGGCTCCTCTTATTTGGCTCCTTATGATCGAAGGGCTCGAACGGGCCGATAGTGAATGGATGCCCTGTGGGCATCNNCATCCAGAGCCGGCCCCACCGAGCGGCACCGTGCCGCGAGTTTCGAGCCCTGCCTGGGGAGCCCCTTACTATGAAACGTAATACGCAGAATACATGAATAGAAAAATGACATTAAGAAAGACAGAAACTGCAAAACAAGGGAGGTTGGATTCCGCGACCATTCCCCTGTATAGTATTACTAAACACACAGGGGGTAGTGCAGGATGCGGAAGAAGCGGTAACGGTAATATGGCGGCTGTTTCCATGACTCTGTTCTGTGCGTAGGGCATACTGATGTTTACGCAGCAATGTACTTTTTATATAGTTTATGATACTATAAGAACAAGATAAATCGGAAACGGATCGGGGATCAAAGAGCATATAAAGAGATGATCCGTCACAACAAGAGAGGAGAGTTTTATGGATATCATCAGCCGTTTTGATCCGGCAAAAGCGCAGAAAGCGCACGGGGGCACCATTCTGGCAAGCGATGTGCTTCCATCGGGGCTCAAGGCTCCGTTTGCCCACGCATGGGGATACCTGAACGGAGCAGGTGAGATGGAGCCTCACAGGCACCATAAGGAAGAGGTGTACATTTTCACAAAGGGAAACGGGTCCGTAATGGTGGACGGGATACGGTACCCTGTCGGTCCCGGAGATGTCGCCTATATACCGCCGGATGCCCTTCACAGCGTTGTGAACGGATCGGCGGGTGAGCTTGTGTGGGCTGCCTTCTGGTGGGACATCATGGACCGGTGATAGAAAAAAGGCCGCGGGCTGATACGGGGAGGAAATGGAATGCAGCGCAGAAAATTGTCTATGGATCTGGGGTGGAGATTCTTCCGGGGCGCGGCGCCTGTGAAACACGCGGAGGGGCGTGAGAGGGGCGTCTGCGTCTGGGAAACGGCGTATGACGATACCGACTGGGAGATGGCAGCACTTCCGCATACCGTGCGGGAGGAGGCGCTCATGTGCTCCGGAGGGCGCAATTACCAGGGGGAAAGCTGGTACAGGCGGCGCTTTACCATCCCCCCGGAGTGCGAAGGGATGGATATGTACATAGAGCTTGAGGCTGCCATGCAGCGCGTGGACGCCTGGCTGGACGGTATGCCCCTGGGGGTGCGCACGGGCGGGTTTTTGCCGATGGCATTTGACCTGGAAGGGATCAGCTGCGGCGAAGAGCATTTGCTGGTGCTGCGGGTAGACAATTCCGACATGCCGGATGTGCCGCCGGGAAAGCCGCAGACCGCCCTGGACTTCTGCTATTTCGGAGGGCTTTACAGGGATGCCTGGCTGCATGTGCGGCCGAGGGTACACTTTACGGAGGCGGTTCACGCAGGCAGGACGGCTTCCGGCGGGCTGTTCGTGCATTACCCGCAGGTGAGCAAAGAGAGGGCTGAAGTAACAGTCGACGCGCACTTTGAGAATACGGGGAGTAAAGACATGCCGGTGCGGCTGGAGATACTGCTTGACGGAGCGGCAGTCTGGAGAAGCGAGGAAAAGCTGCTTCGGGCCGGCGATGAGCGCGCTGAGAGGGCATGCTTTGCGGTGGGAAGGCCGCGGCTTTGGCACCCGCATCACCCGCAAATGTACACGCTGACGGCACGGCTCATGCGAGGCGGTGAGATTGTGGACGAGGTGAGCGAGAGGATAGGCATACGCAGGATCGAATTCAGGCCGGAGGGCTTTTTCATAAACGGGGAAAAGCTGTTCCTGAACGGCGCGAACCGGCACCAGGAATACCCATACGTCGGCTTTGCCATACCGGACAGCGCCCAGAGGAGAGATGTTAGGCTGCTCCGGGAGAGCGGGATCATCTCCATACGGCTGGGGCACTACCCGCAGGACAGGGCCTTCATGGATGCCTGCGATGAGATGGGCGTGCTCTGCGTGATACCGACACCGGGCTGGCAGATCCACCCGGAGAGCGTGCTGTTCGATGAAAGATCCTTTGAGAACACGCGCAGGCTCATACGGATGAACCGCAACCACCCCAGCGCCTGCCTCTGGGAGCCTATCCTCAACGAGACGGATTACCCGGAGTATTTCGCCAAAAGGCAGCTGGAGATCGTGCGGGAAGAGATGGGCCCGGATGAGGCCTGGTGCGCGTGTGACAGCCAGTACGCCTACGCGGAGCACTATCCGGTCATCTACCATCACTCCTTCCGGGGCGCGACGGACAGGCCTCATTATGTGCGGGAATACGGGGACAACTGGACAGAGCAGTTCGGCCCCATGACGACACTCAGGCGCGTGCGCCGGGGCGAGCATGTAAGCTTTTAC
The DNA here is from genome assembly GCA_002309235.1 of Christensenella sp. UBA1224. GTDB lineage: Bacteria > Bacillota > Clostridia > Christensenellales > Aristaeellaceae > UBA1224. The sequence continues at coordinate 30,265 of DBXA01000029.1, read as the reverse complement.
ACAGGCGGCGAGAAGGCTATGATCCGCAATGCCCAGGAGCGCTTCGAGGCGTACGCGGCGCTGCGGCTGGACGGGCGCCTTGCCGGGGCCGCCATGTGGGCGGGCATCGACCACAACCGGGGTTATGAGGAGAGCGAGGGGGCTGTGGGTATGCTGGATCTGCAGCGGCTGCCCAAGTACGCCTATCACATGTATGACGCTCAGCAGGATATCGCTCTGGCAGGAGCGAAGTGCTTTATCGCGAATGAGTGGACGGAGGATTCCCCCCGGGACGTGCAGGTATACACGAACGCGCCGGAGGCGAGGCTGATCCTGAACGGGAGGGAGATAGGCACGCTTACGGGCAGCGAAGGCTGGGCCAACGCGCATGTATACGATGAGCGCCTGCGCGAAAGGGGGCTGCCGGACGAGGTGCACCCGCCCATCGTCTTTCAGGATGTGCCCTGGGAGGCGGGCGTCCTGCGGGCAGAGGCATTAATAGAAGGGAAAGCTGCCGCGGCGTACGAGGTACGCACGCCGGGAATGCCGGAAAGGATCGTGCTGCGGCCGCAATGGGCAGGGGAGAACACCTGGACCGCAGACGGGAGCGACCTGATGCTGGTGCACGCGCTGATCGTGGATAAAAACGGCACCTGTGTGCACAGCGCGGAGCCGGAGGTGCGCTTTGCGCTGCGAGGACCTGCGGAG
>DBXA01000029.1:21569-29527 GCA_002309235.1 Christensenella sp. UBA1224 | reverse complement strand
AGCGCTCTCCTGCGCGCGGGCCTCAAGCCGGGCAGCGTGACATTGCGCGCTGAAGCGGAAGGCCTGGAGGCGGGGGAGATAACCCTTGAGACAGCGCCTGATCCGCGGGAGCACCTGCCCGGCCCGAAGGCGGAACCGCCCGCCTCGCGGCCGATATACGCGGTGGACGCGAAGGAGCGATTCTCCATACCGCAGTCGCTCAAGCTGGAGCCATGGTTCAAGCTGGATATCGGCAGGGGAAAGCCCACAGAGGCATCCTCCTCGAGAGACGGCGCGGGGCCGGAGAACATCAACCGGGGAAAGGTGGAAAAGCCCTGGATCGCCGCCGGTCCCTGTCCGCAGTGGTGGCAGGTGGACCTGGGTACTGTTACGAAGACGCCGGGACTGACGATCAAGTGGCTCAGCGACGGCAACTGGTACGAGTATGCCGTGTCCGTCTCGGAGGACGGAAAGGAATGGAGACAGGCTGCCTCGGGGAGGGCTTCCGGGCAGAGCTACCTGCCGGTGCGGTTCGAGGGGAGCATCCCGGCGAGGTTTATCAGGGTGGACGTGCTGGGCGTGACGGGCGGAGAGAGCGCGGGCATGCTCCATGTGGAGATCCACGGCGAGGGCAGGAGATAGGGGAACGGTGCCCCTGATGCGTGAGAAGGGGCCAGTAGACATGATGACGCCCTCCATGGTATACTTTTTTGAAGAAAGGCAGGATCCGGGCGGTCCCTGCCCAAGGGGCCGCCATACGGGGATCAGTAAGCGAGCTAAAGGAAAAGAGGAGGATAAAATGAAGACTTTTGATGTGAACGCGTACGCGGCAAAGGCAAGGGAGACTGTCGCGGCCGGTGCTGTGCTCGTGCGGAATGAAGGCGCTCTGCCCTTCGCCCCGGGGAGCCGTGTGGCTGTCTTCGGGCGCAGTCAGTTCAATTATTACAAGAGCGGCACGGGGTCGGGCGGCATGGTGAACACCGCTCCTGTGGTCGGGATCACCCAGGCGCTGGAAGAGGACGGGGAAGTCATCGTAGACCAGGGAGTGAAGGCAGCCTATGAGGCATGGCTGATCGACCATCCCTTCTATACGGGACAGGGCTGGGCGGCGGAGCCCTGGTTCCAGGAGGAGATGCCGCTGGAGGATTCCTTAGCTGCGGATGCCGCGGCGCGCAGCGACGGCGCCGTCGTGATCATAGGGCGTACTGCCGGTGAAGATAAGGATAATACCGCCGATGAGGGGAGTTTCTACCTCACCAAAGCGGAAAGGGATATGCTCGCCAAGGTATGCGCGGCGTTCAGGCGCGTTGCGGTGGTGCTGAATGTAGGCAATATCATCGATATGGGCTGGGTGGAGGAGTACCACCCGCAGGCGGTGCTCTATGTATGGCAGGGCGGCCAGGAGGGCGGCCGCGGAACGGCGGACATACTGACAGGAAAGGCGTATCCCTCCGGTAAGCTCAGCGATACCATCGCACGCCGCCTGGAGGACTATCCCGCTTACAGGAATTTCGGCAGCGCTTCGCGCAATATCTATCAGGAGGATATCTACGTAGGCTACCGTTATTTCGAGACTTTCGATCCCAAAGCGGTCGTCTATCCCTTCGGCTTTGGCTTGGGCTATACCGCGTTTGATGTGTCCTATGGCGCAGTGTGCACAGAGGGCGGTGTCTTCACCCTGGAGGCGAAGGTCGTCAATACAGGGAAGAGAGCCGGCCGCGAGGTCGTGCAGCTGTATGTTGAAAAGCCCCAGGGCAGGCTGGGCCAGCCCGCGCGCGTGCTGGTGGATTTCGCGAAGACTTCTGAGCTCATGCCCGGCGGGAGCGCCTGCTTAAAGCTATCCTGCGCTGCCGAGGCGCTTGCCTCCTATGACGACAGCGGCGCTGCAGGGCATGCAAACTGCTGGGTGCTGGAGGCAGGGGAATACCGCTTCTTCGCGGGCACGGATGTAAAAAGCGCTGTCCCGGTCGGCTCTATGATGCTGGAGGAGACGGTCGTGGAGGAGCTGGAAGAGGCCCTCGCGCCTGTCACTCCCTTCAAACGCCTGCGCCCCGGCAAGAATGGGGAAAAGGCATGGGAGGATACTCCGCTGCGCACGATAGACCTTGCCGGCCGGCGCGCGGAAAGGCTGCCGGCGGCACGGCTCTGCACCGGTGATAAGGGATGGAAGCTGGGGGATGTACTGGACGGGAAGGTATCCCTGGAGACATTTGTCGACCAGCTGACGGACGAGGAGCTGGTCACACTGGTGCGCGGCGAGGGCATGTGCTCGCCCAAGGTAACGGCGGGCACAGCGGGCGCCTTCGGCGGCGTGACGCCGGAGCTGCTCGCCAAGGGTATTCCCACGGCATGCTGCGCGGACGGCCCCAGCGGCATTCGTATGGACTGCGGTACCCGCGCGTTCGCCATGCCAAACGGCACATGTCAGGCATGCACGTTCGATCTTGACCTGGTAGAGGAGCTTTATGAGTACGAGGGGCTGGAGCTTAGGAAGAACCGCGTCGATACGCTTCTCGGCCCGGGCATCAATATCCACCGCCATCCGCTCAACGGCCGCAACTTCGAGTACTTCTCGGAGGACCCGCTCCTCACGGGGCGTATGGCAGCCGCGCAGCTCAAGGGCATGCATCCCTACGGCGTCACAGGTACGATCAAGCACTTTGCCTGCAACAGCCAGGAGACGCATCGCCACGATGTGGAAGCAGTCGTCTCACAGCGGGCGCTGCGCGAGATCTATCTGAAGGCCTTTGAGATCGCCGTGAAAGAGGGGAAGGCCCGTTCCATCATGAGCAGCTATAATCCCATCAACGGCTTCTGGACTGCCAGCAATTACGATCTGCTGACCACCGTACTGCGCGGGGACTGGGGCTTCACCGGCCAGGTGATGACAGACTGGTGGGCTCGCGGGAACGATGAGGGTGCCGCGGGGGAACGGAGCAACATGGCGGCAATGATCCGTGCCCAGAACGACCTGTATATGGTGGCTGCGGATGCCGGCGCCAATTCCAACCGCGACAATTCCGCCGAAGCGCTCGGGAACGGCGCCGTGACCAGGCAGGAATATCTGCGCAGTGCCGAAAATATATGCCGCTTCATACTTGAGAGCCCGGCGCTGCTTCGCCTGCTGGGGCGTGAGACACCTCTTGACGAGGCTCTTGCCCAGGCGCCTTCCTTTGACGGGGAAGAGATATCTCTCATCACGGTCGAACCGGATCCGGCTGACGCGGGGCATATCGTTTTGCCGGTGGAACGCATCTGCATGGAGCGCGGCGCGAATACCCGGTTCACCGTGGCGGTCAAGCAGGGAGGTCTCTACCGCATGCGCATGGAGCTGCGCAGCGTGGATGCCAACGATGTATCCCAGATGTCGCTTTCCGTGTTCAAGGGGCGTGACCTCGTTGAAACCGTAACGCTAAAGGGTGCTGACAGGGAATGGAGGACAGTGGAGGCAAACGTCATAGACATGGGGACCTTCTACCTGCGCTTCTTCCTGGCCCAGGCCGGCCTTGAGATACGTTCCTGTGAATTGCGTCTGGAAAAGACCATGGCGGAGCTCATGGCAGCGCGAAGACCCTGATATAAGATAACGGGATAAACATATGAGCGCCGTTCCTCCTGATATGAGGGGGAACGGCGTTCGCTTTGGGCGGGGCCTGCAATTTGAGGGACTGTACAGGTCCGTTGCCCGTGCTTTCAATCTGTTGTTCGTTTTCGGGGTCAAGCAAGGCCCGGCAGGTTCCGACGGCCCGAATCCCGCTGCAGCTTCAGATAAAGCTCCTCTGTTGCAAGTGCCATCTTGGTCACGGCAAAATCACAATCGTGAGGGTAGATGTACCAGGTATCCTCAAGTGTATTCAGATCGACGCAATCACCGAATTTGCCGAGATACTCGTATTCGATATGGCATGAATACATAGAGGAAGCGGGCTTGATCATTTCAAAAGGATCGCCGTCCGCATCCTTGCCTCGTACTGTGAAGCCCTGCATATCGTGGCGCAGGGTCGCTTCCCCGAGAAGGATGAACCTTTTCGCGTTCGGAAGGGAACGGACTGTCACGGGCAGCTCACCCGTATCGTATGTTCCGGCTTCGACCTGGGCTCGTACCATAGAACGCTCCCATTCGTACCAGTCCGGAATATGCGGAAATTCCGTTTCGCCTGTCTCGGCCCGGAGCTCCCCGAGCTCTGTATAATGCCAGATCTTTCCGCATGCGCGGCAGAACAGCTTCGCTCCTTCGGAAGCCATGCGGTATTCCGCTTTGCAATTCGGGCACTGGTACAGGACTTTTTCCAATCCTTCGGCGCGCTTTTTCCAGGTAACGGCGATACCGCGCTCTTTCTGCCAGGCGTATTCATCGTATTGGAAGGCGGATACGATCCTGTTGTTGATCTCTTCGACAGAGGTGTTTTTTAGTTCCTCAGGCGTAAAAAGAAGGGTCAGCTCCGCCTCTGTCGGCTTTACGCCACGCGGATGCAGGTTCCAGAACGGAGAATCGATATGATGCCCATGGCAGATCAGCGTGACGACGGGAACGCGCATAAGCTTGCACAGTGTACCGAGAGAGGCAGGCAGTAACGCCGTCGTACCGCAAAGCGAATAGCGCGCTTCCGGATAGATCATGCAGATATCACCGTTTTGCAGTGAACGCCGGATCTGGCGGATCAGCAGGACATCGTTTGTAAACTTGCGCTTGCAGATACAGCCTACGCGGCGCAGGAGCCATTCGCGCCCGATAAAACCATCGATGGCGACGATGTAGTTCGCCCGGTGCGGAAAAGTTGCCATAGTGGCTACTTTGAAATCCAGAAAGGCATTGTGATTGCAGAGGAGCAGGTAAGGCGGCTTGATCCCTTCCATACCGGTCCTGACGATCTTTGTCCGGTGGATCAGCACATCCGGAGCGCTCAAGAGGGCCGTAAGAGGACGCAGGTACCAGGCTGTGCGCATAGGCGGTTTTTTCATATCAAACCGGATCAGTTCTTCTTGTTTCATAAGGATATCCTCATTTCCGGAAGAGAATGACAGGCGCGTTCCCGCATCTGTGCATTGTATACCGAAAATGATAACAGATTGCGGGGATTGTTTCAACCGCTTCAAAAAGCTTTCAGCAGGATATAACGGAGGGAAGCGGGACTTACGCCTTGTTTGCGGTTGCATTTTAACCATGTTTTCGTTATACTAAACAATACTGGTCTCTTTATGTGTAAAGATCCTGCGCTGCTCAGTGAGGATCCCGGACCGGGCGGGAAGACTTGACGCAGGTTTGCCCTTTGGAGCCGGTAAACAGCAGCGACTATTCTCATACCTGGCTGGTGGGGAAATGATAGGAAAACTGGTGCGGCGGATGCTCTCTGCGCAGATATTGTCAGCGCTTACGGTATCATTATGCCTGCTTATCGATAATATCATGATAGGCCGTTACCTCGGAGACGGTGCTTTGGCGGCTTATGGCTTATCCAACCCTCTTTTGCTGCTGATCGGGGCCGTGGGCAGCATGCTCTGCGCAGGCGCACAGGTATCTTGCGCGAGGTCGCTCGGCAGGGGTGATCAAAGGGACACGAATGCCGGATATTCCTCTTCCATTGCTGTGGCGGCGGTGTTTTCAGCTGCCTTTGTGATGATCGTACTGCTGGTGCGCGTGCCGCTCGGCCGCCTGCTGGGAGCCGAAGATGAAGCGCTTCTTGCGGATACTTCGAGCTATATGGCAGGCTTTGTCATAGGCGCACCGGCGACAATGGGAGCTCTTATACTGGTGCCGTTTCTCCAGATGGCGGGGCAGAGCACCCTCCTGATCTGCGCTGTGCTCGGTATGACGATCGCGGATATAGGCTTTGATCTTTTGAACGTGCTGGTGTTCCACGGCGGCATGTTCGGTATGGGCCTTGCATCCTCGATCAGCTATTACGCAGCCCTCTTCATCGGCGGGAGCTATTTCGTGTCCAAAAAATGCGTATTCCGCTTCTCGGCCGGGCTTGTGAGCATGAAAAAGATACGCGAGCTGATCCGGGGCGGGGTCCCGACAGTGTTTTGTATGGCTTCATCGGTGGTCATGATATTTGCTGTCAATAAGATACTGCTTGGCAAAGGCGGAGAAGTGGGAGTGGCAGCCTTCACCGTCATCAATACCATCATCAATGCAAGCAACTGCATAAGCACCGGAACTGGCGGTGTTGCGCTTACGCTTTCCGGTATCCTGTACAATGAAGAGGACAGGACGGGGCTTAAGGAACTGATCAGATGTATGCTGAGCTATGCGTGCGTACTGGGGGCAACGGCCGCTGCGCTTCTGCTGGTCTTTGCGCGGCCGTGCGTCACGCTGTTCATCCCTAACGCAGGAGAAAGCCAAACGATGGCGATATATGGGCTCCGTATCTTTGCCATAGGTCTGATACCCTGCTGCGTCAACAACGCGCTGAAAAACTGCTGGCTCGGTATGGAAAAGGCTGTTGAGATGGAGATCATCTCAGTATTGGAAGGCGCTGTATTCCCGATCGCCGCGGTTTTGGTGCTGTCAGGTGCACTGGGGCTGAAAGGCGCATGGTTCCTGTTTTTGACAGCGGAAAGCATGGCTTTGCTTGCAATGCTCTGCCATATCTGGAGGAAAAAGGGGAAGGTAACCTGGAAACGGGATGATATACTGCTTCTTACGGATCGGTTTGGCGTTCCTGCGGAGGATGCTTTGGAAGCAGGCATCTGCAATATGGAGCAGGTGATGGCATTCTCCCAAGCGGCGGAGGCTTTCTGCATTGCACATGGAGGGGACCGCCGTCTGGCAGCTCATCTGGCGCTGTGTATCGAGGAGATGGGCGGGAACATCGTTGATCACGGCTTTGCGCACAGCCGCGGCGGCAATCATTTGTATATCAGGATACAGAAGAAGGAAAACCGCTGGACGATGCGATTCCGGGATGACTGCACAGCTTTTGACCCGGTCAGCCATATGATGAATGCCGACAAGGTGGAAAAGGATGTAGGCATACGGCTCGCGATGCGCATCGCTGATGAGGCGAGATATACCTATTCGATGAATCTGAATAACCTGACACTGGTTTTAAAAGAGGATGTCTGACAAGCAGACCGCAGCGCTGCTGGCTGAGTCTGCTCGAATAAGATAATTTAAAAGGGGGATATAGGATGAAAATCACTAAGAAACAGAATGGGACCGTACTTGAGGTCGCGCCGGAGGGCAGGCTGGATACGATGACCGCGCCTGAGATGGAGAAGGAACTGAAGGACCTGAGCGGTATTACAGAGCTGATAATGGATTTCAGTGCTTTGGAATACATTTCTTCCGCAGGCCTCAGGCTGCTCCTGTCTCTGGAGAAGATCATGAGCAGACAGGGCGGGATGAAAGTAACGCATGTAAATGATATCGTGAATGAAGTTTTTGAGGTAACCGGTTTTTCAGATATACTTACGATCGAATAGGGAGGAAAAACTATGAAAACGGATATCATAACGATCACCAGCAAGGGCGGGAACATGGAAAGAGCTTTGCTGGAGGCTGAAAAAACGGCAGTTTATAAGGGCTTGTCCCAGAAGAATAAGCTGCATCTGAGGCTGCTTACCGAAGAGATGCTGGGCATGATGCGTTCGATCGCCGGCGAGGTAGAAGGGAAATTCTGGATAGAAGACGAGGATTCTGTTTTTCAGCTCCATCTGAAAGTCAATACCGGTTTGAATGAGAAAAAGCGTGAAAAGCTGATCTCCGCTTCCACGAGCGGAAAGAATGAAGCCTCAAAGGGCCTCATGGGAAAGCTCCGTTCCTTTTTTGAACCCTCCGATGATATACCGCTTTTCCTTGATTCGGTGGCAATGGATTCACCGGATGGGATCAGTGATACGGTCTGGTCCATGTATTCTTACCGCGAATTGCTGGACAGATATGTTGAAGAGCAAAGGACAGGGGCTGTGGAAGCCTGGGACGAACTGGAAAAATCTGTCGTTTCCCACGTGGCGGACGATGTGAAGGTGAGCAT
>DBXA01000029.1:20922-21512 GCA_002309235.1 Christensenella sp. UBA1224 | reverse complement strand
GATAAGAGCGGCGGTGCTTGATCAGAAACGCTGCCGCAGAGGAAAGGATCCCGGCAAGCTTTCGCGCCTGCCGGGATCCTTTTTCTCACAATCGGATCGGCATCGGGTTTTGTGCGTGCACTTTTTCTATCAGCTCGATCTCCTGCAGTATCTTCTCGGGCTTTATCACAAGCTCGGCTCCTTGCGTGAGATGCGCATAGATGTTGTCATAATACAGCTTTACAGCGCTGTTGAACGCGTCTCCGTCCATATCCTCGTCTGCTTCGTACCACTTGAGCTTTTCTGAGCAGTATGCCGGGAAACCTTCNNGCATTTTCGATCGGATCGAAGGTAAAGTGCTGCTCCGGGCATTCTTCCGGCTTGAAGTACTTATAGTGGATATGCCTGGTCGTGGCCTTCAGACCGCCGTTTGAGCACTGCAGCTCATAGGTATGATCGCTGAAAGGATCACAGGAGCTTATCTCGATATCTATCACGGGTTTTCCTTTCGGCATGAGGAGGATCTTGACATAATCCTCGGCATCGCCGAAGCTGTTCACGCTGTCCAGCCTTGATATCATGGGCGGGAGTTCTTCACAGTCCAAAATGTC
>DBXA01000029.1:20334-20876 GCA_002309235.1 Christensenella sp. UBA1224 | reverse complement strand
GCCGCCATAGTAACGCTGGCTTGTCTGCCAGTCCCAACGGCGCCCAAAACCGGAGAATTTGATCCTGATCTGTACCGGGCGGCCGAGTATGCCGCTTTGCATGATCTCCCGTATGCGCCGGTAATAAGGCGCGAAATGGCTCTGCTGGAATACGCAGAGCATAACATGGTTTTCCCTGGCCGCGTTGATCATGCCCTGGCATTCATTTACATGAGCGGAAAACGGTTTTTCCACTACAACATTGAAGCCATGCGTAAGAAGATCCATCGTTACGGGAAAATGCATGTGTGAAAAGCTCGAATTTACGACGAGATCGACATCTTTGCGTCCGTAAAGCGCTCTGTGATCCGCATAGACGGAAACGCCTTCACCATATTCTGCCTTTGCCCGCTCGCGCCGTTTTTCCAGAGCATCGACTACGGCGACAACCTTGTATTTTTCATTTGCATTACTGAGGAAGAACTGCCCGTGGATATCGCGTCCGCTGCGCCCCTGGCCGATGATGGCGACATTCAATTGTTTCATACGATGATCTCCTTTCC
>DBXA01000029.1:2619-20302 GCA_002309235.1 Christensenella sp. UBA1224 | reverse complement strand
TATTTATCCGGGGTGATACGGACGATAAAGGCGGTTTTCCCAGCCCTTCGTACTCCAGGTATCGCCCTTGCCCTCCTGATCGAGCCAGACGTTCATTTTGCCTGCCATACGGTTATCCCATGTATACAGAGGTACGGCGGTAAATGGTTCCCCATCCTGCTTTTTGCCGCGTATGATGACGATGCCGCCCAGCAGATCCGGGCGGTCCTCTGCCTTAAAGTCAGGATCGGCCGCGAGAGTGAAGTCCGTCTCACCGTGGTTGTCAATGCCTTCCACGCAGTAGATCAGAGGCCCTCGGGCCAAAGCGACGCGGCCGCGATCGGCAGACACATATGGGTGCGCTTCGATGCGGTTGACATCCATCGGGTCGGTAAAGGCAACGCTGTCACCCTGTTTTACGGTGAAAACAGCATATCCGTTTTCAATTTCCGGTTCGATCGCGGTACCGTTGATGCTGCAGCGTATCGCCTGTGACCATCCGGGTACGCGCAGCATAAGCTTGAAGGGGCGGTTTGCGTTATCCACAGTCAGGGAATAACTGCCCTTCCAGGGAAGGCCTGTTTCGGCGTGTATCTGCGTGACGCCCCATGGGAATTGTATATTGGCGCTGCCTCCTATGAACAGGTTTACCAATATGCCTTCATCGTTCTGCGCGAGCACAAGCTTATCGATCATGCCGAATGTCTTGTGGATCATGGGAGGGCAGCAGGGACAGCTGTGCCAGGCCCAGTGATGGTCATTGCCATCGGAGATAAGGGGATTGCAGTAGAAATAACTGTCGCCCTGAAGGGCAACGGAGGACAGCATCAGGTTGTATAATCCCCGCTCAATCGTCTGGAAATACCGTGCGCTGCCCGTAGCCCGGCTGAGAGATTCCGCCCAGAAGATCAGGCCCGCGGTCGCGCAGGTTTCCAGGTAGGCGCTGTTGACAAGGTCGTAATCGGTACCGAACTTTTCCTCAAAGTGCGTCGCCCCTATCCCGCCGTTGATATGCAGCTTGCAGTATTCCATATTATCCCAAAGGCGCATGCTGTCCTTTAAGAGCTCTTGATCGCCGTCCAGCATTGCCTCACGGGTGACACCGGTATAATACAGTGTCGCGCGCACGGCATGCCCGACCGCCTGGACCTGGTTATGGATCGGCGCATGGTCCTGGGAGTACTCGCCCATATAACGGGGATGATTGGTGCGATGTTCGTGACGGCCGCGGGCAAAGATCCAGAACCTTGCCAGCTCGCGATAAGCGTCCGGGTTGACTTTGCAGGATACCTTTCCGGCGATATCCGGCTCATCTGTTACCAGCTCATACAGTTCCATCAGGGCATATTCCGGCAGTGAATGGCCCGGTATGACCCACTTCTTCGGAGGCTCGCCGATTTCCGCAGCCAGGGCATTTGCCGCTTTCAAAGCTGTTTCCAGCAGCTTTGTCTTGCCTGTGGCCTTGTAATAATGCACGCCGGCTTCGAAAAGACAACCGTGGTTGTACAGATCGTGCTGCCAAAGGATGTTTCCCCCGTTCTCGCCAAAGCGGAAGGAGGGGAAGTTCAGCAGCACCAGCGTATGGATATAGCCTCCGCCTGCGGCATCCTGTGCCTGTGCGATCAGATCCGCATAGCTGTCGATGCGCCTGATCAGGGCATCGCTCTTTTCGCCGCGGGCGATGTAATCCGATGCGCCGCGGATGGTCTCGTACAGCAGCCCGTCGTGCCAGGGGCAGGCGCGGTGTGTCCTGCTCTTTCCGGCGATGACATCGCGAAAGTTGTCAAGAGTCCCGTCTTTTTCGAATTTATCGAAAGTATCGGGCAGAGTCACATCAAAGAGAGTACGCAGCTTTGGATTCCAGAAGGCGTCATCGATCGTGAAATTTCCCTGCAAAGGTCTGTTTGCTTCCAATACATGGACCATGAGTATCGACCTCCTGCTGTTATTGTATCCCAGCAGGCCTGCAGTTGGCAATGGTGGTCCGAAATAATCTTGCAGAAATGATGAAGAAAAAAGAACTGCTGCCGCAGCTTTTCGTTCAGCCCGGCAGCAGCGCCTGTCATTATGCGTGTTTACTTGTTATTGGTTTACCGATCACACGTACGCGGATAACGCCGTTGATCTGGCGGATCCTGTCGATCTCGCTTTCCGACAGCTTGCCGGAGATATCGATCAAGGTATAGGCGTTTGAGCCGCGGGATTTGTTCGTGAGGTTTTCGATGTTGACGCCCTGCGAGCTCAGGACGGCGGAAATGCCGCTCAGGACATCCGGCACGTTGGAATTGAAAACGCATATGCGCATATCGCCGCTGCGCGGCATGGATACATTCGGGTAATTCACGCTGTTGGTGATATTGCCGTTTTCCAGGTAATCCTTCAGCTCCAGAGAAGCCATCACAGCACAGTTGTCTTCTGACTCCTCTGTAGAAGCGCCGAGGTGGGGGATCGCCACGATACCGGGTGTGTTTATGATGTCATCCGACGGGAAATCCGTCACATAACGGGCAACTTTTCCGCTTGCCAATGCCGCTTTCAGCGCTGAAGTAACCACCAGGTCTCCCCGGGCAAAGTTCAGTATGCGCACGCCGTCCTTCATCTTCGCAAAGGCAGCTTCATCCAGCATGCCGCGGGTAGAGGGGTTGGAAGGTACGTGCAGTGTGATATAATCGCATTTTTCGAAGACCTCATCGTAATTTGCAGCGTGGCGCACATGATGGTTCAGGCTCCAGGCGCCTTCGACGGAAAGGTACGGGTCGCAGCCGACGATCTCCATGCCAAGGTGCACGGCAGTATTTGCGACCATGCGGCCGATGGCGCCGAGCCCTATTATCCCCAGCGTCTTTCCGTATATCTCTGTACCGGCGAACTGTCCCTTGCCCTTCTCAACTTGGGCGGCGATATCATCCTTCAGGCCCGATACCCAGTGAGAACCCTGTATGATATCGCGGGAGGAGAGCATTAATCCGCACAGGACGAGCTCTTTTACGGCATTCGCGTTTGCGCCGGGCGTGTTGAATACGACGATGCCGTTTTCGCTGCAGCGGTCTATTGGGATATTGTTTACGCCTGCGCCTGCACGGGCGATGGCTTTCAGCTCCGGATTGAATGCCATATCATGCATGGCAGCACTGCGTACCAGTATGCCGTCCGGATCCTGTACGTCTGTTCCTATGGTATATCCGGGACCGAATTTCTCTATGCCGACAGGTGCGATCTTGTTCAGCAGCTTTATATTCATGATATTACCTCTTATCACTTATTTTTTGGGTTGTCATCGGCGAAATCCTTCATGAAGGCGATCAGCTTCTCCACACCTTCATAGGGCATCGCGTTGTATATGGAGGCACGCATGCCGCCCACGCTCCTGTGGCCCTTCAGGTTTTTGAGGCCCTGCTGTGCGGCATCCTTGGCAAATTTCGCATCAAGATCCGCATCGCCTGTTACGAAGGTGACGTTCATCATGCTGCGGCTTTCCTTTTGAACAGGCGCTATGTAATAGTCCTGACTGTCGAGGTAATCGTACAGAAGGGATGCTTTTTTCTCGTTCAGCTCTTTCATCTTGCCGAGGCCGCCCAAATCCAGCAGCCACTCATATACCAGCTTGGCCATATAAATGGCGTAGCAGGGCGGCGTATTGTACATGGAATCGTTCTCAGCCATGGTCTTCCAATCCAGCATGGTGGGGATATCGGGCTTGGCGAAACCAAGCAGGTCTTCCCGTACGATAACGACGGTCAGCCCCGCGGGGGCCATGTTCTTCTGCGCGCCTGCGTAGATGACGCCGAAACGGCTCACATCAAAGGGCTCGGAAAGGATGCAGGAGGAAAGGTCCGCTACCAGCGGTACAGAACCTGTTTCCGGGATATAAGGGTACTTTGTGCCGTATATGGTGTTGTTGAGGCAGATGTGCAGATAAGAAGCATCCGCATCGACCATATCAGGGGTGATCACAGGCACATGGTCAAAATTGGTATCCTTGGTAGTAGCGATGCACGCTGCGTTGATGCCGAGCTTCTGCGCTTCCTTGTAGGCTTTGCCGGAAAACTGCCCCGATACAGCGTAGAGGGCTTTGCCGGAGGGCATGCGGCCTGCCAGATTGAGGGGGACAGCCGCGAACTGCGTGGAAGCGCCTCCCTGCAGGAAAAGGACCTTGTAGTTATCCGGTATCGCCATAAGAGTACGCAGCAGCGACTGTGCTTCGGCGATGATCGGCTCGTAATCCTTGGAGCGGTGGCTCATCTCCATGACAGACATACCGCTGCTGCCGTAGCAGATGAGTTCAGATGCTGCCTTTTCCAATACGGGCAGGGGGAGCATGGAAGGACCGGCGGAGAAATTGTATACTCTTTCCATAGCGGAACCTCTTTTCTGGTGATCAATAATATGAGATTACTTATTTGCATATTTTATTCGCTGATAATCCAAATGTCAATGGAAAGCCGCATGTAAAACACAGAATATGCATAATTATAACATTTGGCATGCCGGAAATGAATAAGACGCGAGATGGATATTCAAGAGGACTTCCGGGCCGCGGGGCTTTGTGATACAATGTCATTGAAAACGATCGGGAGGAAGAGCATATGCCGGATATCATACTGGAAAACAGCGCTTTCAGACTGACATTGGGAGAGGATGCATCTGTAAAAGGGTTCCTGATAAGAAAAAACGGTGAGGAATGTGTTTATCCGGACGAGGATATACGATTTTTTTCCGTGACCCAAGAAAGGCCGTTCAATAACGAGGTAAAGCTGGCGCATCCGAACAAGTGGACTGTCTGGCAGGCAGAAAGATTGCGCTATGAAGACGGCATACTGCATGCTGCTTTTGATACAGTGCCTGTGAAGGCAAGGATACGGGTGGATATCCGGGAGGAATACATGGTATTCACGCTGGACGGCTTTACCGTATTGCCGGAGGATTACGGCGGATTGTGCATGGATACACCGCCGGTGGCGGAGCTGAGGCTCTGCGCCTTGCCGCTCATCCATAGGAAAAACTTCGGCGAGTGGCTGAATGTCTGCTGGGATGAGAAGGCCGCAGTCACGGTAGCAGGAAGCTGCCCCGAGATTCGGATCGACAGTGAGAAGCGCAAGAGCGCAAGGATACTTTCGGCAGATCTCACAAGGGATGCGGACCTTAAGGGAAGCGCAGTGCTCATTGCGGCGGAACGTGAACGTTTCCTGGATGTGATGGACCGCGTGGAAAGGGATCTGGGCCTTCCCAGGGGTGTGGAAAGCCGCAGACACCCGCTATTGAACGCGTCTGTTTACTGGACGGGGGATATCAGCCTGAAGAACGCGGATGAGCATATCGCCCTGGCAAAGAAGGGCGGTTTTCGCCTGATGCTCATATACTATACTGCCTTTTTCAGGGCGAAGGAGGGCTTCAGCCTTTGCGGTGATTATGATTTTAACGATGAATACCCCGGCGGGCTCGCGGATGTGAAGGCACTGACAGATAAGGTGAAGGCGGCGGGGATATTGCCCGGCATTCATTTCCTGCAGACGCATATCGGTCTGAAAAGCCGTTATGTGACACCAAAGGCAGATAGAAGGCTGCACCATACGCGCCGTTTTATGCTTTCAAAATCGATCGGCACGGAGGATACGGTCATCTATGTGGATGAGTCTCCTGCAGGAAGCCCCGTGAACGGTAAATGCAGGTATCTCCAGATCGGCACGGAGATCATCTCTTATACCGGTTATACCGACAGGAGACCGTACTGCTTTTCCGGCTGCGGGAGGGGAGCTTTCGCGACGGATATCCTGCCGCATGACGAAGGCTCTTTGGCGGGGATACTCGATATCAGCGAGTACGGAGGAACAAGCTGCTATATCGATCAGGATACGGATCTGCAGGATGAAGTAGCCCAGAAGATCGCGGATGTGTACAATTGCGGCTTCCGTTTTTGTTATATGGATGGTTCCGAGGGGACAAACGCTCCCTACGCGCGCTATGTGCCGGGAGCCCAGATGCGGGTATACTCACTTCTGCGGGAAAAGCCCCTGTTTACGGAAGGAGCGGCAAAAGCGCACTTCAGCTGGCACTTTCAGGCAGGCGGCAATGCTTTTGATGTCTTTCCGCCGGAGGTGTTCAAGCGAATGATCGCGCGGTTCCCCCTGGAGGAAGCGCCTCGCATGCAGAAGGACTTTACCAGGCTCGATTTCGGGTGGTGGGCATTCCGGCTGCCGGAAGGGGAAAGCGAAGGCACGCAGGCCGATCAGTATGAATACGGGACATCAAAGGCCGCTGCCTGGGATTGCCCTGCTTCGATCCAGGCAAATATCGTTTCGTTCCGCCTGCACCCGCGCACGGATGATATACTGGAGGTCATGCGCAGGTGGGAGGAGGCGCGCTGCACTAATCTTCTGACAGACGAGGTGAAAGAACGCCTCCGTGATCCGGAAAGCGAATTCACGCTTCTCAGGGATGGGGTCGGAAGCCTGGTGCTCTGTAAGTATGAAAGGCTGAAGACATGCGCGCATATCACAGCTTACGCATTTACATATGAAGGGAAGTCCTGCGCGGTATACTGGCACAACAGGGGGGAAGGCCTCCTGAAGCTGCCTCTTGCGCAGGGGAGCTTTGTTCTGAGAAATGAACTGTGCGGGAATGAGGAGGCCTTTGAAGGGGAAGCGGGGAACACCGTTATACCGGCTGGAAATAAAAGGTATATCTTCTCCGATATCGGCGGAATGGCTTTGCAGGATGCTTTCGAGAAGGCCGTCCTCCTGTGACATCGAACAGCGGGTGATCGCGGATGACGATGATAAACCTGGCCGTATTGCTTTCAGAGGGAAACAGAGTTATACTATGGCTGGGGGAGATCCCGCAAAAAGGAGGATATGACTATGGTAAAGGTAACCGTATGGAACGAGTTCCGGCATGAACAGAATGAACCGCGCATAAAAGAAGTATACCCAAACGGCATACACGGGGCGATCGCCGAAATGTTGGGAAAGCACACGGATTACATCATCCGGACCGCGACACTGGACGAGCCGGAGAACGGGCTCCCGCAGGAAGTGTTGGATGATACCGATGTACTCATCTGGTGGGGTCATATGGCGCACAGAGAGGTATTGGACGCGGTCGTAGAGCGCGTATGCAGCCGTGTGCTCAATGGAATGGGCATGATATTCCTGCATTCCGGTCATGAGAGCAAGCCCTTTATCAAACTGATGGGTACCTCCTGCCATCTGAAATGGCGTGAAAACAGCGAGAAAGAGCGCGTTTGGGTGATCGATTACGCGCATCCGATCGCGAAGGGACTGCCGCCTTATATAGAACTTGATAAGGAAGAGACTTATGGCGAGCGCTTCGATATTCCGGATCCGGATGAACTGGTATTCATCAGCTGGTTTTCCGGCGGCGAGGTGTTCCGATCCGGCTGCTGCTGGAAGCGCGGTGCCGGCAGGATATTCTACTTCCGTCCCGGCCATGAGGAATTCCCGACCTTCTACCGCGAGGATATCACCCAGGTCATCATAAACGGCATCGAGTATGTCAAACCGGTCAAGGGCCCTGAGATCAAGTTTGGCCTTGTGCCGCGTCCCTATGAGGAAAATGTGCCTGTGACCGAGCGCGCGAAACAGATGGAAAGCTGGTTCGCGGAGCGGACAAAGAAACAGCAGGAACAGAAATAACAGTTACAATTGGGAAACGGCTTTAAAAAACGGCCGGTCCTGCATATGAGATGACAGAAAGGAACACGTCCGTACCGGGATCTTGATACCGGTCACGGACGTGCCTTTTTCTGTTGTAGAGCTTTTTGCTTTCCACTACCCGGGTGACCGGAGGGACAGTCCATACACAGCGCTTTTCGCGGTCCAGCTTCTTTCTCTCCTTCTTGGAAAGCTTTTCTTTGGGGATAAATGAGGCCATGTTATTCACTTCCTTGTTATTACTGCCCGCCTGTGAGAGGCAATACGATCTCCATAAGTTTTTCATAGGTCATGGAGCCGACGGCATTGTACACGATACAGCCCTGCCTGTCAAGTATGACGGTCATGGGCAGCATTGTGGAGCCGCCGAGGGATGATATGACGCTGCCTGTCTCGTCAAGCGCAAAGGGAAAGGTGTAATCCTGCTTCGCAAGATAGGCGGGTACATCATCCGTTACCATGGAAGAGTGTATGGCGACGACGGATACTTTATCGCCATAGTTATCATACAGCTTCTGAAAATACGGAAGCTCAGCAATGCAAGGATTGCACCAGGTCGCCCAGAAGTTTATGACGGTCGCCTTACCTGCCTGCTCGCTGACGCTGAAATGCTCTTCTTTTTCACCGTACACGGGAACGGAAAAATCCGGGCACCGGTTCCCGATCTCTTTCCCGAAAGGAATATCCCCGGATGTTTCGGGCAATGCCTGCCGGGCATTCTTCGCTTCAACAGGGTACAGAGGGATATTAAAATAACACAGCGCGAATGCGAGCAGCACAAGCGCGGCCGCCCAGGCAAGGATTTCTCTGATATTTTTACTTTTCCTGCGCATTGTGGATCATCGGCCCGTGCGGAACCGGCCGGCCTCCTTTGAAACGGATCGCGTTTTCCGGGCATTCACTGATGCATTCTCCGCAATGGATGCATTCATGATCTCCGACATGGCGGATATCCATACGGCATACCTGGATACATCTTCCGCACATCGTACAAGCGGTCTGATCCGTTTGGATTCCTGTAAAGGCAGTCTTTGCAAAAAAGCCGTATATGGCACCGAGGGGGCAGAGGAAACGGCAGAAAGGCCTGTACAGGAACATACACGCAAGGATCGTCAAAACCAGTATAATGAACTTCCCTGTGAAGAGCATCCCGAGCATGGACAGCATAGATTCGTTTATGGGATTTGCGAGAAGGCCAACAGCACCTTCCAGAGTGCCCGCAGGACAGATATACTTGCAGAACGCAGGGATGGGGAAGCTCTCAAGAGCATATCTGAGGGGAATGATGATCACAAATACGATTAGTATGAAGTATTTGAGATGAGAAAGAAGCCGGGTGAAACGGTTTTTCTTCAGCTTGGGAACGGGTATTTTATAGAGGAGCTCTTGTATCAGCCCCATTGGGCAGAGAAAGCCGCAGATCGTTCTTCCGAATATCAGACCAAAGAGCAGCAAGATCCCGATCATATAATACGGAGCGCGTTTATCGGATGAGGCAAAGGAGTTCTGCAGAGCCCCGAGCGGACATGCGGCGACAGCTCCCGGACATGAATAGCAATTAAGACCGGGCACACAGATGTTCTTAACCGGCCCGGTAAAGATATTGCCTTCTATAAAGCCTCTTATGTTCGCATTGAACAAAAGTGCCGTATAGAGCTGTATCAGGCGGCGTTTTGAAGGCAGATGAACGCGCAGCCGCTGTGATCTTAAGTCAGCCAAGGCCAATGCACTCCGTACAGATATTGGCCGCCTTTACGAGGACATCATGCATGCCGCCGTTGAAGACGCCGAGTATAATAAACACGATCGCAGCAAGAAGCAGGAACAGTCTTGCGGCTGTAAGGCCTTTTCCGCCTGCTGCCACAGCCGTGCTCCGACCGGATGGAGCTGCTTTGGCAAGATCGCATTCCCTGATACGGCTTCTGTCGAGCAGGAGCATGGCTGCCCAGGCAGCCGCGAAGGCCGCAAACATTGAAATGATCAGGAAGGGCATGGCATAAACCATCTCTTTATGAAAACCCTCTTCTGTAAACGAACCGGCGCTGAAAACAGCCCATGTCATTGCAGCGAGACAGCAAACGATGAAGATAGCGGTATACAGTTTGATAAACCTGCGCTTTTTTTCTTCACGGAGCATCTCTTCTGTCTTCTCTTTTCGACTCAGCAGAAACTCCAATCGGGTTGAAACAGCAATCTTCGGCTGCTTTTCGTTCCCCAAGGGCAGGAGCATTCCGGCTATTATGAGAATAGCGGATAAAAGACCAAATATACATAATATGGGAAGTATGTGATGGAATGCCGAAGCAACGACCTCGGGTGTATACATCTGTGTACCGGCTGCGGACCCTGACCGGCAGATCCAAAGCAGCTGGACGATGACGAGAACGGCGGAAAGTACAGCTGCGGCGGCAAGGAGTAACTTTGCTGCCGCAAAAACATTCTGCCGGTTTGCATCGTTTCGCACTCGCTCCACCTCGATCGCCATTGTCGTACAAGCATTATAACGCGAATGATTGCTAAGGTCAACCGACGTGAGTTATGTCGTTCATGCGTGTTTGGCGGAAGCTTCAGCAGGAAAACAAGGGACTCCGCAATCTGCAGGCGGAGTCCCTTGTATGCGAAAGTATATCCTGCTGCCGGATCCGGATGAAGCCGGATAGATCGAAGCTTATTTGCCCAGCTTGCTGAGGAAGCTCTTGATCTTCGCAAGGATACCCTGAGCGCTTTCGGCAGGCAATGCCTTCTTAACGCCCTCGATAACTTTTTTGATGGTGTCTTCCGGCAGATCGCTGCCAAGGATATTCTTCAGGGTCTTGACCGGATCACTGGTAAAACTGGCGAGCAGATTCTTGTCGCCCTTCAGGAGAGAAAGTGCCTTCTGAACCAGACTGTTTATGTCGATTGCCATATCAGATATCCCCTTTCGTAATGCTTAAGGCTTTTGTCCGCAAAGATGAACCATGCTTTGGACTCCTCATATAGTAGCACAGTTTTCTCAACTGTTCAAGCATTTCTGCAAGTTTGCACAAATGATCGTCTTGCCGGCCGGATCAGGGAGTAACATCTGTGCATCGGCATGCAATGAAGCGAGGACATCGTTCACTTTTTTTGTCCGTAATAAGCGTTCGGGCCGTGCTTGCGCATGAAATGCTTCTGTGTATAGCGCATGGGGGCCTCTTTTGCTTCGCCGCAGATCTGTTTGGTATACAAAGCCATTTTGGCGATCTCTTCCAGCACGACGGCGTGATAGACAGCCTGGTCGGCATTTTTTCCCCATGTAAAAGGACCGTGACTGGAACAGAGCACCCCGGGAACGAAGGCCGGGTCAAGCTTACGCTCTGTAAAGGTTTCCACGATGGTCCGGCCGGTATTCATCTCGTAATCGTCATCGATCTCTTCCTGCGTCAGATGGCGTGCACAGGGGACGGTACCATAAAAATAATCCGCATGGGTCGTACCGCAGCAGGGGATATCAAGCCCTGCCTGCGCCCAGCCGACGGCATGGGGGCTGTGCGTATGCACGATGCCGCCGATCGCAGGGAACGAGTTGTACAGCACGATATGCGTCTTTGTATCGGATGACGGGTTGAGTTCGCCGTCTACTACATTCCCGGCAAGATCCAACACGACGATGTCCTCTGGCTTCAGCTCCTCATAACTGACACCGGAGGGTTTGATGGCAAATACGCCCGCATTGCGGTCAGCCTCTGAAACATTTCCCCAGGTGAAGGTGACCAGGTTATACTTTGGCAGCAGCATGTTTGCCGCGTAGACGCGGCGGCGAAGTTGTTCGTATTTCATATTTCGTCTCCTTTTAAGATCATTCTGCAGAATTCTTCTATTTCGGTCCTTCTCTCATTTACGGCATCTTTATACTCCACATTGCACAGGCCGAGTCTGCCGCAGCACCCGATCTCGAGATGGCCGTAGAAATGCTCTATGCTGCTTATGACCCTTTCGCATTCCTTCATACCGGGCCCTGTGCGCAAAGCTATTGTATACCCTTTTTTTCCTTTGGGGATCGTCATATGCGGTTCGTGCGTATTGCACCATGGCGTACACCTGTCGATAAAAGCCTTGAACTGCCCGGGTATATCTGCCCAATAGGAGGGGGAAACGGATACGATGGCATCCGCACGGGCAAATTCACCCATGAGCGTGTCCACATCATCGCTCTGAACGCATTTTGCCGTAATGTGACATGTCCGGCAGCCTTTGCAGAATCCGAAAGCGTAATCGTCTATGCAGACCTGTTTGGTCTCATATCTTTTGGAAAGCTGTTCGGAAACGATCCTTGCGATCTCAGCCGTAGCGCCTGTGCGCACAGGACTGCAGTTGATAACGAGTGCTTTCATGTTCCGGCTCCTTTGCATAATGTTATGAAAAACAGATCTAAATGGCATTTCCCGGCCCGTTAGACTGCTTGATCAGATTAATTTGCGGACCCGGACCTGATACCTTTTTTTCTTTGTTTCGTATTCTATCCCGTCATAAACGGCCTTGCCGAATCCCCTTACGGAAAGGATATCTCCTTCCTTGAGCCGCAGGCTCCGGTCCATTGTCGTACGCCCGTTCAGGAATACCTTGCCCGCGGCGAACAGTCTGTCTGTCTGCCCGCGGGAAATACCTGCCAGCGCGGAAACGATGGCGTCCATCCTCTCGGATGCCACATTCAGCCTGAGAGGCATGTATCTCGGCTGGAGCTCCGGCACGTCTTCCGTTATGACTGCCGCTGTCACGCTGGTCCGGCGGACCTCCGTGAGGGAGGAGGCGACCATGTCCGCAACGGAAGACAGGCAGAAAAACCATGCACGTTTATCACGCACGAGGATATCACCTATCACGCTGCGCTCGATCCCCAGCGCGAGGATAGCCCCCAGATAGTCCCGATGGATCAGTTCTTCCGCAAACTTTGCGGATCGCGGGTTGACGGCGATCACGCTGATCGGCGGTTCGGGCGGCCCTGCTTCCGCTTCGTTCCCGGCGGCAAGTATCTTTCGCTCCGCGCTATCATAACCGCCGATCAAACGGAAAGAGCGTCCCTGTGCTTCTTTGCAGGAGAGGAGGTCGTCCTGCTCTGCCAACGACAGAAAACCGGAATACAGCCAGATGCCGGACTTTTCACTCTTCCTGCACAGATCCAGAAGATGCCGTATCATTACATCATTTGTTTCCATAAATCCTTGCAATGGTCATACCCGTTTCAGGATCCAGATCAGGTTTTCCCTGTATTTCGCAGCAGATTCAGGATCACCCGGATCCTCTTTATCTCCGTTGTAGCCGCGATAGATATCCTCGACCGTAAAGCCGCAGAGCTTTGCCAGCAGGAACATCTCAGACCGGTACGTCTGGCGCATCAGCAGGGGGCGTATCCTTTCGCCAATGACTTCGCCCCGGCTATTGTATTCCACAAATTTCCAGTTGCCGTACATTTGCTGCGTATAGGGGTTGTAGGTGATGGCATTGTAGATCTTCTCCCGGTTGCCGGAAAGGTTTGTGTATTCCAGACGGAAGGTGTAATCCTCCGGTGTCGTGAGCATTTGCTGCGCCTGCACAGGCGGCCAGGGGTCGAACGTGTTGAGCGTCAGTATGCCGCCTGGGACCAGCTGGTCGTGCAGGTTTTTCAGAGCCTTTTCCTGCAGAAACTGGGTGGGCAGGTGCATAAACCCGCTGCGGGCTATGATGGCGAGGGAGTACTTCCTTCCGGAATCAAAGACGGTCATATCGGCCGGGATGATGTTCAGATGGAGCCCCAGAGCTTCTGCCTTTTTGGCGGCGACCTTGCACATCTCTTCCGATATATCCGTGCCGTCGGCGTTTATCCCATGCTGCGCCAGATACAAAAGCACAGCGCCTGTGCCGCAGGCGACATCCACCACGCCGCCGGAACCGTATCTCTTCGCCAGATCGAGATAAAACTCCTGAAAGTGCTCATGATGGTCGTCATGCTCATACATCACTTCAAGGTATCTGTCATAGTTTTCGGCGACGTCGGCAAAATCATGCAGATCCATCCCATTACCTCCCCGCAGGTTCGAAAGGCTTGTCGGTAAGATTGGGGTGAGTATACTCCGGAATACAGGTTTCGTCAAGTAAAAACGGCGGGTGCGGCTTCCCTCTCGAGAGAAAACGTATTATAATAGTTGACATAAACAAGCCGGTGAAAGGAGGATAGCAGAATGTATATCATTGTTGCCGCGGTGCTTATCGCGAATATCTGGGTCGCTGTGTGCAACCGCGGAAGTGAACGGCTTAAGCTGAAAAAGATCGGGGATGCCCTGTTGGCGGACTGGCGCGTTGTCCTGCTAAGCATCGCGGATGCTGTTATTCTACTGCTGGCGGTTATCGTGATATGTATATTTCAGACCCGCTGGTACCTGCGAGTCGGGTATATCCTCCTTGGCATACTGATGCAATGCTTTCTTATGTTCTTAATGGCCGGACAGCTGAACTGGAAGCGTTTTCTCACCTTAGCCTTTATTACTGCATTGGTATGGGCCGGTTTCCGGGCAGATTATCAATACGATCAGTATATCAGCACCATAACGATGAACGATTATTTTGACTACAGGACATATACTCCCTTTGTATCCGGCAGCCTTGCAAAGGAAACGGAGCAGGATGTGCAGCTGCGTTTTGAGGATACCGATACACTCCCGCGCATGGACGGGGCTACCGCTCTGTATCCCGTGTATGCCGCATTTGCGCAGGCGACCTATCCGGAAGCTATGAAGGATAAAGAGCCGGAGCAGATACGCAAGATCGTGGCGTGCTCCACTACCGCGAATGCTTACCGGAAGATCGTGAAAGGGGAATGCGATATCATCTTTGTGGCCGGGCCTTCCAGGGAACAGGAGGAGTATGTGGCCTCACAGGGAGTGGAGCTGGTCTATACGCCCATTGACAGGGAGGCGTTTGTCTTCTTTGTTCATCCGGATAATCCCGTGGAAGGGCTGACGATTGATGAGATCCGCAGTGTCTATTCCGGATCGATCGACCGCTGGGACCAGCTCGGCGTAAGGGGCCTGGGCAGGATACTTGCTTACCAGCGTGATGAGGGGAGCGGCAGCCAGACAGCCCTGGAGCGCTTTGTCATGCGGGATACTCCGATCATGCCGGCGATAAAGGAAAACGTTGCGGGAGATATGGGGGATATCATAAGCCGTGTTTCTGCCTACAGGAATCACCGCAACGCCCTGGGGTATTCTTTCCGGTTTTACTGTACGGAGCTGATGAAAAACTTCGATGTGAAGATACTGTCGATAAACGGGATCGCGCCTACGGTGGAAAATATCGAAAACGGCACTTATCCGCTAGCTTCGTATTTCTATGCGGTGACCCGTTCGGATGCGGGGGAAGAAACGCGGGTGCTGCTGGAATGGATCTGCGGCAGCGAAGGGCAGCAGCTGGTAAAAAAGTGCGGATATTCACCTGTGGGACCTGCATACTGAACCGGTTTTCCTGCCCTGTGCTTTGTCATTCTCCGAACAGAAGGGTAGAATAATACCTTTCCGCAGTATCCGGCAGTACTGTTACCACTGTCTTTCCCGGGCCGAGCTTCCTGGCCAGCTTGATTGCCGCGGCGACATTGGTGCCGCTGGAGATGCCGCATGCGAGACCTTCTTCACGGGCCAGCCTCCTGGCGGTCTCAATTGCCTCCTGGTCTGTTACGACGTATATGTCATCGTAGATCTCCCTGTTCAGGATATCCGGTATGATGCCATCACCTATCCCCATCTGCAGATGTGTGCCGATGGTCCCGCCGGCGAGGATAGCGGCGTTTTCCGGCTCAACAGCCCAGATCTCGATATCCGGGTATTGTGCTTTGAGTACTTCTCCGATACCTGTAAGCGTGCCGCCGGTCCCAATGCCGCTGCAAAAGCCGTGTATCGGCTTGGCAACCTGCGCCATGATCTCCAGGGCGGTATACTTCTTGTGTGCCAGGGTGTTGTTCGGGTTCTCGAACTGCTGCGGGACAAAAACCTTCGGGTTTTTCTTTCTCATGTTCAGCGCAGCCTGCAGGCATTCCTCCATGCATTTGCCGATATCGCCGGCGTCATGGATCAGTTTGACCTCTGCGCCGTAATGCCTTACGAGCTTGCGGCGTTCTTCACTGACCGAATCCGGCATTATGATGATCGTCCTGTAGCCTCTGACTGCACCGACAAGCGCAAGACCGATCCCCTGGTTGCCGCTGGTGGGCTCTACGATGATGCTGTCAGGCTGGATGAGCCCTTCCTCTTCTGCCTGCCGTATCATGTTCAGAGCGGTCCTGGTCTTGATGGAACCGCCTACGTTCAAAGGCTCGGCTTTGACCAGTATTTCGGCGCTGTCTTTTTCGGCCATGCGGTTGAGTCTTATCATGGGGGTATTCCCTACCGCTTCGAGTATATTATCACATATCATGTGTTTCGCCTTCTGTTCATCGTTATATGCGGCGGAGGAAACGGTGGACTGCCGTATCCGGATGCGCAGCTATGATTATACACGACTTCGCGGGTGTTTTGAAGATATCCTGTGTTGATTTTATCATCAGTGAAACAACGCTTGAAAAGCCGCCTGCAGGTTCGTATAATGTATATGGGCTGTAATGACAGAAAACAAGGGAAGAGTGTGAAAATGCATCCGAATCCGGCCGTTCTCCGGAAATGGCTGTCTGCCGTCTGCTATATCATGCTTACGGCGGAGCTGGTCCTGAGCGTCATAGGCATGCTGCCGGGGCTGGAGTATGATTTTGAGAACAGAATGCCGTGGTGTATATGCTCGGCAATCCTGCTGGCCGCGGCGCTCCTGTGCGATTGTCCGGCAGGTTCAAGGGACGGGAGCTTCCTCTGGATCCATCTGGCTGCGTCAGCAGGAGTCCTGCGCGTTTTCTTCGGAGGGCACGGCCTGAACATGACATGTTATGTCCTTGCTGCCGTTATACTTGTACTGAGCGCTGTGCTGTTTCTGATGGCACGATCGCGAAGGTGGCTGAAAGTACTGGCAGGGATCCTTTCGGTACTTATGTCCATTCCGGCGCTGGTGCTTTTATTCCTCGGGATATTCCTTGGGAACTTTGGCAGCGTGGCATGCGGGGAGTTTCTTTCTCCGACCGGCACCTATAAAGCGGAAGTTGTCATTACGGATGAAGGAGCCTTGGGTGGGAGCACATCTGTCACGGTATACAGGACCGGGGACAGCATCCGATTGCCCTTTGGGACGATCAAACATCCTCTTGGGCGCTTTTCAACGGCATGGACAGATCCTGCTTCTCTTTCCGTCGTATGGGAAGGGGAGGATATCGTTCGCCTGAACGGGAAGACATGGAACTGGTGCGAAGAAAAGAGTCAGCAGCCATAAATCGGCGGATTGTGGTATAATGAAATGGATTTTTCCCGGGAATGGACGGATGATCGCTATACTGTTCATGTCAGTTTTGATGTGTGCAGAGAAGATCCATGATCAGATAGTCCATAGTCCGGCCGGTAAGAACATCGGTTGATCCGAGGTAAAGAGTATATGTTTCTGAATGAATTGAAGACCGGCAGCTCTGCCGTTATCGAACAGGTCGGCGGTGAAGGCGCGCTGCGGCAGCATTTTTTGGATATGGGCGTGGTCCCCGGTGCGGAGATCACATTGGTAAAATTGGCTCCTATGGGTGATCCCATGGAATTCCGACTGCGCGGATATGAACTGACATTGCGGGTTGATGATGCGAAGAAGATCGCTGTCAGACCGGTAGAGAAAACAGCGGAGGCCGGCCGGGCAGAACGCAGGAAGACAGCTGCCGAACATCCCGGCTTGGGAGAAGAAGGAAAATACCATCCCAAGGGAAGCGGGGATCCGCTCCCGGATGGAACGTTACTGACCTTTGCGCTGGTGGGGAACCAGAACAGCGGCAAGACTACGCTCTTTAACCAGTTGACGGGAGCAAACCAGCATGTAGGCAATTTCCCCGGCGTCACAGTCGACAGAAAGGATGGCGTCATACGGGGCCGCAGCGATACCAGGATAACGGATCTCCCCGGCATCTACTCGATGTCGCCGTATAC
>DBXA01000029.1:1041-2583 GCA_002309235.1 Christensenella sp. UBA1224 | reverse complement strand
ATCATCGATATCATCGACGCCACAAATATCGAACGCAACCTGTACCTGACCATGCAGCTTCTGGAAATGAACGTACCCGTGGTCGTGGCACTGAATATGATGGACGAATTGCGCGGCAACGGCGGCACCGTGGATATCAACGCCATGGAAGCTATGCTTGGCGTGCCTGTCGTGCCGATCGCAGCATCCAGGAATGAGGGCGTGGAGGAGCTGGTCCGCCATGCCGTTCATATCGCCAAATACCAGGAAAAGCCACTCAGGCAGGATTTCTGCTCGGCTGAGGATCATGGGGGAGCGGTACACAGGGCTTTGCACGCGGTCAGCCATCTGATAGAGGATCATGCCGAAAGGGCAGGCCTGCCGGTGCGCTTTGCCGCCAGTAAGCTGATCGAGGGGGACAGCCTCATCGCCTCGCAGCTGGATCTTGATCAGAATGAACAGGAGATGCTGGAGCACATCATTCTCCAGATGGAAAAAGAGAGGGGAATGGACAGGAGCGCCGCCATGGCTGACATGCGCTTCGAATACATAGGGAAAGTTTCGGAGGCCTGCATCATCCATCCGCGGGAGAGCAAAGAACATCTGCGCAGCCAGAAGATCGATCGCCTGCTCACGGGAAAATATACCGCCATACCCGTGTTTGCAGGGATCATGGCGCTGGTGTTTTTCCTGACCTTCTTCCTGGTTGGCCCCTTCCTGCAAGATATACTCGCAGACGGGATAGAAGCGCTTGAAGGCCTTGCGGAAAATGCGATGCAGGCGGGTGGAGTGAATAAAGCCATCCAGAGCCTGGTCCTCAAGGGCATTTTTGAGGGCGTGGGCGGCGTGCTGAGTTTCCTTCCGCTCATCGTGACACTTTTCCTGTTCCTGTCTCTCCTGGAGGACAGCGGTTATATCGCGCGCGTAGCTTTCTTCATGGATAAGCTGCTGCGGCGCATAGGCCTGTCGGGAAGGAGCATCGTGCCCCTGCTGGTCGGCTTTGGCTGCACGGTGCCTGCTGTCATGTCCACGCGCACCCTGCCCAGCGACCGCGACAGGCGGATGACCATACTGCTGACGCCTTTTATGTCCTGCACCGCCAAACTGCCGATCTACAGTTTCTTCGTGAATGCGTTCTTTCCCGCTTACAGCTGGCTGATCATTACGGGTCTGTACCTGCTGGGCATCGTGGTCGGCATACTGGTGGCCTTTATATACCGCAAAACGCTTTTTAAGGGGGAGACCGTACCTTTTGTCATGGAGCTTCCGAATTACCGTCTGCCGAGCGTCAGGAACGTTCTTCAGCTCCTGTGGGAAAAGGCCAAGGACTTCCTGCATCGCGCTTTTTCGGTGATACTGATCGCTACGATCGTGGTATGGTTCCTGCAGAGCTTCGACTTCCGCTTCAACCTTGTGACGGATTCCCGCGAGAGCATCCTTGCCGTCATTGCGGGCGCTGCAGTGCCTGCCCTGAAACCGGTCGGGCTTGGCGACTGGAGGATCGTCACATCCCTGGTCAGCGGGTTTATCGCCAAGGAAAGCGTTGTATCCGTCATGGAAATG
>DBXA01000029.1:0-933 GCA_002309235.1 Christensenella sp. UBA1224 | reverse complement strand
GAAATGGGGCGGAAATGGGCGCTTTACGTGGTGCTGTGGCAGTGCGCCATTGCCTGGGTACTGGCTTTTATCGTCCGCCTGATCGGTATGGCTGCCGGGATTGTGTGAGGAGATATGCATGAATATATGGGATATACTGATCCTCGCCGTCCTGGCTGTCCTCGCATGGACCGCGATACGCCGCATAAAAGCCGGAAAGGGATGCAGCTGCTCTTCCTGTTCCTGTGCATCCTGTCCGCACATCTGTAAAAAGGGAAAATGACGACTCGTTTCATGCAGCCGGCTGCAGCTTGGGAGGATACTTATGCGTTTGATCTTTGTCCGTCACGGGGAACCGGATTATGCACATGACTGCCTCACCGCAGACGGAAAGCGGCAGGCAGAAGCGGCTGCATCCAGGCTCATGCGCGAAGGTATAACGGAGATCTATTCTTCCCCGAAGGGCCGCGCATTGGAAACGGCGGCCTCTACGGCTGAGAAACTGGAGCTCCCCGTTCATGTGCTTGATTACATGGCGGAGATCACCTGGAGCGGGGAAGGTATCCCGTTTGGCGGCCATCCCTGGAAACTCAGCAGTATGATGGTAGATGAAGAAGACTTCGATTTCTGGGAGAACGACTGGCGGAAGCACCCGTATTTCAAGGGAAACAAGGCGACAGAGCTGTATGATGTCATCGCTGCGAACATCGATAAGCTGCTCGCTGGTTTCGGATACCGGCACGAAGGCAGCCGCTTCTACTGCGATGGCGGCTCGGATAAGACTATCGCCCTGTTCAGTCATGGAGGTTTCGGGGCATGCGCTCTTGCGCATATCCTTTCCTTGCCTTTTCCGTATGTCAATACGGTCATGCCCTATGACTACGCGTCTGTGATCATACTGGATTTCCCGATTGCGGATAAAGAGTATATCCATCCGCGCATCGCGCTCTTCAA
>DBXA01000101.1:4947-5093 GCA_002309235.1 Christensenella sp. UBA1224 | reverse complement strand
CAGCCTTAGCCGATGGGCAGGTAGGGGCTGAGCAGATCCGCTCCATCCGCCTTTACGAATATGTACTGGAAGCCTTCTCCCATATCGAAGGTCCCCTCCCAGGCGCCTTCGCCTGCGGGTGAAAGGGGATAGGTCTTGCCGAACTG
>DBXA01000101.1:0-4915 GCA_002309235.1 Christensenella sp. UBA1224 | reverse complement strand
GCGTACCTTTCCGTCGGGCAGGAGTTCAAACCCCTGCTCGCCGTCTCTGGCCGGCTCGCCGGGATAGATATCAAAGGACAGGGCTGTATCGATAGGCTTTTTATAAAACATGCTCGTTGTTACCTCCATAGCGCGGCCGGCTCAGGCGGCCCGGCCCGCTTTTTTATCTGATAAGCTTCATACCTTCTATTGAGTGGCCCTCCATTTGCAGGAGCCATATCTTCTTTTCAAGGCCGCCTGCGTATCCCGTCAGGCTGCCGCCTGCACCGATCACCCTGTGACAGGGGATGATCAGCGAGATCGGGTTATGGCCGACCGCATTCCCGGCGGCACGGGCAGACATCCTTTCATGCCCCGCGCGGCGGGCAGCCTCCCGGGCGATATCCAGATAAGACGCGGTGCTCCCGAAGGGGATGGTGAGCAGGATATCGGCAACGACCGTGCGAAACGGTGTGGCTTCGACCTTAATAGGTGGTATGAAGCCGGGATCCCTGCCGGAAAAGTAGATGTCGAGCCACTTCTTCGTTTGGCGGAACGCATCCGTCTCCCTTTCGGCGGTCTCTTCGTTCTCCAAGCCGGACATGTAATGGGACTGGCCCTTGAACCAAAGGCCTGTCAGGGAATCCGCATCGCCGGCAAGCGTGACAAGCCCCAGAGGGGAATCGTAATAACCGAGGTATTTCATCCAAAGCGCCTCCCGATCGCGGAAAAGCCCTGCGGGGAGGGGACTTGCAGGGCTTTTGACCTGCCGTTATACGCGGTAGACGTAATCATCCTTCCGGGGTGCGGGCTCTTTGGCTTTCGCGGCGGCATATCCGAGTATGAGATTGCCGATGCCCGTATATTCGCCCTTGATGCCGAGCTTTGCGAGCAGCTCTTTTCCGTAAGGAGAAGCGAATTCCTCCTTCGCACGGTGGATCCAGCAGCTGCCGAGGCCCAGGCTTGCCGCGGCGTTGAGCATATTGCCCATTACGAGTGAACCGTCGTAGACCCAGGTGGGGATCGAAGTGTCTGCGAGTACGACCAGTACGACCGGCGCGCCGTAGAAAGGATCCGAACCCTCTCTGCCCATCGCTTCGGCGTTCAGCGCGGACAGACGGTCGCGCGTCTCCTTATCCGTAACGGCGATGATAATGGGGGATTGCTTTCCCATGCCTGTCGGCGCGTAAGTGCCTGCCCTAATGACGGCGTTCAGCTCTTCCTCGGTGATCATGTCCGGCTTATAGGCGCGGCAGCTCCTTCTTGTTTCAAGGGTTTTCAGAGTTTCGTTTGTCATGGCTGAGTCCTCCTTTTTTTGATGTGTCATGTTTTTATCCTTCGAACACATCCCCGGAAGAGGCTTTTCGCGCCTCCCGGAAAGCAGTGTCCTTTCTGGTTACGGTCCTGTCCATGATACCCTGCTGTGTGCAAAGCCTGAGAGTGATCCTGCCAGGCTCTTTGACGGGATGCCGCAGCACGCGGGCCCGGGCTGGCTTACAGGGATCCTTCGATACGGCAAGGAAGGAGTATTTCTCATCCTCATAGGGGACGGTACTCTCCTTCAGGGCCTTGTGCAGTCTGCTCCTCGCAGTGCGGGCGGTGAAATGGCACCAGTCATCGGAAGGGAGCGGACATGCGCCGTTTCCCGGGCAGGGGGCGATGATGTGCCCGCCAAGCCCTGTCAGTATCTCCCGGTCCCTTTTTATCTGGGCATATCCTTCCATCGTTCCCGGCTCGATGATGAGGAGCAGCTTATCTGCCGCCTGCCAGAGCGCCTTCAGCACTCTTTCTCTCGGGGCAGGCGCAAGCTCGTTCAGGCAGTAGGAGGCTGTAACGAGATCCGCCTTTTCCGTGATGGGGGAGGACGCGATATCCTTTTCGATCCATCTGGCGCGTGAGAGCGTTTCATCCGCCTTCATAAGGGAGCGGGCGTATTCCGCCATGGCAGCTTCGCGCTCGATGCAGGTGATCGAAAGGCCTTCGCCCAGAACCTTTCGTACTGCCCAGGGGCAGGAACCTGTGCCCGTGCCGATATCGAGGAGGGATGTTATCTCGCCGGAAAAGAGGCGGAACGTGTGCTCCAGGGCGGCGGATACCGCGCCGAAGGTGGCCGGCATGCGCACGGCAGCGTACGCGGCGACCTCTGCCGGCTCCGTGACGAGCCGCGCGCCTTTCCCGCTCTCAAGGGTATACCTTTCCGTCATGCTCCTGACGGCGGTTTTGAGCTTTGCGTTCGGGAAGGCGAGGGCCGCCTGATCGATCGCTTCCCGGAGCGCTTCCGGCATGTCCATAGGGCAGGCCTCCTGTCACCGGGTTCAGATATCGTCCAGCACGAAATCGATGGTCTTTAGGAGCGACAGATCCGCGTCCGGCTCTGCGACGAGCCTGCGGGACTGGTTCAGTATCGCCTCTTCCACCTTGTTGCGCACGAGCCTTCCGTTGCCCGCGGTATCCGCGCGCAGGGCCTGCACGGCGTTGTAGTAGGCGAGGAGCACCTGATCCGTGCCCTCGTCCAGCACATAGCCTTTGGATTTCACCTGTATCTTCGTGATGGCGAGCAGCTCTTCGCCTGTATAATCCGGGAAATCGATGTAGTTCGGGAAACGGCTCTTGAGGCCGGAGTTGGACTCCAGGAATTCCTGCATCTCTTTGGAGTAACCCGCGAGTATCACGATCAGGTTGTCGCGGTTGTCCTCGATGCCCTTGACGAGGGTATCGATGGCTTCCAGGCCGAAGGAATCGTCATTGCCGCGGTAGAGGGAATAAGCCTCGTCGATGAACAGCACGCCGCCCAAGGCGCTCTGCAGCACCTGGTTTACGAGCGGCGCTGTGTGGCCCACGTAGCGGCCCACCAGGTCCGCGCGGGAGACCTCCACCAGCTGTCCGCCCGTCAATACGCCGATGGCCTTCAGGTAGCGGCTGATGATGCGGGCGATGGTGGTCTTGCCGGTACCGGGATTACCCGTGAATATCATATGCTTGGAGACCTCGGAAGCCTTGAGCCCAGCCTCGCGGCGCTTTTTCTGCGTCCTGTAGTATTCCTCGAGGGAGAATACGTATTCCTTGACCTTCTCAAGGCCTACGATATTATCCATTTCCGCCTTGACGGCCTCGATGTCTCCGGAATAAGCCGCGGGGAGATTGGAGATGAGGTCGGTCTCGGCCCCTTCGATATCGGCGATGAGCCTGCCGTCTGTCACCTTCAGGTATACATTGGTGCCCTTTTCGTAGCTGCCCTCCAGCTTCAGGGTAGCCAGGCTCTTGCGCAGCTTATCGTAGAAGGCGAGCAGGCCTTCCGTCGCGGCGTTCCTGCCTGCCGCGGCTACAGAGGCGCTTATGAGCGCATCCTCATCCGCTTCGAGCTCGAAGCCGAAATGGCGGGAGGAGAGCGCCTTCAATTCCTCCAGGCGTACCTTGGAGATCTTCTTCAGACTGTCCTCGTCGAGACGGGCGCTTTCACAGATATCGCCCAGCGCGTTCACAAACGGCGCGCCGAAGGAATTGGCCAGGGAATCCACGCCCTTTGTGGAGAGGAATACCAGGTATTTGCCCGCAGGCGAGAAGGTGGATACCGTCTCCGAAGCGAAGGAATTGGAAACGTGCACCAGCTGCCCCTTCTGCAGGATATACCTTTCCTGCAGCCGGCACTCGCCCTTGATGACCAGGTCGCTCAGGTACGTAAGGTAGGAGATATGGCACGCGGCGTAATTCTCAAACACGATGACCTGGCTCTTTGAACGGAAGGCCATGTACAGATCCTGCAAAAAGACGTTATCCCTGCCCGCGGTCGAATACAGGGAGAGATCTATGGTATACAGGTCTCCGCTGGAGAGCAGGCCGCGCTTTGTCATTTCGTCCGCAAGCACGTCAAGTGCCAGGTGCTTGCCGGAATTTTCCGGCCCGGTCACGAGCATCGTATTGCGGGCATGCCCCTTTTCCTCCGGGAGGATAAAGGGCCTTTTAAAGGCCACGATCAGTTTTTTGAGGAAGGCATCCTGGCCGAACACCTTTTCGCCTGCCGCCTCGGCAATGCCATCAAAGGCTTCGGCATCCGCCGTCAAAGGCGGTATGTGATCAGAGCCCGGCACCAAAGACGCTTTCGCCGCCTCTTCGCCTGTTGCCGAGGTCTTCGTAAAGCCTGACATGTCTATGCCGAAATCCTGGGTGAGCCGGCTGTTGAGATCTTCCAGCTGGCGGTTGAGGTCCTCCAGCTCCTTTGTATTGGAATCAGCCATGTCACGCGCGTTCCTGGAGAGGGCCTCGACACCGAAACCCAGGTCGGAGCTCGTTTTATAAACGCGGCCCGTCATCTCCTGGAGCAGATCCATGAAATTGGCTCCGGTCTTTTTCGCCTGCTTTGCCGCCTCTTCGATCTCCTCCGGGGTATACTGGGAACGCCTGCCGCCCAGAGAGGAGAACATATCATCTTTTTCCCGCATAGAGAAGCACCTCGTCAAAATGATATATATGAGTTGATCTGTACGTTATTGTACCACATTTTCGATCCCGTTCACAGGGGGGAATATCATTTGAGGGGATCAGGCTGTTGCCATACGGGCGCTGTTGTGCTAAGCTTAAACACAGGCAGA
Source organism: Christensenella sp. UBA1224 (assembly GCA_002309235.1). GTDB lineage: Bacteria > Bacillota > Clostridia > Christensenellales > Aristaeellaceae > UBA1224. The sequence continues at coordinate 347 of DBXA01000101.1, read as the reverse complement.
AAGCAATAAACAAAAGCGGGGCGGAAGAGAGAAATGTTCAATCATCATGATATCACGAGGGACGCCTGTATGCTGCATGGGCCGCTTGCGCACCGCGGCTACGATTGGTGGTGGCATTCCTTTACGGCACAGGATGCCGAGACAGGAGAGGATAAGCCTTTCTTTATCGAGTTTTTTCTGTGCAACCCGGCGCTTGCGGAAGATGTGCCCGTTCTGGGCCAGCTGCCGGAGAATAAAGCGGCGGGGAAGAAGCCCTCATATCTGATGGTCAAGGCGGGCACCTGGGGAGCGGATCACTGCCAGCTGCACCGCTTCTTTGCCTGGAAGAATGTCGACCTGCACGGGGC
>DBXA01000026.1 GCA_002309235.1 Christensenella sp. UBA1224 | reverse complement strand
TTCATGAAGTCCATGCCCAGGGGCTTCAGCACATAGTCATACAGCAGGCTCGCCACAGCAGAGGCGATCGTAATAACAAAGATCACGGCGCCGCCCAGGCTGATGGAGGCTTTCATCTGCTTGCTGACGCCCAGGAAGGAGCAGATACCCAGGAACTGGTTCAGCACCACATTATTGACCAGGGCGCTGCCCACGATGATCATAATCAGGCTCGTGTTGTTCATGCCTGCTCGCCTCCCTTCTGTTCAGTTTCCGTAGCCGGTTCCGCGTCCCGTTTCTCACACTCTGTGACGCACAGGGCACAGTTGCCGTCGCAGCCGCTTTCCACAAGCTTCCGCTGGCGGGTCTTGATGCCGATAGCGTTCATGATGATGATGAACAGTGCTATTACCAGGAATGCTCCCGGCGGCTGTACGAATATGCCGATAGGCTCCACGCTCTTGGGCAGCACCTGCATGCCGAAGGCTGTGCCGCTGCCAAGGATTTCGCGGATAAGCCCGGCGAGCGTGAGCGCGGCGGTAAAGCCGATCCCCATGCCCAGGCCGTCCATCACGGAGAGGAGGGGCGTGTTCTTGTTGGCATATGCCTCTGCCCTGCCGAGGATGATGCAGTTGACGACGATGAGGGGGATGTATATGCCCAGCGCGGAATAGACGGATGGGACATAAGCCTCCATCAAAAGCTCCGTCACCGTCACGAGCGATGCCACGATGACGATGTAGGAGGGAAGGCGTACCTGATCCGGTATCACTTTGCGAAGGAGCGATATGATCAGGTTGGAGAGTATCAGCACTGCCGTGGTCGAAAGGCCCATGCCGATGCCGTTGACCGCGCGGACGGATACCGCCAGCGTCGGGCACATGCCCAGCATCAGCACCAGTGTGGGGTTCTCCTTGATGAGGCCGTTATAGATACGTTCGATGTACTTGTTCATGCTTTTTTTCTCGCTCATAACGCTCAGCCTCCGATCACGTTGCGGAAGAAATCCAAAGCCGCGTTGACTGCGTTCGTGACAGCCTTGGATGTGATGGTGACGGTAGAGACGGCGTCGATCTCATCGGGAGCTGTGCTCCCGCCGCTCCTGAGCAGTTTAAATATGCTTACTGTGCGTCCGTTGAACTGATCCTTGAATTCGGGTTCGCCGCAAAGCATACCCTTGCCGGGCGTCTCGTGAAGCTCGGTAAAGGATATGGAATTGATCGTGCCGTCCGGAGTGATGCCTACGGACAGTGTGATATTGCCGTCATAACCTTCCGCGTTTGTTACGGATATCGCGTAGCCTGCAACGGCATCGTTCTCATCCCTGCCGGCAACGGCCTCGTTCAGAGTGACCCTCCCGAAGGATGTCCCGTAGATCTGTCCCTTGTATTCTTCCGCGGCAGCTACCTTTTCAAACTTCACGGCCTGGGGGACTACCTGCTGGTAAGCTGCCCAGGCAGCCTCTTCCTTGCGCTGCTCGATGGTATCCTTGGTGAGGGAGAAAGCGCCGCTGAGAGCAAGGCCGCTTATCAGCGCTATGACAGTCAGCGCGATGACAGGGCGGGGAATGCGCTGGAGGAGAGGCTTTTCGGCTTCGCCTCTCAGCTTTGCCATGGCGCGTTTGCGGAAGGCGTAAGGCTTGGAGATGATGTATGTATCGATCAAAGGTACAAAGAGGTTCGCGATGATGATCGAATAGCTGAAGGAATCGGCTGCTGTGCCGAAGACGCGGAACATGGCGCCTAAAACGCCTATCAGCACGCCGTAGACCGTCTGCCCGAGACGGCTGACAGGGGAGGTCACATAGTCGGTAGCCATGTAGAAAGCGCCCAGTATCACGCCTCCTCCGCACAGGTGGGCAGCGAGGAAACGGGGATCAAAGCCCTGGCCGCCGAACAGCCCCAGGAATACCACAAAGCCGCCAAGGACAGAAAAGCAGATCTGCCCGTGAATGATATCCAGCGACCAGAGGATGAGCCCTCCGACCAGCAGGGCGAGTATCGAGGAGCCGATGACGCCGTTGGTATTGCCCAGGAACATGTTGGTGATGTTCACGACTTTGCCGGCGGCAAGCTCCGCTACCGGTGTTGCCGCGCTTACGCCGTCTATCAGGAATTTCGTCATGCCGCCGGGGAAGGAGATCAAAAGGAAGCAGCGGGCTGCCAGAGCCGGGTTGACGAAGTTCTTCCCCAGGCCGCCGAAGGCGCATTTGACCACGATGATGGCGAACATCGCGCCGAGGACGGGCTGTATGACAGGCGTATCCGGCGAAAGGGTCAGGGCCAGCATGAGGCCTGTCACGATGGCGCTTCCGTCCTTCCAGGTATCGGGCTTGCGGCACAGCTTGTCAAAGGCGAATTCGGAAAGCACTGCCGTGCATACCGAGGCAAGTACGATCCAAAGGGCGTTGAGCCCGTGGATGCAGATGCCCGCTATCGTTGCCGGCAAGAGGGACAGGCTCACCACATACATGATGAAGGATGTCGTCCACCGGTCGCGGACATGCGGGCCGCTGGACAGGTTCAGCATATGATCGTTCATTTGGCACCTCCTGCCTGTGCGGCGCGTTTACGGGCTGTGATCTCGGCCTTCATCTGCTTGAAGGTCTGGGTCAGGGGCCGCTTGGCCGGACAGATATAGGTACAGGAACCGCAGGCTACGCATTCGAGGCCGTAGAGCTTCTTCTCATACCGCTCGTAATCCCGGACCTCGGCTGCTTCCGCCATGAGCTGCGGCAGGAGCCCGGCAGGGCAGACCGTAGTGCAGCGGCCGCAGTGCAGGCATGCCGTCATTTTTGCCTGGGCTGTTTCGGCGGGGGCTTCCGCCAAAAGCGTCAGGCCGTTGGTGGTCTTCTGGACATGTACGCTCAGACTGCTTGCCGCAAAGCCCATCATCGGGCCGCCGGAGAGCGCCTTTTTTAGCGTCACGCCGCTCTTGAGCCCGCCGCAGGCTTCCACAAGCTCCGAAAAACACGTGCCATCCCGTACGATGAAATTGGAGGGCTTCTCTACGGCATCGCCGCTTACCGTCAGCACATGGCGGAAAAGGGGTTCATTATGACCGACAGCCCTTTCCACGGCGTATATGGTGCCCACGTTGCATACGATGCAGCCCGCGTCTGCCGGCAGCTTTGCCACCGGGTAATCAAGGCCGGTCACCGTCTGGATCAGGTTGTGCTCGCCGCCCTGGGGGTATTTGGTATGCAGCCCAAGCACCTCGATATCGGTGCCTGCCGCGGCCTTCATGGCCGCTATGGCTTCGGGTTTATTATCCTCTATGCCCACATAGCCCTTCGCGTTCGGGAAGAGCCGCAGTATGAGCCGCATGCCGGCTATGATCGCCTGAGCCTGGGTACGCATCAACTGATCGTTGCAGGTGAGATAGGGCTCGCATTCCGCTCCGTTGGCGATCACGTAGCGTATGCCGGCAGGGTTTGCGGGCTTCAGCTTGACGTGAGTGGGGAAACCGGCTCCGCCAAGGCCTACGATACCCGCCTGCTGGACCTTTGCAAGTATCTCCTCTGCGGAAAGAACGGATGTATCCGTTTCCTCTCCCAGCCCTTCAACAGGTGTAAAGAGCCCGTCGTTGTCTATTACGATGCATTCCGCCATTGCGCCGGAAATGATCCTGCGCTTTTCTATGGCCTTTACGGTGCCTGAACAGGAGCTGATGATATTGGCGGAGACATAACCGTCTGCCTGGGCGATCAGCTGGCCAACGCGAACGGCGTCATTTTTCTTGACCACCGGTTTTGCGGGCTTGCCGATGTGCTGGGCAACGGGGAACACCATCTCCCCCTTGGGATCAAAAGCGCGCAGCGGCGCCTGGGAGCTCAGCGCTTTCTGATCGTTCGGGTGCACTCCGCCGCGAAATGTATGATGCATGGACCTCGCCTCCTTCGGAAGATCAAAACGCCTTTTTCTGTG
>DBXA01000168.1:954-6071 GCA_002309235.1 Christensenella sp. UBA1224 | reverse complement strand
TGTGCTGCTCTTGCGGGATAACGCCTGACCAGGTAAAAGACCCGCTGTCCGATTTTGATGTAGAGGCTGAGATACCATTCGCCACAAAAGCGGCAGTTTCGCCGACTCCCTCCCCTACGCAGGCTCCCATCATAACGGCAGCGCCAACCGCCCAAGGGATCAGCTGGCAGGAGATACCCGGTACTTATACATCAGCACCTACAAGAAAGCCAACGCCTGTGCCCACGGTATATGTGTATACGACACCCGGCCCAAGAGAAGAAGAGCTTTCCGTCGGCAGCGAAGGCAACAATGTCTATCTGCTCCAAAAACGGCTGACCGCGCTCGGGTATTATTCTTCAAACTGCGATGGGATATTTGGCAGCAAGACAAAGGCAGCCGTATTGCTCTTCCAGGAAACCATGGGAATAATGGCTACCGGCACTGCAGATCTGTACACACTGAAAGTTTTATATGCGGATATTAAAACCTATTCACAAATGATATCTTCCGGTTCTGTCACTTATTCTGCTACCCCTGTACCTTCCACGATCACAGGGTATGAACTCCTCCAGGACGGATCGACCGGATCCGCTGTTATAAAACTGCAGCAAAGACTGATACAGCTTGGATACCTCGATACAAAAGCTGACGGAGATTACGGATCAGTGACCGCCAAAGCTGTCTCGCTCTTCCAGGAAGCCCTTGGCTGGGAAAAGACAGGTATTGCCACAAGTGCACTGCAGAGTTATCTCTTTGCATCAACTGCGCCGTATTATAACGGTTCACAGCCTGCTTCCTACCCTACTTCCGCTCCTGCCGCCGTAAGCTATACGACACTGAGTCCCGGGGATACGGGAACAGCGGTAAAAAAGCTGCAGGCAAGGCTAAAGGAACTCGGTTATTTCAACAGCGATGCGAGCGGCAATTATCTGGCAAAAACGACCGATGCGGTCAAGCTGTTCCAGTCAGCTCTCGGCTGGGAGCAGACAGGAGTAGCCACAGCCTCTCTGCAGGCAAAGCTTTACGCTTCCGATGCGCCGGATTATACCGCGCCGACAAAGGCGCCCGCATCAACACCTGCGGCCAATACCAGCATCGTGATACAGTACGGTGATTCCGGTGAACATGTGACAAGGATACAGAACCGTCTCAAAGCCCTCGGATACTTCAGCGGGGATCCGACAGGCAACTACTACGGACAAACCGAGAGCGCAGTTATGCTGTTCCAGGAGCAGCTTGGGCTCAAAAAAACAGGCATAGTCGACAAAGCCCTGTGGAAAGCGCTGTTTGCCGAAAGCGCTCCGTCATACGAGAACATAGAATTTTATGAAGAAGTCGATGGCAGTACCGTTGTACTGAAGCCCGGCGACACCGGCAGCAAGGTATCCAAGCTGCAGCAAGCCCTGCATGATCTGGGCTATTTCAATGATGAGGTATCCGGAAATTACCTTTCCGCTACGACAACAGCCGTCAAGAGAGCGCAAAAGATGATGAACTATAAGATCGACGGCTCGGCCACGTACGCATTGCTCGAAAGGATCATGGACAACAGTGCACCGACATTAGAGGAATGCCGTTCGTATTCCCTGCTGAAGGTCGGCGATAAATCCGACAGTGTCGCAAAGTTGCAGCAAAGATTAATCGAACTTGGTTTTTTCAACAATTACTCTTCCTCTCATAAGGGGAAATTTACATACGCTACGCTCGAAGCATGCAAAGAAGTACAGAGGATGCGCGGCCTTAACAGTATCGATGACTTTGCTTCCGCCGAATTCCAGGCATATCTCTTTTCTGACGCAGCGTATTATCACAGTTATTCCTATATCGAAGAATGATATGAAGATCAAGGGGCAATCCGTTCGATGCCCCTTTTCTTGTGCCGGAAAACACATGATGGTATAATCATAGCATAATATCCATAAGAGAGGTATCGGCATATGTTTTCATCAACTGTCAATATCCATTCCGGTATGGTATCCGGCGTCAGAAAGGATAACTGTGTGATATTCCGCGGTATTCCCTATGCAAAAGCAGATCGCTTTGAAATGCCCAAGGAATACCCCTCCTGGTCAGGCGTAAGAGAGTGTACCCAATTCGGACCGGCCTGCTATCAGACGCTCATGCCGGAGGATTCCTTTTACGGGAAGGAATTCTACTCCACTCCCGAGAGAAGGCCATCTTTCTTGGAAGAATGCCTGAACCTCAACATCTGGACGCCCGAATGCAATGAAAAAGCAAAGTATCCCGTCGCGATATGGATCCATGGCGGCGCCTTTAACCACGGCTTTAACTGGGAAGTGGAATTTGACGGAGAGGCTTTCTGCAAAAGAGGCGTTATCCTCGTATCCATCAACTACAGGGTAGGTGTATGGGGGTTCCTGGCGCATCCGTGGCTTTCACAGCGGAGCAAGGACGGTATCAGCGGAAACTACGGGATCTACGACCAGCTGTTTGCGATCCAATGGGTCAAAAACAACATATCGGCCTTCGGCGGTGATCCGGATAACATAACCATCATGGGACAGTCCGCAGGCGCGATGAGCGTGCAGACGCTGGTTTCCTCCCCCCTCACAAAAGGATTGATAAAAGGCGCGATCCTCCAGAGCGGCGGCGGATACAACAGCATCCTGAACCGGGACTGCACACTTGAGACGGCCGAAACCACCGGCCTGGAGTTTACAAAGTCATCCGGTATCGGATCATATGAGCAGCTTATGAATACTGACTGTGAAACGCTCCTCTCCCTCCAGGACCAGTTTGAAAAGAAGCAAAAATGGCTCACATTCGTGCCGAACATCGATGGGAAGCTGCTGATAGGAGGCTATAACGAGGCTGTCGAAAACGGCACCATATTGGACATCGATTATATGATAGGTTCCACACTGAATGATATCGCTATGGGCGACGGGAAGAGGCCTCTCAACGACGCAGCTGTGAACTGGAGCCTTGAGCTTGAAAAGCTCGGAAGAAGAGGAGCTTATGTATACGATTTCAGGCGCGCACTGCCCGGTGACGATGCAGGCGCGTTCCACACGGCGGAAGTCTGGTATACATTCGGCACATTAGGCAGATGCTGGCGGCCGTTTGTCAAGGAAGACTATGAGCTCAGCGATACGATGACCGACGACTGGACGAGCTTCTGCAGATCCGGAAAACCGGCTGACAAAAACTGGGTCCCATATACGGCAAGCGAAAACTGTATCCGTGTATACGATATCTGAAAGGATAGGATGGGATGCTGTACCTCGCCTCGTTTGATTTTCCGACAGAAGACGCAGAATGGCAGTACAGACTGCACATCAAGCTGACGTATTACGATTCCATCTATCCGTTTTATATCATGCCGAAGCTTGGGCTCACGCACTTGTCCTTCAGGCCCATAACCATACTGTACGGCGGGAACGGTTCCGGAAAAAGCACGATACTGAATGTCATAGCTGAAAAAGCGAGGCTCAGGAGAGATTCGGTCTATAACCGCTCTCCCTTCTTTGAGGATTATGTCGACCTGTGCTCCATGACGCTGGAGGAAGCGATACCGCTCAATTCCAGGATCATCACCAGTGACGATGTATTTGATTTCATGCTCGGCGTTCGCTGCATCAACGAAGGAGTCGACAGCAGAAGAGAAGAGCTCGCAGCCGAATACCAGCAGCTGAAGCACGACAGGACCGTCATTCGGACCCTTGATGATTACGACAGATTGAGAGAGCGGAATGACGCGAGGAGAAAAACGCAGTCCAAATGGGTAAAAGACCGCCTGCAGGCAAGCATACGTGAGCAGTCAAACGGAGAATCATCCGATTACTACTTCAAGTCGCGCATCATGGAGGATACTCTTTGCCTGCTGGATGAGCCGGAAAACAGCCTTTCTCCGGAAAACCAGCTGAAGCTTGCGGATTATCTGGTCGAATCTGTCCGCTACTGCGGCTGCCAGCTTATCATCAGCACCCATTCACCCTTTCTTCTGGCATTGCCCGATGCCAGGATCATAGATCTCGACAACGGATGCAGGGAGGTCGAAGACTGGACAGACCTGAAAAACGTCAGGATCTATTACGATTTCTTTGAGAAGTTCAAAGACCGGTTCAGGGGAAAGTGATCGGATATGAAAAGAGAATGCACCGTTTCGCGATGCATTCTCTTCTTTTATTATCGTTTTATCAGCCGAACATAGCCATCAGGAAACCTGCGGCAACGGCAGACCCGATAACACCGGCAACGTTCGGGCCCATGGCATGCATGAGCAGGAAGTTGGACGGGTTATCCTTCTGGCCCTGCACCTGTGCAACACGCGCAGCCATAGGCACGGCGGAAACACCGGCCGACCCGATGAGAGGATTGATCTTTCCGTGTGTCAGTTTGCACATGATACGGCCGAACACCAGTCCGCCGGCCGTTGCACAGGCGAAAGCAGCAAGTCCGAGTCCGACGATCATGAGCGTTTTTACGGTAAGGAAGTTTGAATAGGTAGCCGTTGCGCCTACAGAGATGGAAAGGCATACGGTTACGATATTCATGAGAGCGTTCTGGACGGTATCGCTCAGGCGTTCGGTCACACCGGTCTCCTTGAGGAGATTGCCGAACATGAGGCAGCCGAGCAGCGGCGCCACAGACGGGAGAAGCAGGCAGGTCACGATGGTGACCATGATCGGGAAGATGATCTTCTCGGTCTTGGAAACCGTACGGAGCTGTTCCATCTTGATCTCTCGCTCATGCTTGGGAACGATGAGCTTCATGATCGGAGGCTGGATGAGCGGGATCAGAGCCATATAGCTGTACGCCGCAACGGCGATCGGCGCGAGCAGGTTGGGAGCAAGCGCCTTGGTCAGCCAGATGGCGGTAGGTCCATCAGCTCCGCCGATGATACCGATAGAAGCCGCTTCGTTTGCCGGCATACCAAGCGCGATCGCGCCGACAAACGCGATATATACGCCAAGCTGAGCAGCAGCGCCGAGGATCATGCTCTTCGGATTTGCTATCATCGGGCCGAAGTCCGTACTGGCACCAACGCCCATAAAGATGAGCGAAGGATACAGGCCTGTCTTCACGCCGATGTACAGTATATCGACGAGACCGCCGTGGCGCAGGATCTCACCATAGTTGATATTCGTCGTAAGCCAGTATTCCTCATGGTA
>DBXA01000168.1:489-921 GCA_002309235.1 Christensenella sp. UBA1224 | reverse complement strand
ATACCCACGAGGAGCAGCGGCTCAAATTTTTTGACAATGCCCATGTATAGGAGCACGCAGGCGATCAGGATCATGATGATCTGTCGGGGATCCGTGATGAGCCCGGCAAAACCCGATCCTGTGATCAGCTCCGCGCAGCGAGTAAGAATGCTCATTCTCGGGCCTCCTTACTGCAGTACGACCAGCGGATCACCGCTCTGTACGCTCGCGCCTTTGGCAGCCACGACCTGGGCAACTACGCCGTCACGGGGCGCCATGACTTCATTTTCCATCTTCATCGCCTCGATGACGACGAGGACATCACCGGATTTGATGCTCTGGCCCGCGGATACCTTCACATCCACGACCTTGCCGGGCAGCGGAGCGGGGATCTTTTCACCGGCAGCGACATTGACCGCAGCGGGAGCGGGAGCCGCAGCAGGCGCAGGAGCG
>DBXA01000168.1:292-476 GCA_002309235.1 Christensenella sp. UBA1224 | reverse complement strand
GAGCCGCTGCAGGAGCCGCAGCAGCCGGGGCGGCAGGCTTCGCCGCCTCATATTCGTCGAGAAGGATGGCATTGCCCTTTTCGACTTCAACTTCATAAATCCTGTTATTCAGAGTTACCTTGTATTTCATAGCGGTTTCCTCCCCTTAAGCGATCTCTTTGATGGAAATGAAGCGCAGCTCGTT
>DBXA01000168.1:0-165 GCA_002309235.1 Christensenella sp. UBA1224 | reverse complement strand
CTGCCGCCGCAGGCGCAGCTTCCTTCTTTTCATTCCTTGAAACAAAGATGGAAGTCAGCTTGATCGCTCCGATGATAATGAAGAGAGCAATAAAAACGATCAGAAAACCAACCAGAGCATAAACGAGCGCCCCGCCGAGATTGATGTTCATGTCGACGGCATTTC
>DBXA01000077.1:4161-5296 GCA_002309235.1 Christensenella sp. UBA1224 | reverse complement strand
GCGGACGCGTGCCTGAACGGCGCAAGGGAGATATCCGGCAAGGCCTGGCCCATCCGCGAGCTCCTCGGAGAGTTGGAGAAGGACCGCATGTTCTACGAGGAATCCGGCGGCGGCATAACCCTCTCCGGCGGAGAGGTGCTCGCGCAGGACACGGAGTACATTGCCAGTCTCACAAAGACGCTCTTCCAAAGGGGCTACAGCGTGGATATCGATACCTGCGGGCATGTCCCCTGGAGCCATATCGAGAGTGTGCTCCCCTTCACAGATGTGTTCCTGTACGATATCAAGGGGATGGACCCGGATACGCACAGAGAGTATACCGGCCAGGACAACAGCCTGATACTGGAAAACCTGAAAAGGCTCGCCTCGGCCGGCGCAAAGATCAGCATACGGATGCCGCTGGTAGCCGGTCTCAACGATACCGATGGGGATATCAAAGCCTGCGCGGCATTCCTTACGGAAAACGCAGTGCACCCCGTCTCCATCCACCTGCTGCCCTACCACGATACCGGCAGCGGCAAATACGCAAGGCTCGGCCTTTCCTATAAAGGCGTAAAAATGGCGCCGCCATCTCCCGAAAGACTTGATGAAATAAAGGAAATATTCACCGGGTTCGGCTTTTCCGATATCCGGACAGGAGGATAAGCGATATGAGCGAAGCACGCGGCATCACCGCAAGGGTACAGGCACTCAGAAAGGAAAGCGTGGAAACCCAGCCCATGCTCGATATGGAACGCGCGAAGCTGTTCACGCAGGCCTATAAGCTTTACGAAGGCACCTGCTCCGTACCGGAGGTACGGGCAAAATGCCTCAAATATTATTTCGAGAACAAGACGCTGCACTTCGGCGAAGGCGAGCTGATCGTAGGTGAAAAGGGCTGTGCGCCCCAGGCTGCCCCCTCCTTCCCGGAGCTTTGTTGCCATACGGAGCAGGATCTGCGCATCATGAACGATCGCAAGATCGTCAATTTCAAGGTAAAGGAAGAGGATATCGAATTCCAGAAAAAGGTCCTCATCCCCTTCTGGGAGAAGCGCAGCATGCGCTACAAGATACTGGAGCACATGACCGACGAATGGAAAAGCGCATATGCCGCCGGCATCTTTACGGAATTCATGGAGCAGCGCGGCCCCGGCCA
>DBXA01000077.1:3910-4080 GCA_002309235.1 Christensenella sp. UBA1224 | reverse complement strand
ATCGATAAGGAAGCAGAACTCAAGGCCATGCTCATCGACTGCGATGCCATCATCGCCCTTGCAAAGCGCTACGCCGCCCTCGCCCGGGAAAAGGCCATGGCGGAAGGCGATGCCGTGCGCCGTGAAGAGCTCCTCACCATAGCCGAAAATTGCGATACCGTGCCTGCCCA
>DBXA01000077.1:3766-3900 GCA_002309235.1 Christensenella sp. UBA1224 | reverse complement strand
GCAGATGTACTGGTTCGTGCATCTGGCCGTCACAACAGAGCTCAACCCCTGGGATGCCTACAGCCCCGGCCGCTTCGACCAGCATATCAACCGTTTCTACGTACACGATACCGAAGAAGGCACTCTGACCCGCG
>DBXA01000077.1:3556-3757 GCA_002309235.1 Christensenella sp. UBA1224 | reverse complement strand
CAAGGCGCTGGAGCTGATGGAATGCCTGTGGGTCAAGTTCTACAACCAGCCCGCGCCGCCAAAGGTGGGCATCACGCTGAAGGAGAGCGCCACCTATACCGATTTTGCCAACTTCAACACCGGCGGCATCACACCGGAGGGCGAGGACGGCGTCAACGAGGTGAGCTACCTGATACTGGACTGCATGGACGAGATGAAGCT
>DBXA01000077.1:3370-3512 GCA_002309235.1 Christensenella sp. UBA1224 | reverse complement strand
CCCAGGCGCTTCCTCAAGCGCGCCTGTGAGATCGCCCGCAAGGGCTGGGGCCAGCCCGCCTTCTACAACACCGAGGCCATCATCCAGGAGCTCCTCAACGCCGGCAAATCCATAGAGGACGCCCGCCGCGGCGGCTGCTCCG
>DBXA01000077.1:3187-3354 GCA_002309235.1 Christensenella sp. UBA1224 | reverse complement strand
TTCAACCTGCCCAAGATATTCGAGCTGACTCTCTTTGACGGCTATGACCACAACACCGGAAAGCAGCTGGGCCCCCATACCGGTGACCCGCGCACATTCTCCAGCTACGAAGAACTGTTCCGGGCATACAAAAAACAGGTAGAGTACTTTGCGGATGTGAAGGTACG
>DBXA01000077.1:0-3168 GCA_002309235.1 Christensenella sp. UBA1224 | reverse complement strand
ATACATGCCCGCGCCGTTCCTGTCCATCATCACCAATGACTGCATCAAAAAGGGCAAGGATTACAACGCTGGCGGCGCGCGCTACAACACCAACTACATACAGGGCGTAGGCATCGGCACGATCACGGATTGTCTTTCCGCCATCAAGTACAATGTGTTCGACCATGCGAACTTTACCATGGACGAGATCATCGATGCCATGCTCGCGAATTTCGAAGGGCATGAGCGCACACTACGCCTGGTGCGCGACAAGACGCCCAAATACGGCAATGATGATGATTACGCCGACGATATCATGAAAAGTGTTTTCGCAATGTACCGCGATACCGTTACCGGCAGGCCCAACATGAAGGGCGGCACTTACCGCATCGACATGCTGCCCACCACCTGCCATGTCTACTTCGGCGATGTGATGATGGCAAGCCCCAACGGCCGCCTGGCGCACAAGCCGGTTTCTGAGGGCATATCCCCCGAAAAGGGTGCCGATACCCACGGGCCAACCGCCGTCATCAGATCCTGTGCCAAAATGGACCACCTGACCACCGGCGGCACACTGCTCAACCAGAAGTTCACACCTCAGGTGCTCGCGGGTGATGACGGGCTGGATCGCCTGGCAGACCTGATCCGCACCTATTTCAACATGGACGGGCATCATATCCAGTTCAACGTGATCGACCGCGCCACGCTGCGCGCCGCACAGGAGCATCCTGAAGAGTATGCCGACCTGATCGTAAGGGTCGCCGGCTATTCGGATTATTTCCGCAACCTGGACAGACCGCTGCAGGATGAGATCATCGAGCGCACCGAGCAGGCATTCTGATCAGCTCCGAAAAACAAACCGCCCGGGCAGGTTCTTCCTGCCCGGGTGTTTTTTTGAAGAGCACCTACCGGTCTATCGATCCGTATAGCCGCATGCGGCCCGGTCAGGCCCCGTCGCGCCGGAAGTATATCGGGCATTGAATTCCATATTGACTTCCCGCAGTTCCTTACGGCCCTCTATGTAATCCTGATACATCTCGATCAGGCCGGGGCTGCAGCCATCACACATGCCATCTATATTGCCGATGGACTCGGCGACGATCTTTTCCCTCTCCTCACGGGTAGTATCGGCTATCAACAAGCTTTTCATGACTTTCCTCCTCCATAGTTGAAATACCGTATATAATGTATTATAATTAGTTTAACTGCATATTATTAACAAACTGACCAGGAGGGATACACATGGCAGATACACCCGATACCAGGATCATCACCCAAGTCGAAGCTCCTGCCGAAGGACAGGAATCCGTTCAGGAGGATACCCCCCGGCAGGAGAAGAAGAAATACGATACCGAGAAGGGTATAGCAAAATACAAATATACCGGGAAAGAACGCTTCAGCATCAAGAAGTTCGACACCCGGGATAACGGAGATTTCAAGAACCGTGAAGAGGCCGTCGAGGAATTCGTCGATAACCTGCGGCGGATCAATACCCTGCAGCAGAGGCTGTATGCGGACAGCAAGGAAGGCGTCATATTCGTCTTCCAAGCAATGGATGCCGCCGGAAAGGACGGCGTCATACGCACGGTGTTCAGTACCGTTTCACCGCACGGCGTAAAGGAATATTGCTTCAAGGTGCCATCTCAGGAAGAAGCGAGCCATGAATTCCTCTGGCGCTTCTGGAAGGCTATGCCGCCCCGGGGCAATATATCCATATTCAACCGCAGCTATTACGAGGATGTGCTGATAGGCAAGGTCCACAAGCTGTACGAGAAGCAGGTGGTACCGGACAGGCTCAAGGGCGGCGATGTCATCAAGCAGCGTTATGCCTTCATCAAAGAATTTGAAAGATTCATGTATAACACCGGAACCCGTGTGGTCAAGATATTCCTGAACGTCTCCAAGGATGAACAGGCACGCCGCTTCGTCTCCCGTATCGATACGCCCAAGAAAAACTGGAAGCTTTCCGCAAACGATATCAAGGAAAGAAACTTCTGGAACGAGTACATGGATGCCTTTGAAAAGATGGTGAACAATACCTCCCTGCCGGAGTGCCCGTGGTACGTCGTTCCATCCGATCATAAGTGGTACGCCAGGCTGATCGTATCCCGCATCGTGCTGCAAACGCTGGTCGACATGGATCCCAAATTCCCGACTATCGCGGATAACGAGCTGGAAGAGGTCATGGCAAACCGCCAGGCGCTGCTTGACAGCATCGTCGACAAGAGCGAGAGCGAAGGCGCGGGCAGCGGCTTCAGCGAGACCGGCATCTACGCTTCCGATATCCTGGTGGATGAAGAGAACAGCAAGATCAATGAGAAAAAGGAAAAGATCCGCGACAGCGGCTTCCGCACCGTACAGGATCTCATCGCCCAGGGCTACATCGTAAGAAGCGCCAAGGATATCGTGAACGCCTTCGGTGACTCCCCGAAGGAGGAAGCCAAAAAGAAGAAGCTGAAGAAGAAGGAAGCAAAGGAAAACGAAGCACTGGACAGCGCCTACAGGAAATTCGGTATCGAAAAGGAGCAGAAGGTATCCAAATCATTGCGCAAATTCCTGCGTGCCGTCAACGACCTGGCAGCCGCTTCGGAAAAAGCTGACTGCATGAACGTGTGCAGCTCGCTGGATATCCGCCCGTCCGAATTCGAAGTGCTGTTGGATGAAGCCTCGGCAGCCGGTCTCGCTGCGGCAAACGAAGACGGCACGGTAGCGCTCACCGAAACCGGCAGAAAGTGCATCCTCTACCGCAAGGCAGATAAAAAGAATGAGGAGAAGTTCAAGAAGTTCCTGAAGATACTGAACACAGAAGAGCTCAATGAGTTCATATCCCTGGTGGATACAGCCGTAGACCCGGCACAGGCCGCCGCGGCAGCCGAAGCACCGGAAGAAGGCAAAGAAGAATAAAGAGAACACAAATGCGCCCCGCATGCTTCACCAGCATGCGGGGCATTTGTTCGTTGCAGTGCTTCATGCACCCATACTGCTGCAGATCCGGCTGTTTCAGAAGGTACAGCCCCGTACCCTATTCTCCGGTACAAAGATCGCATGAGTCAAGAAGCGTTCCCTTCACTGTAAAGCACGGATCGCCCGTTCAACTTCTTCACAAGTCTCACCGCTGACAATACCCCAATCCTCCCGGAGCAGGCGCAGGACTCCCCTGTATGCCTCGATCGCGCCTTCCCTGTCGCC
>DBXA01000002.1 GCA_002309235.1 Christensenella sp. UBA1224 | reverse complement strand
ACGCAGAAGATCAGGATTGACCCGATCAATGACAAATTTGAAAGCGCAGCCTCGGTCATAAACGGGCGGATGAGCGCGGCAAGCAGCGTCATGGCACCCTCAAAGACGAATACCGGGATCGCAGAGAACATGCAGCCTTTCCCGAAGGAGCAGGTCATTACCAGGACGATCACAAAGTCGAGGATCCCCTTTGTCGCGAGGATCGACCAGTCGCGGCTTATGCCGTCCTGAATGGCCCCGACAATTGCCATAGCACCGATGGAGACGGTAAGGGATGCAGTCACGAAGCCATCTACAAAGTTCTTATCCTTGGCATTGCCCGTTTTGCGTTTGAGCCATTCACCGAAGGCTTCAAAGCGGGCTTCAACATTGACTGTCTCTCCGATCAGTGCGCCCAACGCCAGGCAGATGACGATCATCAGCGCCTGTCCGCTGGCAAGCTCTCCGCCATGAATTTGGAGCATTCCCTCCATGGCTCCGGCAATCCCGATAAACAGCACGCTTATACCGCAAGCCATGTTCAGACTGTCCTGAAAGCGCGCCTTCAAAAAGCGCCCGAAAAGAAGCCCCGCTATACCGCCGAGTACGATCCCGGTGCTGTTGATGATGGTTCCCAGCCCGATCATAATTACTGCCCCTCTCAGCTCAACGTCATTCCCGTTGCAAAGCTCATAATCAAGATTGTCAGGATTGCAAGAGGCGCGAGATATTTGACCAGAACACGGTATAGCGGCGCAAGGCCAAAACGAACCCTATTCTGCCGGATCTCAGCGATTGCACTTTCCGGTTTCCAGATCCAGCCCGCGAAGATACAGCAGCCCAAAGCGCAGATCGGGATCATCAGCCTGTCGGTCAGGTATTCCATGGCGTCGCAGAACGCAGGATAGGTAACGCCGTTGGCGGCATCAAACCAGATTCCCTTGATGGGGTATGCCGCCTGAGAACAGGTGTACATGCAGCCGATCAGAAACATGAGCATGCACACACCGATGGTCGCGGCCTTCCTTTGCAATAAAAAGCGTTCCGTCAGGAAAGACACAATACTCTCAATCAGAGAAATACAGGAAGTCAACGCCGCAAAGAGAAGCAGCAGGTAGAATATAATCCCGAAAAAGCGTCCGCCGGGCATCTGCTCAAAAACATTGGCGAGTGAGACAAAGGCAAAACCGCCGCCCTTGCCGACCTGCTCCTGGCCGACAGTTGCGAATACTGCCGGAACAATGATGAAGCCCGCAAGAAAAGCAACAAGCGTATCCATCGCGCAGATGGTGACTGTGCTTCTGGCAATGTTTTCTTTTTTCGACAGATAGGAACCGTAGGTGATCATGATCGCCATACCGATGGACAGCGAATAGAAAGCCTGACCCAGCGCGGCGAGAACAGTGCTGAAAGATACCTTTTCCCAATCGCAGGACAGCATATATCGCAGACCGGCCTCAGAGCCCGGAAGTGTGACCGCGCGCACAAGCAGGATCAAAAGCAGAACAAAGAGTGCGGGCATCCCGATTTTATTGAATTTCTCAACACCGCTTTCCACGCCGCGGATGATGATAACAGCGTTGAGCGTCATGAATACGGCGGCAAACAGGATAGCTGCCCAGGGGAAAGCTGTCGTGCCATCCGGCTGAAGGCCGAGCATGGCGTAAAAGTAGCCGGTGGAATCGCTGTAGATTGTGGGAGCTTCCAGTATGTAGCCGAAGACATAGCGCAGCACCCAACCGCCGACATGATTATAATAGCAGGTAATGATAAAAGCGCCGGTAATGCCGACCCAGCCGATCCATGCACAGCGTCTGTGACCGAGCTTGTGGAACGCGCTCACGATATCCGCCTCGCTCGCGCGGCCTATGGAGAGCTCGGTCAGCATCAGTGGAATACCAAGGAGAATCACGATCAATAGATAGATGATCAGAAAGCTTCCGCCGCCGCCCTCATAAGCTCTGCCCGGAAACTTCCAGATGTTTCCCAGACCGACTGCGGAGCCGGCTGCCGCGAGTATGAAACCGATTTTACTGCCCCATTGTGCGCGTGACTTTTCCACAATGTATTCCTCCCTGAGTGAATTTAAATATGAAAAGTATATCCATCACAGGGGAGTCGTGTCAAAAAAGATACGTTTAAGGAGTATCGGCAGGATAATTGCATTGAAAGGAAAACCTTCAGGAAGCGATGGAGGTGGAAATGTCTTTTATCGCCAACAGCCTATAATATCTGTCATACCGGAGATGTCCCGTTCAAGCTGCTTCCGGGCCGTATCGCTGAAGCCGAGGCGTATCGCGTCATAAACGGATTGATGATGCCGCACGGATTGAGCCATGATGGGTTCAAGCAATTCACGCGGCGTCTGACGAAAAAGAAAGTAACGATAGTGAAGCACACGCGGGGAAAACTGAGCGTAGACTGTACGGAATAGCGGATTGCCTGCCGCGTCCACGATTTCCTGATGAAAGGCATGATCGCTCTCGACAATCTCATCCGGTTTCCATGCAGAGCAGGAGGCGGCATAGCGATCAAGCTGTGATTTTAAATCCGCAAGTTGAAGCTCCGTAATTCGTTCTGCTGCCCAGTAGGCCGCCTGTCCTTCCATGGCAAGGCGGAGCTCCATCAAATGACGGCATTCGTCCTTATCCAGCGGCGCAACGTGAAAAGAGCGGCCCTTGCAGATAAGCAGCCCCTCATCCTGCAAGCGCTGCAGCGCACCGCGGACAGGTGTTCTGCTGACATCCAGCTCTTTAGCGATAACCGTATCGGACAGAATGGCGTCAACCGGAATTTCAAGGCTGATGATCTGTTTATAAAGAAGAGAATAAATGGCGTCACCGAGATGCGTGAAAGGGTTTTGCAGGAGCATTTCGTCAAGCTCTTTTTTTATATTCAAGGGTGTATTCCTCCGGTTGTATAGCATTGTGAGAAAACAT
>DBXA01000035.1 GCA_002309235.1 Christensenella sp. UBA1224 | reverse complement strand
GGAAGATGAAAAAACAGGCTGTGAGATATCTGTGATCTTCATTTTCATGCCCCTTTTCCTGTGTGCCAAGGCTCTGTTTTGAACATATTATACATTATACACGCGGGATTTCTTCTTGTAAAATGGCCGGGCGGATGCTATACTGTGTGTAATATAATAGGGATAGGAGTGTGCATATGGATAAGATCAGAACGACCGTAAAGGTAGCCGGTCATGAGTATACCATGACGAGCTATGATACGGAAGAGCATGTGCAGCGCGTGGCAAAATACGTGGACCGCATGATCAATGACCTTTCCCTCGCCACCAGGCTTCCGCCGCAGCACGTCGCGGTGCTCTGCGCGATGTCCATTGCGGATGATATGATAAAGACCCATGACGAAGTCAATAAGCAGAAGCAGAAAATAGCGGAACTCAGCGAAAAACTGGCGCAGTATGAGAACGGCGCCTTATGACCGGGGAGAGTACTATGCAGGACAGGGATCTGCACGTTCTTGAATTCAATAAGATCAGGGATATCCTTTCGACCTTTGCCGTTACGGAATGCGGCAGAGGCTTATGCCTCGCGCTCGTTCCTTCCGGAGAGTATGATGAGGTCTTGCGCATGCAGGCGATGACCGAGGAAGCGGATACGGTGATCACCTATATAGGCTCAAGTCCGGTGGCTTACTTTACGGATGTGCGCGAGTATCTGAAGCTTGCCCAGGTAGGGAGCGTGCTGACCGCGAAGGCGCTGCTCGATGTGGCGGAATCCCTCCGGGCGGCATCGAGCATGAGGCGCAGCCTCGTATCTTCCGAAAGAGAGGATACGCCATACCTTTCGGAGCTGGCTTCCGGCATCAGTACGGACAGGGAGCTGGAGGATGAGATATTCAACGCCATCCTGTCAGAGGATGAGATCAGCGACCGCGCTTCCTCCGAGCTGTATTCCATACGTCGGCATATCCGGGCGGCAAATGACAAAATGCGCGAAAAGCTGAATTCTATCGTGCATTCCCAATCCATGTCCAAATACCTGATGGATTCTGTCATCACGATGCGCAACGGGCGCTATGTCATACAGGTGCGGGCAGACAGCCGCCAATACGTGCCCGGCCTTATCCATGATCAGTCCGCAAGCGGAGCTACGCTGTTTGTGGAGCCTATGGCTGTCGTCGAGGCCGGAAACGACCTCAAACAGTGGCAGGCGAAGGAAAAGCAGGAGATCGAGCGGATACTGCGCGGCTTTTCCGAAAGGATCGCGCCGTGTGCGGGGCTTTACAGGCGGAATATAGAGATCATGGCCGAAATAGACATGATCTTTGCCAAAGCGCTGATGGGGCGCGAGATGAAGGCCGTTGCGCCGAAGCTGAACAGGGAAGGGCATATACGCCTGATCAAGGCGAGACACCCCCTGATCGATCCGCAGAAGGTGGTCCCGAGCGATCTGTGGATAGGGGAAGGCTTTACGACGCTGGTCGTGACAGGCCCCAACACGGGCGGTAAAACGGTAACGCTCAAAACCGTCGGCCTGCTGACGCTGATGGCGCAGGCGGGATTGCAGGTGCCGTGCGCCTATGGGAGCGTGCTCGGCGTGTTTGACCGCGTTTACGCGGATATAGGCGATGAGCAATCGATCGAGCAGTCGCTTTCCACATTCTCCTCACACATGACCAAGATCGTGGATATCCTTGAAAACGTTACGGAGAATTCACTGGTCCTCTTTGATGAGCTCGGCGCGGGTACGGATCCTACGGAAGGCGCCGCGCTGGCCATCGCGATACTGGAATCGCTCCTGAAAAGGCATATCACTACGCTTGCGACCACGCACTATTCGGAACTCAAAGCCTTCGCCCTCTCGACACAGGGCGTGGAAAACGCATCCGTGGAGTTCGATGTTGAGACGCTCAGGCCTACTTACCGCCTGTCGATAGGCATACCGGGCAAATCAAACGCCTTTGAGATATCGAGGAAGCTTGGCCTGCCGGATGAGCTCATCGAGACGGCCTCCAAAAAGCTTTCCGCGGACCAGGTCAAATTCGAGGATGTTATCGCCAATGCGGAATATCACCGCAAGATAGCCGAAAAGGAAAGAGAGCTCGCCGAGCAGGCGCATATCGAAATGCAGAAGCTGCGCCGCGAGGCCGAGAAAATGGCCAGGGAAGTTGAGGAAAAGCGGGAAGAGCTGCTCCGCAAGGCCAGGCAGGAAGCACGGTCCATCGTGACAAAGGCGCAAAGGGAATCAGAGAGCGTGATCACGGAGCTCAAAAAGAGCAAGGCACATACCGAAATGCTCAAGGAGCATGAACTGCAGGGCCTCAGGGCACAGCTCTCGAGCGTGCTCGCGGAAAATACGGAGGGGCCCGGGAATGCCGGGTCTGATATTGAAAGCCTGCCGGTGCCCAAGGATCTGAAGCCGGGCGATATCGTAGAAATGATAGACATGGGCACAAAGGCCACCGTGCTCGAAGCGCCTAACGCCAAAGGAGAGGTGACCGTCCAGGCCGGCGTCATGAAGATGAAGGTGGCGCTCGGCAGGCTCAGGATGGCCAGGAAGGAGAAGACCCCTGCAAAACCGCAGGCAGGCAAGGCTACCGTGAATATCGGCCCGGCAGCCGTATCGCTCGAATGCGATATCAGGGGAATGAACGTGGAGGAAGGCATACTGGCTGTTGACCTGTACCTTGACAGTGTGCAGCGCTCCGGCCTCAAGAATGTTTCCATCATCCACGGGAAAGGCTCGGGGGTACTGCGCACCGGCATTCAGGCGCACCTGAAGAAACACCCGGCTGTGAAGGAAATGAGGCTTGGCAGGTACGGCGAAGGCGAAGACGGCGTGACGGTGCTCACGCTGAAGTAGGATGGGAGAGGCGATTATGGCAAAGACGAAGATCCTGCTCGTGGATGATGATCCGAATATTGCAAGGCTTGTGCGCCTGTATCTGGAAAAGGAAGGCTTTGAAGTGGAAGAGAGCGCCGACGGTCTGGATGCGCTGCGCGCGTTCAAGGCATCTCCTCCCAACCTGATGCTCCTCGATGTCATGCTGCCGGGTATGGATGGATGGTCTGTCCTGAGGGAGATACGCAAGTTTTCCAATATCCCGATCATCATGATCACCGCGAAGGATGAGACGTTTGACAAGGTGTTGGGCCTTGAGCTGGGCGCTGATGACTATATCGCAAAGCCCTTTGAAATGAAGGAGCTGACTGCGCGCATAAAAGCCGTCATACGCAGGTACCAGCCGCAGGAGGCGCCGGATAAGGAGCTTTCTTTCCCGGGCCTTACCATCAACATAAGCCATTATTCGGTCAGGTTCCTGGGCAAGGAGATCGAAATGCCCCCCAAGGAGCTGGAGCTCCTGTACTTCCTTGCCAGCCATCCTTCGAGCGTGTTTACAAGGGAACAGCTGCTCGAGCAGGTGTGGGGCTATGAATTCTTCGGCGACAGCCGTACCGTAGACGTACATGTGAAGCGCCTGCGCGAGAAGCTGACCAGCGAAGAGGATCTCGGCTGGTCGATCAAGACCGTATGGGGAGTGGGCTATAAATTTGAGGTGAGGTAGACTTGAAAAGCAAGCTTTTCTTAAGGCTGTTCGTCGCCTTTACCGCCGCTGTGCTCCTTACGGTCGCCGTGAGCTCCTTTTTTATGGTAGCTATGGTCCGCAATGAGCGCATAGCCGCCATTGAGAACGAGGTCATACTGCAGACGAGAGATATCGCTCTCATGCTCCGGCAGCAGGACAGCATATCACTGTTCCGGTTTTCGTATGAACCGACGATTGGGCCGACTGTACTCGAAAAGATACGGTCCATACGTGAAAATTACACCTGTACCGTCTGGCTGGTATACGCGAACGGCACTGCCTATACCGTGGCTGACCAGACGGAGAACCTCGGCTATGAGAGACTGACGGATGAACGCATGCTGGCGGAGCTCCAGAAGGTGCTGCGCGGTGAGGAGATCACTGTGCGGGGCATTTTCCCGGAGGATCCGGAAACCGTTACGATAGGTGTGCCGTGGCTCAGCGAGTGGGGTTATATCGAAGGGGCCGTGATGCTGCATATCTCAACGGCGGATATGGCCGTCGATTATTCGGATATGATACGCAACGCGGTCATAAGCGCTGCAGCAGCCCTGATACCGGGCATCGTGCTGAGCTCACTCATCGCTTCCTCGCAGACCAGACCGATCAAGAAGATCAACAAGGCCGTTATGAGCTTTGCCTCGGGAGATCTGGACGCCAGGATCAATATGGAGGGGAAAGGGGAGCTGGGCATGCTCGCCCGATCCATAGACAAGATGACGGAGGACCTTTCCAACCTTGAAAAATCAAGGCGTTCCTTCGTGGCATCGGTCTCGCATGAGCTGCGCTCACCGCTCACCTGTATCCGCGGCTATATCGAAGGCATACAGGATGGTACGATACCCGCTGAGGAGCAGTCCAGGTATCTTGATATCGTGCTCTCGGAAACCGACAGGCTCTCCGCGCTCGTGAACGACCTTCTGAACCTGAGCAGGATCGAATCCGGCAAGGTACCATTGAATCTGACGGATTTTGATATCAATGAGCAGCTGAGGCTTGCCCTGATCAGGTTCGAGCCGAAGATCGAAAAGAAGGAGCTGCAGGTGGAGGCCATGATCCGGGATGATCCTATCATTGTCAACGCAGATGCGCCGCGGATCAGCCAGGTACTGACGAATCTCCTGGACAATGCGATCAAGTTCCTGCCGGAAAAGGGAACGCTGACCGTATCCGCGTATCCCGCGGGAGGACAGTGCATGGTATCTGTGAAGGATAACGGGCCGGGCATATCGCAGGAGGATCTGCCCTTCATATTCGACAGGTTCTATAAGGCGGATAAGGCTCACACGTCCGGGATGGGTACGGGACTGGGCCTGAGCATCGTGAAAAAGATCATCGAGCAGCATGGGCAGACGATCAAGGTGAACAGTACGCTTGGAGTGGGAACGGAGTTCGTATTCACACTCCCGCTCGGAGAACAGGAACAGCGTTCTTTACATACCGAAACAACAAAGGAGGACGGAACGGATGAGAGCATATGAAAGACTGATCCGCTATACGGCATTTCCGACCGGGTCAGATGAGAATGCGAAAGGATGTCCCTCAACGCAGGCGCAGATGACATTCGCTCAAGCCCTGGCACAGGAGATGAAAAGCCTGGGGCTGTCTCAAGTCAGGGTGGATAAAAACGGTTACTGCTTTGGCATGATAGAAGCGAATATCCCGGATTGGGCGGGCAAGACCATAGGCTTTATCGCCCATATGGACGTCGTGAGCGAGGTCCCTTTCACCGATATCAGGCCGCGTATCGTGAAATATGACGGCGGTACGGTAGAGCTGGAAAGCGGGGACAGACTGAGCCCGGAGGAATTCCCGTTCCTGGAAAAATACAAAGGGGAGACCCTCATCGTGACGGGAGGGGACACTCTCCTCGGCGCGGACGACAAGGCCGGCATCGCGGACATACTTACCTTTGCGGAGTATCTTAAGGATCATCCGGATGTGAAGCACGGCCGCATCGCCATAGGCTTTACACCGGATGAGGAAATTGGCCGCGGAGCGGATATGTTCGATATCAAAGCCTTTGGAGCGGATTACGCGTATACCGTGGACGGAGGGGCTTTCGGCGAGGTCGAGTATGAGACCTTCAATGCGGCGAGCGCCAGGGTGACTTTTACAGGCGTCAGCATCCATCCCGGCAGCGCCAAGGGCCAGATGGTCAACGCTTCGCTGGTTGCTATGGAGTTCGCCCGGATGCTGCCGGCCTGGGAACGGCCGGAACACACTGAAGGCTATGAAGGGTTTTATCATCTGACGGATATGTCCGGCAGCGAGGAAGCCGCGGTGCTTCGCTATATTCTCCGGGATCATGACCGGACGAAACTGGAGGAG
This sequence comes from Christensenella sp. UBA1224, assembly GCA_002309235.1. GTDB lineage: Bacteria > Bacillota > Clostridia > Christensenellales > Aristaeellaceae > UBA1224. Next base: position 767 of record DBXA01000035.1, on the reverse strand, counting down.
AAAAAAGCGGTGATGCTGGCTGCGCGCGACTGGCTGAACCGGCGGTACGGTGAAGGGACCGTAACCGTGGAACTGAAGGACTCCTACCGGAATATGAAGGAGATCGTAGAGCAGTATCCCGGGGTGATGGAGAGAGCGGAAAAAGCTTTCCGGGAGAACGGTGTGGAACCGGTCATCCAGCCCATCCGCGGGGGAACGGACGGGGCGCAGCTGTCCTTCCGGGGGCTGCCCTGCCCCAATCTTTCCACCGGCGGATACAACTTTCACGGACGGAAAGAACTGATTCCCGTTCCCGCAATGGAAAAGATGGTGGATGTGCTGGTTTCCCTGGTCTGCTGATCCGGACAGGCCGGAACGGCCGGTGTCCCGGTCCGTCAGGCGCGTCAGATTGTCCGGGCTGTTGTTTCGTGTGTTGACAAAACGGACAAATCCGGATATGCTATGCACAGTTCAGGGAAAGGACGGGCATTTCGGACCGATGAAGATTCGCGACTGATATACGGCTGACAGAGATTCCCCGGCTCACAGAGTCCGGGAAAGTATTTGTGTCGCCGTTTGGAGGTTGCGTAAAGCGAAAGCCAGACGTCTTTTTTGTATCGCATTATGCCCCTCCACGGCGCGGGAGGGGTTTTTCATATGGCAAAATGTATTCTGGAAGCAAACGATCTGCAGGTGTCTTTCGGAGACCGCCAGCTGCTGAACATTGACCGGCTGGTTGTCTGTGACGGCGACCGTATCGGCCTGATCGGTGAGAACGGCGCGGGCAA
>DBXA01000021.1:11118-14221 GCA_002309235.1 Christensenella sp. UBA1224 | reverse complement strand
TAGAGCTTGTAGTAGAAGCCCTTCTTTGCCATCAGCTCTTCGTGGGTGCCCTGTTCCACCACATCGCCGTGATCGAGTACCAGGATGTCGTCCGCGTTTTGTATGGTGGAGAGGCGGTGGGCGATGACGAAGCAGGTCTTGCCGGCCATCAGGCGGCGCATGGCCTTCTGCACCTCGCGCTCGGTGGCGGTATCCACGTTGGAGGTGGCTTCGTCGAGGATCAGCATGTTGGTATTGTAGAGCATGGCGCGGGCGATGGTGAGGAGCTGCTTCTGGCCCTTGGAGATGTTGCCGCCGTCCTCGGTGATAACGGTATTGTAGCCTTCGGGCAGCTTCATGATGTAGTTGTGGATGCGGGCGGCCTTTGCGGCTTCCACGACCTCTTCCATTGTGGCACCTTCCTTGCCGTAGGCGATGTTGTCGTATATGGTGCCCTTGAACACCCATGTGTCCTGCAGGACCATGGCGTAGCTGCGGCGGAGGGATTCCATGGTGTAGGAGCGGATCTCCTTGCCGTCCGTCAGGATCCGGCCGGAACTGACATCGTAAAAGCGCATAAGAAGATTGATGATGGTGGTCTTGCCCGCGCCTGTGGGACCGACGATTGCGATGGTCTGGCCGGGTCTTGCATGCATATTGAGGCCGTGCAGTATGGTCTTGCCGGGGATGTAGCCGAATTTGACATCCTCCGTCCGGACATCGCCCTTGACATCGGTCAGTTCAACGGCTCCGTAGATATCCTTGACTTCTTCCGGCTGGTCGAGGAGTGCGAAAACGCGCTCCGATGCCGCGAGGGCGCTGAATATCTCGTTGATGATATTGGCGATCTCGTTGATGGGGCCGGAGAATTTGCGGCTGTAGAGGACGAAGGAGGAGATCTGGCCCAGCGTCACCCGGCCGAGCATATAGAAGGCAGCGCCTCCCATGCCTATGGCGGCAAGGCCCATGTTGCTGATCATGCCTATGGTGGGGCCCATGATCATGCCAAGACCGTCGGCGTGCCAGTAGGCATCGGCAGCCTCCCGGTTGATCTTACGGAACTTTTCGCACACCTTGTTCTCCTGGGCGTAGGCGAGTATAGTCTTCTGACCGGTGAACATCTCCTCCACAAAGCCGTTCATGCTGCCGTAGGCGGCGCTGCGGCGGGCGTAGCGGGGGCGGGTGATCTTACTCATCTTTTTGGTGAAGATGATAGATATGGGGATGGTGAATACCATGCACAGTACCAGAGGAAGGGATATGGTGCACATCATGATGAAGCTGCCCACCACGGATACGAAGCTTGTGAGGATTGCTACCACATCGGTGGAAAGGCTTGTGGATATCACATCGATATCGTAGGATACGCGGCTGATGATATCGCCCGCCTGGTTGCGGTCAAAATAGCTGACGGGCATATCCATGAGCTTGGTGAAAACATCCTGGCGCATGTTGCGGGCGATCTTGCGGCCGACCCGCATCATGCCTATGTTCACGAGGAAGTTCAGGATATTGCTGGCCACGTAGGCGATGAGCATAAGTATGGCGTAATGGATGACGGTGGGCATATCCACCTTTTCTGCGCCTGCGCTGGCGGCTGTGATAGCCTTGCCGGCAAAGTTGGGGCCTAAAAGGTTCCCGATATTGCTGGCAAAGGCGCAGCAAAGGAGGATGGTGACCATAAGGGAGTAACGCATAAGGTATCTGATGATGCGGCGGAGGGCGCCTTTCGCGTCCTTTGGTTTTTCTTTCTTACCGCCTCTGTCTCCGCGTCCGGGCATAAATGGCATCCTCCTTTCTCAGTTCATGGCACCCATCTGAAGATCGTAGATCTCCTTATAGGGTGGGCAGGTTTCGAGCAGGTGCTCATGAGGTCCGTAGCCGATGCACTTTCCGTTGTCCATGACCATGATGTTGGTCATGTTCATGACGCTGGAAATGCGCTGGGCGATCATGATGAGTGTGGTATCCTTAAAGTGATCGGTTATCGCTTTTCGCATGAGGGCGTCTGTCTTGTAATCCAGTGCCGAGGAGCTGTCGTCCAGAATGAGTATCTTGGGATCCCCGGCAAGGGCCCGGGAAACGAAGATGCGCTGCTTCTGACCGCCGGAAAGGTTTGCGCCTTTGATATCTGCCTTGAAATCCAGGCCGTCAGCGAGGCCGTTTATGAATTCCTTCGCCTGGGCGTTTTCAGCGGCTTCCATCATGGCTTCCTCCGATATATCTCGATTGAAGCGGATGTTCTCCCGCAGGGTGTCCTGGAAGATCATATCGTTCTGGAAAACGGTGCCGAACATGCTGTGCAGGGTATCCTTATCGTAGGTGCGCACATCCCGGCCGTCGATGAAGACGCCGCCCCGGGTGGCATCGTAAAAGCGCATGAGAAGGTTGATGATGGTGGTCTTTCCGCAGCCGGTGGGGCCTATGATGCCCAGGCTTTCACCCTTTTTGACGGAGAAGCTGATATCCTCCAGGGCATTCTGCCTTTGTCCGCCGATGAAGTTGCCCTTATCGTACTCATCCTCAGATACATAGGAGAAATCCACGTGCTCGAAGCGGACGAAATCGTCTTCCTGAGGCTTTAAGGCCTGCTCTTCATTTAGGATATCCTGGTCGGTGGAGGTCTGTATGACGGCATCTATGCGGTTTGCGCTGGCGCTGGCCTTGGAAAAGGAGATGAAGATGCGTGTAAGGCCCATAACGCCCATGGTGATCATATTGAAATAGGTGAGGAAAGCGAGTATCACGCCGGGCTGGGTAAGGCCGCTGTCCACGCGCCTGGCGCCTATGTAGACGACGATGGTGAGGCCGATGTTCAGGCACAATTGCATAAAGGGGCCGGGGATCGCCATGACGGTACTGGCGGTAATATCGCTCTGCGCCATTGCCTCGTTTGCCTCCCGGTAGCGCTTCTTCTCGTAGGAGGTCTTACTGAGCGCCTTGACGACGCGGATGCCGGTGATATTCTCACGCATGATGCGCACGATGTCATCCAGCCGGCGCTGTACATTATAAAAGAGAGGTATGCCCTTCATGGATACGAATATCATGATGGCAATGAGGAAGGGGAGCATGAGGATCAGCACCAGGGAAAGATGCCAGTCCATGGAGAGCATCATGCACA
>DBXA01000021.1:232-11062 GCA_002309235.1 Christensenella sp. UBA1224 | reverse complement strand
TGCACATTGTAGCTGTCGCTGGTCATGCGGCTGATGAGGCTGGGAAGGCCGAAGGAATCGAACTGGCGGCCGGAAAGGTTTGCCGTGCGTTCGAACAGATCTTGCCGGACATCGAAGCTCACGTTGTGGGAATTGCGTATGGCGGTGGTATTTGCCGATATGTTGAAGAGCCATGTGAGGATGGCTGTGCCGAACATGAAGAGGCCCCAGCGTATCACAAGGGACATCTGCTGCAGAGGTACGATATCATCTATGATGTGCTCCAGTATCCGGGGGAGAAGCAGCTCGAACAAAGTCGAGAGGAACTTGAGCAGTATGGCGAGAAATATCATCTTACGGTAGGGCTTCATGTATCTGAATATGAGGTTCATCTTTTCCTCCTTGTGCCTTCGGAGATCTCCTCAATGAGAGTCTTCGCGTTCTGCCTGAGGATGGCGGTGATCCGCATGAGGGCCTCCTGGTCCTCCGCAGAGACGTTCTCCATGACTCTGTCGGTGAAGTATTCGTATTGCTCGTGGATGGAGGGGTATATGGCGTTTGCCTTCTCCGTGGGGAAGACAAGGCGGCAGCGGGCGTCTTCCCTGGAAACCTCCCGCCGGATATAGCCGTTGTCCTCCAGGGCATTCAGACGGTGGGTCATGGTGGTCTTGTCGATGCCGGAGGAGGAGATGAGCTCTTCCTGGTTGCAGCCGGGCTTGCGGCATACGGCGCTTATCACTCTGTACTGGGAAGGGTGAAGGGTCTTGTCTGCTGTGAGCTGCCTCTGGTAATTGTTGAAGCAGCGGCTTATGTAGAGGATGCTTCCGATTGAAGGGGATATCATATAAAAAACTCCTTTGGCTTGATCGTCATCTGTAAGGCAATATAGCACCAATGGTTGCAAAAAGCAACTAAATAGTTGTTAAAAACAACTTTATTTTGAAGGAACGGGCAGGGATCAAAGCACGGTATGCTGTTATTTTTATGTTTCCGCTTGACAAATCAGGGAAGATAGTGTATACCTTAAGTAATTTAGCAATATAACATATTAACGTGTTAAAGCGGAGATGATCATGTGAACTGGAAAAATGAAAACACGGATCTTTTGTGCAAGGCTCTCCTCACCCTGAAGACGGAGGAGGAATGCTACGCTTTTTTGGAGGACATCTGCACCGTGAGGGAGATACTGGATATCTCCCAGAGGCTGCTGGTCGCATACAGGCTGGACGGGAAGGAGAGCTACGCGGAGATCTGCAGTGATACAGGTGCAAGCACCGCCACCATAAGCCGCGTGAACAAATGCCTGGAATACGGCACCGGCGGCTACAGGCTGGTGATCGACAGGCTGAAGGCGGGGGAAGAAAATGCTTGAGAGACTTTTGACCTACGAGGAAAAGGTGATACTGGACCTGCGGAAGCTGTATGAAACGTACGGGTACCAGCCTTACCGGATGAGCAAATTTGAGGAGTACGAGCTGTATATCCGCCATAAGGAGTTTTTGGCGAGTGAAAATGTTATCTCCTTCAGCGATACGAACGGCAAGGTGCTGGCGCTCAAGCCGGATGTGACCCTTTCCATTATAAAGGGCGGGGTAGACAACCCCGGCATCAAGCAGAAGGTCTACTACAACGAGAACGTGTACCGGGTCTCAAGCAGTACCCACCGTTACAAGGAGATCATGCAGGCGGGCCTTGAGTGTATCGGGGATGTGGATCTGTACGATATCTACGAGGTGATCCACCTGGCGGCGGCGAGCATGGCGCGTGTGGGGGAGGATTTTGTCATATGCCTGTCCCATCTGGATACCATAACGGAGACCATTGCCTCCATCACATCGGATGAAGACCTGAAGGAAAAGATACTGTACTACCTCTCGCGGAAGAACACCCATGATCTGAAACGTCTGTGTGATGAGAACGGCATCCCGGAGAGAGGATACGAATCACTGCGCACGTTCATACAGGCTTATGGGAAAAGGGACAGTGTGCTGGAAAAGCTTGGCGCTCTGCCGGCGACAGAAGGCCTGGAGGAGATCAGAAAGCTTTCGGAGCTCATCAAGAGCTCGCCTTATTCCGACAGGATACAGTTTGATTTCTCCCTTACCGGCAATACCCAGTATTACAATGGGTTTGTGTTCAAGGGGATGCTCAACGGCGTGTACGGAGACGTGCTCTCCGGCGGGCAGTACGACAGGATGATGGAGAAGATGCAGCGAAGGGCAGGTGCCATCGGCTTTGCCGTGTACATGGATGTGCTGGAGCAGCTGGCAGAAAGGAAGCAGGGGTTCGATGTGGATGTACTGCTCCTTTACGGGGAAGGACAGAGCCCGAAGATGGTTGCGGAAAAGGTGCGGGAGCTGACGGACAAGGGCCTTTCCTGCTCAGCGCAGAAGAATGTGCCGGAGAAGCTTCGTGCCGGGGAGATCATCGATCTCCGGAAGGAGGGTTGATATGCTGAACATAGCGCTCCCGAAGGGCAGGCTGGGTGAAAAGGTATACGATATGTTCGAGGCGGCCGGTTATGAATGTCCCTCCATACGGGAGAAAAACAGGAAGCTGATATTCGAAAACACGGAAAAACAGGTGCGCTATTTCTGGGTGAAGCCGTCGGATGTGGCGATCTACGTGGAGAGAGGCGCGGCAGATATCGGCGTGGCGGGTAAAGATATCCTTTTGGAGTATTCGCCGGATGTGTACGAGCTTCTGGACCTGGATATCGGGAAATGCCGCATGTGTGTGGCGGCGCCCAAGGCCTGCGACCCGGACGGGATCAACAATCTGCGGGTGGCGTCAAAATTCGTGAACATCGCATCGGACTATTACACCTCCATGGGGCGGGATATCGATATCATAAAGCTCAACGGGTCTGTGGAGCTTGCGCCGATACTGGGCCTGTCCGATGTGATAGTGGATATCGTGGAGACGGGAACGACCTTAAAGGAGAATGACCTGGAAGTGAAGACGACGATACTGCCCATCAGCGCGAGGCTTATCGCCAACCGTTCTTCCTTCCGGTTCCATACGAGGGAAATAGATACGCTGACGGAGAAAATGAGAGAGCAGGTAGAAAAAAATGATCAAAATCCTTAAATACGGCGAAGCTCCGGTCTCGGAGATACTTTCAAAGCCGGATCTTTCGGCGGATGTGGAAAAGCCGGTAGCGGAGATCCTCCAAACCGTGCGGAAAAAAGGGGATGAAGCCCTTTTCGCGTATACGGAAAGGTTTGACGGCGTACGCCTTTCAGCCCTGGAAGTGACGGGTGAGGAGATGGACAAGGCGTTTGATGAGGTATCGGAGGAATTCCTCGATATCCTGCGGGAAGCCGCGGGAAACATACGCTTTTTCCATGAAAAGCAGGTGCGGATTGGCTTTATGACTTCCGAAAGGGAAGGCATCATACTTGGGCAGAAGATCATACCCATTGCGAAGGTGGGCATCTACGTGCCGGGAGGCACGGCGGCATATCCATCCACTGTTTTAATGGATGCGATCCCTGCGAAGATTGCCGGGTGCAGTGAGATCGTGATGGTGACGCCGCCCGGAAAGGATGGGAACATCAAGCCGGAGATACTGGCTGCAGCGCGGATCGCGGGTGTGGACCGCGTGTTCCGTATCGGAGGCGCGCAGGCCATAGGAGCGCTGGCCTTCGGAACGCAGAGCGTGCCTAAGGTGGATAAGATCGTAGGCCCCGGCAATGCATTTGTGACGGAAGCCAAAAAGCAGGTGTTCGGAAGGGTCTCTATCGATATGATAGCGGGCCCAAGCGATATACTGGTGGTGGCTGACACTCTCTCTGATCCGGTTGTCGTTGCGGCCGATATGCTCTCCCAGGCGGAGCATGATAAGAACTCCTCTGCTGTGCTGGTCACGGACAGTGCACAGCTCGCTCAAAAGGTGCAGGAGGAGCTGGAAAGGCAGCTCTCTATCCTCCCAAGGGAGGCGATCGCGCGCGTCTCCATCGAGAACAACGGCAAGATCATCGTGACGGAAGGAGATCTCTCCCTTGCCATGGATATTGCAAACGAGATCGCGCCGGAGCATCTTGAGCTTTGCGTGGAGAATCCGTTCGTTTATCTTGGCATGGTCCGGAATGCAGGCTCCGTGTTCCTCGGCAGGAACTGTCCGGAGGTGCTGGGGGATTATATGGCAGGCCCGAACCACACGCTTCCGACCAGCGGTACTGCCAGGTTCTCATCGGCGCTTTCCGTGGATGATTTCATTAAGAAGACGCAGTTTACCTATTATTCAGATGATGCGCTGGGAAGGATCGCGGACAAGATAGCCTTGTTCGCGAGAAAGGAAGGACTGGAAGCGCATGCCAGGAGCGCGACTGTCCGCTTTGAAAAGAAATGAGCGTTTATCAGAGCAGCCGTCTGGATGGGCTTACGCCTTATACGCCGGGAGAACAGCCAAGGGACAGACGGTTTATCAAACTGAATACCAATGAATCCCCTTTCCCGCCTGCGAAGCGGGTGACAGAGGCGGTAAAGGCGGAGAGCGAGGCGCTGATGCTGTATTCCGATCCGGACAGTACGGATCTGCGCCGGGCGATGCGGGATGTGTTTCACGTACCCGAGGAACGGATCATCATGACGAATGGATCGGACGAGGTGCTGTACTTCGCGTTTTCGGCGTTTGCGGATGAGAAGCGGCCGCTGATCTTCCCGGATATCACATACGGCTTTTACCCCGTGTTCGCCGATCTTATCCATATACCGTATGAGGAGATACCGCTGAGAGAGGATTTCACGGTGGATCCTGACCGGTATCTTGAGAAGGGGAAGACGGTCGTCATCGCTAACCCCAACGCGCCGACGGGCATTTCCCTGCCCCTCGCGCAGATCGAAAGGATCGTAAAGACCGATCCGGACAGGGTAGTGATCGTGGATGAAGCGTATGTGGACTTCGGCGGGGAGAGCGCGCTGCCGCTTATAGAAAGGTACGAAAACCTGCTGGTGGTGGGCACGTTCTCAAAATCCCGCTCCATGGCCGGGGCGAGGCTCGGCTTCGGGTTCGGCAGCGAAAAGCTGATAGGGGACCTGAACACCGTGAGAAACTCCGTGAACCCGTATAATGTCAACCGTCTTACTTCAGCGGCGGGCATTGCCGCCCTTGCGGAAAACGATCATTATATGGCGAACTGCCGGAAGATCATGGAGATCCGCGAGTGGACCCGCGGGGAACTTGAAACGCTTGGCTTTGAGGTGCTGCCATCCTGCGCAAACTTCCTCTTTGTGCGTAAGCGTGGTATAGGGGGAGAGGAATTATACAGGAGGCTCCGGGAAAAGGGCATACTGGTCCGGCATTTCGGTAAACCGAGGATAGCGGATTTCAACCGGATAACGATAGGGAGCATGGATCAGATGGAAAGCCTGGTCTGCGCCGTGAAAGAGATACTGGAGGAGAACAGATGAGACAGATACAGCTTAGCAGGGAGACAGCCGAAACGAGCGTACATATCTCCCTTTGCCTTGAAGGCTCCGGAAAGGGCGATATCGATACGGGCTGCGGTTTCCTCGACCATATGCTCATCCTCTTTTCCAAGCACGGAAGGTTTGACCTGTGCGTGCGCTGCAAGGGGGATACGCAGGTGGACTATCACCATACGGTGGAGGATATCGGCATTACCCTGGGAGAGGCCTTTGCCGGCGCTTTGGGCGATAGGAAGGGGATCACGCGCTACGGGGATACGGCCCTTCCCATGGATGAGGCGCTGATCCTTTCGGCTGTGGATATCTCTGGCAGGGGATATCTTGGGTACGATCTTGCGATCCCCACAGAGAAGGTGGGAGATTTCGATACGGAGCTTTGCGAGGAGTTCTGGCAGGGCTTTGTGAGAAAGGCGGGGATCACCCTGCACATCCGTATGCTGTCGGGGAAGAACGCGCACCATATCATAGAGGGGGCGTTCAAATCCGTGGCGAGGAGCCTGAAGACGGCGGTATCCATAGACGCGGCATATGCAGATGAGATCCCTTCCACGAAAGGAGTCCTGTCATGATAGCGATCCTCGATTACGGGGTTGGGAACCTGTTTTCCCTTAGGTGCTCTTTGAACAGCATAGGTGAAGAGGCTTTTGTGACAAGCGATAAAGAGGAGATTCAGAAGGCGGATAAACTGATACTGCCCGGCGTAGGCGCCTTCGGCGATGCGATCAAAAAGTTAGAGGCTGCGGGGCTTGCCGATCTCCTTCGGGAAGAAGCGGAAAAGGGGAAGGATATACTGGGGATCTGCCTGGGGATGCAGCTCTTGTTTGAGAAAAGCTATGAGTATGGAGAGCATAAGGGGCTGGGGCTCCTGAAGGGTGAGATCGTGCCGATGGAAGGCTCTATTCCCAAAGACCTTCCCATACCGCAGATCGGGTGGAATTCCCTGCGGTTCACAAAGCCATGTTCCCTCTTTGGGCATATCCGGGAAGGGGATTTCGTCTACTTTGTGCACTCCTATTATGCCGACGGCTGTGAGGAGAGTCTCGCGGCAGTTACTGAGTACGGAAGGGAGATGACGGCGGCCGTTCAGAATGGGAATATCATGGGCTGCCAGTTCCACCCGGAAAAGAGCGGCAGCGTGGGCCTCAATATACTAAAAGCCTTTTGTGAAGGAGCAGTGTTATGATACTTTTCCCCGCGATCGACCTGTATGGAAAAAAAGCCGTTCGTCTTCTTAAAGGAGATTACAGCAATATGACGGTCTACAGCACGGATCCTCTTTCCGTTGCCCAAAAGATGGAAGAGTCAGGGGCGGCTCATATCCACATGGTGGATCTGGAAGGCGCGAAGGACGGAACGACGCCGAACCTGGACATCGTGGAGGAGATCAAGAAGAAAACGGGGCTCTTTGTGGAGATCGGCGGAGGGATCCGTTCGGAGGAAACCATAGAAAGGTATCTCACGATCGGAGTTGACCGGGTGATACTGGGCACTGCGGCGATCAGCGATAAAGAGCTGCTCACAAGATCTGTATCGAAATACGGCAAGCGCATCGCCGTCAGCGCGGATGCCAAAAACGGCAGGATCGCCGTAAAGGGATGGGTGGAGGAATCCGGAGTATTCCTGGATGATTTCCTTTCGGAGCTCCAGGAGCTGGGTGTTGAAACCGTCATCTGCACCGATATCTCCAAGGACGGCGCCATGAAGGGGACGAATCTCGGGCTGTACGCGGATCTCGCGAAGAGGTACACCTTGAACATCACTGCGTCCGGCGGCGTTTCCTCCCTGGAGGATATACGCGCACTGCGCGGATACGGGCTGTACGGGGCGATACTCGGGAAGGCGTACTATACCGGCGCGGTAGACCTGAAGGAAGCATTGGAGGCGGCGAAATGATCACAAAGAGGATTATCCCGTGCCTGGATGTGAAAGACGGCAGGGTGGTCAAGGGCATCCGTTTCAAGGATCTGGGAGATGTGTCATCGCCTGTCACACTGGCGAAATACTATTCCGAGGCAGGCGCGGATGAACTGGTCTTTTACGATATCACGGCTTCCTTTGAAGGGAGAAAGCTCTTTTCCGATATCCTGCGGGAAACGGCTTCCCAGGTGTTCATACCCCTTACGGTAGGCGGCGGCATCAATACCGTGGAGGATTTTGACAGAGTTCTCAAGTGCGGGGCGGACAAGGTGAGCGTGAATTCCGGCGCGATACGGAACCCTTCTGTCGTATCGGAGGCAGCGAAGCTTTACGGAGACCAGTGCGTGGTGCTTTCCGTGGATGTGAAGCGCGTGGACGGCAGCTTCCATATCTTCGCCAAGGGAGGCAGGGAAGACACGGGAATGGAAGCGATCGAATGGATCAGGCGCTGCGTCGGAGAAGGCGCCGGCGAGGTAGTGGTCAATTCGATGGATACGGACGGAGTGAAGCAGGGGTTTGACCTGGAACTCCTGAAAAAGGTGACGGAGGCGGTGCATGTACCTGTGATCGCTTCCGGCGGGGCGGGCGGTATCGAAGATTTCATAGAACTGTTCCAGTCGATTCCGGAGATCAGCGCGGGCCTCGCGGCATCCATATTCCACTTCGGTGAAGTGACGATAGCGGATCTCAAACAAGAATTAAGGGAAAACAATATACATGTGAGGTTATGACAATGGTGAATATCGATGAACTGAAATTTGACGTGAACGGCCTGATACCGGCCGTCGTGGCGGACAGCATATCCGGAAAAGTGCTGATGCTGGCGTATATGAACCGGGAGAGCCTGGAGATATCCATGAAGAAGAAGCTCACCTGCTTTTATTCCCGCTCCCGCAAGGAGCTTTGGCTCAAGGGGGAGACCAGCGGCAATTACCAGCACATTGTGAGCATCACGGCGGACTGCGATAAGGATACATTGCTTGTCCTGGTGGAAAAAGACGGGCCGGCATGCCATACGGGGAATGAGACATGCTTCTTTGAGCCTGTATTCCGCAGTGACGAATTGCATGAGTTCAGCCTGAACGGCTTGTACGACCTTCTGACCGACAGGAAGGAAAAGCTGCCGGAGGGCTCCTATACCACGTATCTTTTCCAGAAGGGAAGGGACAAGATACTCAAAAAGGTCGGGGAGGAATCCACGGAGGTCATCATAGCCGGGAAGGCGGATGACAAGGCGGAGACCATATATGAGCTTGCCGATCTTGCGTACCATGCCCTGGTGCTGATGGTGGATATGGGCATCACTGTGGAGGATGTGCACAGGGAGCTGGCTTCCCGGCATGTGATCGACCACAAGGTGAAGCAGGAAAAGATGACCGGCGGCAAAGGATAAATGCGGGTATTGCTGAGGTGTGTTGAAATGATGACAAATGAAGCACAAACCGGATACAGCGGGATGGAAACAGGATCTTTAGCCCAGCGTTCAGCCATTCTCGCGAAGTGGCTTTGGATCCTGTTCTGGCTGGTCGTTCCTGCCGAAATAGCGGAGATCATGAAAAACCAGAATATTCAGAGTGTCGCTCCCGGCATTTATCTGACCGGAGGGGTGATGGATGCTGCCTGCTCAATTGCGTATGGCGCGATCCTCCTGAGGCTGTCTCCCCTGGAAGACAGGTATCGTATTGCGGGCATCTGCTCTTTGATCATCGCGGGGACAGGTATCCTTTTGTTTATTCTCTTTGGAACGAAAGAAGCCCCGGCCTGGTCAATGATCATAACCCTTCCTGCACTGATCGTAAAAGTGGTCGGTTCGTATCATGAGATCAGCGCACATTCTTCTGTGCTCATTGGAGTTGATTATGAGCTTTCCGAAAAATGGGACGCGTTATGGAAGTGGTATGTTCGCTGCATGGCTTGCTTCATAGGAAGCATATTGCTCATGCTGATCGTTCCGGTCCTTGGAGCAATTTTGCTGCTCCCTGCTTTCGTCGGTATACTGATAGTAAGTATCGTAAAACTTGTTTATCTGTACCGTACCGCGAAGGTGTTCAGGAGATTGTCGACAGAGGTGGTCGCCGCAAACGGATGATGCGTGTGACGGAACAGTCGTCAGGTGATGTGTCTTCCGAAAAGGACCGGCGTGACGGTGCCGGATAAGGAATAATAAGGCGGCCCGGATCATTTTGCCGGGCCGCCTTGATTTCTATTGAACTGTACGGTGATCGGGCTTCCATTCCGGGTTTGCGTAATCCCTTTCGCCGAATATGACGGTGCCGAGACGGATAATGGTCGCGCCTTCCTCTATGGCGGAGAAGTAATCATGGCTCATGCCCATGGAAAGCTCCGTGATATCGGTGTTCGGGATCTCAAGCCTGCGCAGATCGTCCCGGAGCATGCGCATTTTTCGGAAGTACTTCCGGTTATCCTCTGCGCTGCCGGGCGGACATACGGTCATCAGGCCGCGGACGAGTACATGGGGGAATGCGGCGATCTCCCGGAGGGCGTTTTCCGCCTCTTCCGGTGCAAAGCCGCCCTTTGTGATCTCACCGCCGATGTTGATCTCCATCAGAACGCTTACCTGTCTGTCAGGGCACTTTTTTAAGGCTTCCTTTTCAATTGCGGCGGCAAGCTTTACGCTGTCGAGGGAATGGATGAGGTACACGGGGCTCCCTGTCAGGTATTTCACCTTGTTGGTCTGGAGGGTCCCGATCATATGCCAGATTGGCTTATGGAGGGAGTCTCCAGTGATATCGGTCATCTTCTGGCAGAGATCCTGCACCTTGTTCTCGCCGAAATGGAGCTGGCCCGCTTCGATCAGCGCCCGTATCTCCTCTTCCGGCTTTGTTTTGCTGACGGCTACGAGGGTGACAGTGCTTCTTTCACGGCCGGACCTGAGGCACGCTTCGGTGATCTGCGCTTCCACTTTCCGGTAGTTCTCGATAACGGTTCCGCAGGCATCCATATACGGCCTCCCGCTTCAGTGGTTCACAAGGTTTACGAGCGTCGGCAGGGCTTTCTCGAATTTGACTCCGTAGGGATGCTTTTCGTCATCAATGGTCCTGCGGATGCATTCAACGATGAAATCGGCCGCAACGGATGCAGCTTCCAATTCATCCCTGCCCTGCATATACGCTCCTGTGAAGGCAGCGGCGAAGCAGTCTCCCGTGCCGTGGTAACTTCTGGGCATGCGTTCGGTGAAATAGTAACGGGTCTCCTTCGCGGAAACGTCGTGTACTGCGACACCAAGCCTGTTATCCTCGAAACTGACACCCTTCAGGACGATGCGCTTGGCTCCGAGATCTGCGAGCTTCCCGATAAGCTCCTGAATATATGCTTCATCCTGCCTGTCCAGTTTCATTTCGGTCCCCGTCATAAAACAGGCTTCCGTGATGTTGGGAAGGATGATATCGGCTTTACCGCAGAGCCTTGCCATATGCGCTACAAAAGACTCATTGAAGCCGTAATAGAGCTTCCCGTTGTCGGCCATTGCCGGATCGACGA
>DBXA01000021.1:0-204 GCA_002309235.1 Christensenella sp. UBA1224 | reverse complement strand
TCGGCCACATAATCGATCTGCGTCTCACTGCCGAGATATCCCGTATACAGGCAGTCGAATACAAGCCCTTCCTTCTGCCAATGGCGCATGATGGCGGGGATATCGTCTGTCAGATCACGGAAAGTATACCCGGAAAAGCCGTTTCCGGTATGGGTGGAGAGTATGGCTGCGGGTAGCATAACGGGCTCTATTCCGCAAGCCGAA
>DBXA01000038.1:2686-6308 GCA_002309235.1 Christensenella sp. UBA1224 | reverse complement strand
GGCGGCTACTACCCGGACGACTGGTTCTACGATGCCTGCGATGAGTACGGCCTGGTCATCTGGGAAGACCTGATGTTCGCCTGCGCCTATTACCCGCAGACGGACGAATTTGTGGAGGAGATCACCGAGGAGATCCGCCAGAATGTGGCGAGACTCCGCCATCACGCGAGCCTTGGCCTTTGGTGCGGCAACAACGAGATGGAGGGCTTCGTCGTGTTCAAGGGCTTCGAGATGACCGAAGAAGACCTTTCCAACTATCTGGTGCAGAACGAGTACATTATCCCGCAGATCCTGAAAAAGGCCGATCCGGATACCATGTACTGGCCTTCCTCCCCCTCCTCCGGCGGAAAGCTCGTGGAGCCCCACGATCCGAACAGGGGCGATGTGCACTATTGGATGGTGTGGCACGGCAATGCCCCCTTCACGGCATACCGCGATCATATGTTCCGCTACCTTTCGGAATTCGGCTTCCAGTCCTTCCCGGGACTTGAGACAGTCAAGCAGTTCACCCTGCCCGAGGACAGGAACATATTCTCCTACATCATGGAGATGCACCAGCGCAATGCCGGCGCGAACGGCAAGATCATGACGTATCTCGCCCAGAACTACCTGTACCCGAAGGATTTCGAGAGCATGCTGTACGCAAGCCAGCTCCTGCAGGCGGATGCCATCCGCTACGGCGTGGAGCATTTCCGCCGCAACCGCAACGATGACCGCTGCATGGGCGCCGTATACTGGCAGCTGAACGATATCTGGCCGGTAGCCTCCTGGGCTTCACTGGATTACTACGGCCGCTGGAAAGCGCTGCAGTATGCGGCAAAGCGCTTCTTCGCGCCTGTCATGCTCAGCTGCGCGGAGGACAGCATGGCTTCCCAGGGGCTCACCTGCGTCACAGAGCCGGGCGAAAGGCATTTCGGGGCCGCCCTGTGCCTCACCAACGAGACATGGGATGAGGTAAAGGATACCGTCATCTGGGAGCTGCGCGATGAAAAGAGCGGCATCCTGCGCTCCGGAAGCCAAGAGGTCACCGTAAAGCCCTTCTCCTCCCTGTGGCTGGAAAAGATGGACCTGTCCGATATCGATATCCGGAGGGTACACCTGGCATACCGTCTCGGGAGCGGCTTATCCGGCGGGAGCGTCCTCTTCGTGCCGGCAAAGCACTATGATTTTACCGATCCGAAGCTGAGCCTCAGCGTAAACGGGGATGAAGTCACCATCACTTCCGAAGCCTACGCAAGATCCGTCGAGGTCTACTCTCAGGACGGCTATGTGCGCTTTGACGACAACTACTTCGATATGGAAAAGGGCAGTCGAACGATCAGACTCCTTGAAGGCGAGAACAAAGATCTTCGCGTACGCAGCGTGAAGGACATCGGCTGAGAAAGACAAGGCGGGGCTGTCCGGGAAGCTGACCCGGCAGCCCTGCTTTTATTCCAAAACTCATGAGGAAAACGATGAACGCCGAAGAGTACCTGCGCGACCCCTGCCGCGCATCCTCCCTCCCCTTCTGGAAGACAGAGCAGATGAAGGATATGCCGGGCGTATCCGTCATACGGGAGGATCTCTTACCTTCAGCCGGATCGACCGGCCTGAGCGAGCGATACTTTAAAATGATCCATCATCTGGAGCGTCCGGATACGCCTTACCTCCCCGCTCCGTATGAGCCCGTGGCATGTGACAGCGCGTTATTGGCCGATCATATCAATGAGTGTTACGGCCTTGGCTCCGTCACTTCCGATGAGCTGGATGCTTACACCCGGCACCCGGTCTACGATCCCAAGCTGTGGATCGCCGTCCGGGATCCTGCCTCCGAAAAGATCATAGCGAGCGGCATCGCGGAAGTTGACAAAAGCATCGGCGAAGGTATCCTGGAATGGATACAGGTCTCCCCCGGATACAGACGCAGAGGATTGGGACGGTATATCGTGTGCGAATTGCTGCAGCGGATACGGAGCAAGGCAGACTTCGTGACCGTCTCCGGAAAAGCGGATGACCCTTCACACCCTTGTGCGCTGTACCGTTCCTGCGGGTTTACGGGCAGCGTGATCTGGCATGTCATCAGAAGCAGGTAAAGCAATAAGCCTGATCTTTTTGTATCCTGTCATCCCGAAGGCTTTCCGGTCTGTAAAGGATCACCTGTCATCTGTCAGGAAGGGATGCGCTTTGCTGCCTTTCTCTGCCGCGCCGCCCATATCTCTCCCCGTATTCCCTGCTTCCGGATCTCCCAGGAGCCATGAGGAGCATATCGAACCTACCCGTTTATGCAGGCTTCAGGCAGTACCTCCGGAAGATCAGCTCAAAACCTTTCCGCAGGGGGAAAGCGTTCTCATACTTTCGATCTGAGGACGTGAAGACAAAGCATCCGGCATCCGCGGCTCCAGGCGCTCCGGTATCCCGCCCCTTTAACAGGGCATCCCCCTCTTTCCGGTCAGACAGTGCGGCCTAAGTGCCGATCACAGGCTTCAGAGCACCGTCACGGAGCGACTGGTCCGCAGACTCGCGGGTCAGTCGTTGAAAAAACGTCTATTATATCGCCTTTTCGAATACAGATTTTTCTCCTGCCGCAGTCGCACTCTCACTTTTCCAGCAGCAGGATCCAGTCATTCTGACCGGATCTGCGGTCCGGCGGCACGAACCGCACATCTTTCCGCGCCTTCACTTTTCCCATATAGCTCTTTCCGCCGGTTACCGGATCGAACCAGCAGGCAGCGGTATCTCCGATCCCGCTCGTATCCACCGTAAAAGGCTTCCCGGTATATGTGTATACGCAAAGCGCCCGTTTTGTCTCAAGTGCCAGATTATATTCGTATTTTTCGCCTGTATTGTCTACGAGCAAATGCTGGGCAGGCTGCCCCGACTGCCAGTCGATCGCCTCCATCAGCCTGCGTACATGCGTCATATACATGGAGCCCGGGTTGTGCAGCGCCTGCTGCCAGGTTTCAAACACGCCGAACGCGCCGTTTTCCGAGCCGTTCCAGAACTGCATGATGGCATTGCTGCCGTATGTAAAGCCCGCAGCGCCTGCAAGAAGCGACCAGTAGGCATACCGCCTCACATCACACGACTGCCAGTAAGGCTGCGCAGGATCATGCAGGCCCTGCAGTATGAATTCATAGCTGGGTTCCCCGTCCAGCACCGGCCTTGGCGGGTCCAACAGCCTGTCATGCCGGACATAACGGTAGTTATCCTCCCCCGCAAAGGTCTCCGCATCCACACTGTCATCCCATTCGTTCAGTCTGATCTGGTCATACCGCCTGTGTCCGGACTGGAACATATGGAAATCCAGCCACGGAGCATCTCCGAACCACTCGGAAGAGGAGCAGCGTCCGAAGGGATGAAAACCGATCCTTTGGGATGGACATTTTTCGCGGAGTCTCCTGCCTATCCGGTCAAATTCTTCCGACGCGGCCGAACCCTTGACATCGCCTCCTACGAGCCATAATACATTCCCGCAATCCCCGAACCGCTCCGCGAGGAAATCCACATACACGTCTATGGCATCACCCGCAAGCTTTCCTTCGGTCACAAAGCGGCCCCAGGAGGGAAGGAGCGCCATCATGATGCCTTTTTCCGCGGCAGCATCCACGACGCGCCTGACCTGCGGCCAGTAGGCGTTAGGTGC
>DBXA01000038.1:2233-2633 GCA_002309235.1 Christensenella sp. UBA1224 | reverse complement strand
TAATCATCCTTATGCACAAGCGTAGCCTGCACGACCGTAAAACCCTTTTCGCGCCTGTTTTCAAGGTATACAAGCGCTTCCTCAAATGTCAGCTTCTGAAACAACAGCCACGCCGTATCTCCAAGCCAGAAGAAAGGCTTTCCATCCCGCAGGAAATAGTGTCTGCAAGGTGTGAGTGTCAGCATAAGGCACCTCCCGAACGCATTCTGACGGCAGTTTACCATGAAATCGGCAGCATGTAAATGCGTACATTCTTGACACTTATTTTCCTTAGCGGTATCATTTTCCTTAGGCTACAGAGGTAAAAAAGGGAAGACGCATTCCATCCGGGGAGGCAGAGACATGAAGCTTTCTGACAGGATCTATTACGGCGGGGACTACAACCCCGATCAGTGGGATG
>DBXA01000038.1:0-2199 GCA_002309235.1 Christensenella sp. UBA1224 | reverse complement strand
ACGCTGCCCGTTTTTTCCTGGGCAAAGCTGGAGCCGGATGAAGGCGTTTACGATTTTGCCTGGCTTGACAGGATCATCGACATCATCTGGGAGAACGGGATATCCCTTTGCCTTGCTACCCCAACGTGTGCGCAGCCTGCCTGGCTTTCCGCTCGTTACCCGGAAGTCCTGCCCGTGGATATCCAGGGCAGGAAACGCACACACGGCATGCGGGTTTTCTTCTGCGTGAACAGTCTGAAATACCGGGAGCGGGCAGGCGCCATAGCCCATGAGTTCGGAAAGCGCTACGCCCATCACCCGGCGCTTGCCATGTGGCATGTCGCCAACGAATACGGCACCTCCTGCTACTGTCCCGCCTGCCAGGCCAAGTTCAGGCTGTGGCTCAGAAACCGTTACGGAAGCTTGGAAGAGCTGAACAAACGCTGGCACACCTCCTTCTGGGGGCGTACCGTTTATTCCTTTGAGGAAGTCATGCTGCCCACGGAGCTCAACGACGACTATCGCTTCAATCCCGCGGTCCAGCTGGACTACATGCGGTTCCTGACCGATTCCACAAGCGAATGCTTCCGGAACGAATACGACATCCTGAAAAGCTATAACCCCGAGATCCCCATACTCACCAACATGAGCGGCTTTATCAAAAAGCTGGATCAGTTCGCCTTTACAAAGCAAATGGATCTGGTCGGCTGGGACAACTATCCCTGGCCCCAGGACCCGCCGTACTTCATAGCCATGAAGCACGATATCATGCGCGGCCTCAAGGGCGGCCGCTCCTTCGTGCTCACGGAGCAATCCCCCAATCAGCAGAACTGGCAGCCTTACAACAAGCTCAAACGCCCCGGTGAAGTGCGCCTTTTATCCTACCAGGCAATGGCGCACGGCGCGGATACCTGCCTGTTTTTCCAGATGCGCCAATCCATTGCCGGACAGGAAAAATACCACGGTGCCATCATCAGTCATGCCGGTCATGACGATACGCGCGTTTTCCGGGAAGCGGAGAAGCTCGGGAAGGAGCTCGAGCAGCTCGGCGATGCCTTCCTGCGCGGCCGCACGCCCGCAAAGACCGCCATACTGCTTGACTGGAACAACTGGTGGGCGCTGGAGCTCGCAAGCGGTCCCACGAAGGACATGGATTACCTGAAAACAATCTCCCTTTACTATAAACCCCTTCACGATCGGAACATACCTGTGGATTTCGTAAACCCCGGAGCCGATACCGATTATTCCCGGTATGCACTGGTGATCGCACCGATGCTCTACATGACAAAGCCGGGCGTCGCGGAAAGGCTCACGGATTACGTAAGGGCAGGCGGCACGCTCATCGCAACCGTGATGACAGGCCTCGCGGATGAAAACGACCGCTGCGTATTCGGCGAATATCCCGGCAGATTCCGGGATGTACTGGGCATATGGGTAGAGGAAACCGATGCCCTGAGACCTGAAGAAAGCAACCGCATGCGGCTCGAAGACGGCATATCCCTGCCCCAAAGCAGCTATGAATGCTCCTTTCTGTGCGATCTCCTGCACACCCGCACCGCAAAGGCATTGGCCTTCTATGAGAAGGATTTCTACGCCGGCATGCCCTGCGTCACCAGGAACAACTACGGCATGGGATGTGCCTATTACATCGGCACACAGCCGGAAAATGCGTTCCTCACGGATCTCCTGGATGCCGTCTGCTCCAAAGTAGGCATCAGCGCCGCTTATGCCGCCGAGTCCGGTCTTGAGATAACCGAGCGGATCGGTGAACGCGGGGAATGCGTCTTCGTGCTCAACCATACCGAAGGGCCGAAGGAAGCGGATTTCGGCAAAAGCGCTCTTACAAATCTCCTGACAGGCGAGACCATATCCGGCAGAAAAGCCGTTCCCGGCCGCGATGTTTGGATACTGAAAAAGATCACCTGATCGATATCCCTGAAAATAAAGACCTTAAAGGAGGATCTCTCCCATGTCCGCACAGATCAAATTAGGGTTTGCCCCTACCCGCCGGGCTATCTTCAGCGCACCCGCTGCCGTGGAATACCGGAAGAAGACAGCCGACCGCCTGCAGGAACTCGGCATTGATTTTGTCGATATCGATGATATCAACAGTGAAGGCCTTCTCTACGACGATGCGGGGCTGGCGGCGATCGCCCATAAATTCAAGCAGGAAAAAGTGGATGGCCTGTTCATACCCCATGCCAATTTCGGCACGGAATA
>DBXA01000188.1:2188-3486 GCA_002309235.1 Christensenella sp. UBA1224 | reverse complement strand
TCCGGCGGCCGGGCTCTCTTTTTTACTGTTTTTTTGCCTTTTTTTCGATTTTTCATTGACAAAAGGACATACACGTGTTAAAATACGGTCTGTATCTTTGCGAGGGCACTGCGGCGCTTATCCGTAGTGTCTGTTTATATTATCATGCCCGGATTTGGAGGATGTTCAAATGCCCGCAGAAAACAGCAATATTACCGTACTTACGCCTGAAGGAAAGAAAAAGCTCGAGGAAGAGCTGCAGGATCTTAAAGTGAACAAACGCGCGGAGATCGCAAATGAGATCAAAACCGCGCGCGGTTTCGGCGACCTTTCCGAAAATGCAGAATACGATGAGGCCAAAAACGCGCAGGCCCGCATCGAAAGCCGCATCGCTCAGCTGGAGAATATGCTGAACAACTGTGTAGTGGTCGACGAAAAGGAAAACCCCGCCGATACGGTATCCGTCGGACGCGCCGTACGCGTGTACGATCTGGAATACGAAGAGGAGGATGTATATACTGTGGTCGGCTCCTCCGAAGCCGATCCGTCCAAGCTCTATGTATCCAGCGAATCACCGATAGGCGCTGCCCTCATAGGCGCGCATGTCGATGATATCGTAGAGGTGGATGCTCCCGGCGGCATTCTGAAGCTTAAGGTGCTTGAAATACTTACCGCCTGACGGGAAGATATCCGGGCGGTCTTTGCGGCCGCCCGTTTTTTATGTATGATCCAAGTGTGTTGATTGAAAGGAAGGTGCATTTCCCGATGCCTGAGGAAAACCGCCCTGTGACTCCTGAAACAGATTATTCCGAACAGACAAAGATCCGCCTTTCCAAGCTCGAAGGCCTGCAGGCCGAGGGCAGGAACCCCTATGAGATCGTCCGCTTTGATGTGACGGCATCCTCTGCTGACATCAGGGGGGATTTCGAAGGCTATGAGAACAAAACCGTTGTCTACGCAGGCCGCATGACAAGCCGCAGCATCATGGGAAAGGCATCCTTCGCCTACCTGCAGGATCGCTTCGGCGGGCTGCAGATCTACGCGCGCCGGGATGATCTGGGCGATGAGGCTTATGCCGCGTTCAAAAAGCTCGATATCGGCGATATATTGGGCGTGGAGGGCTATGTCTTCAAGACGAAGACGGGAGAGATCTCCATCCACTGCTCAAGTATCACGCTTCTCACAAAGTGCCTGCATCCGCTGCCGGAGAAGTATCACGGCCTTACCGATACCGATATCCGCTATCGCCAGCGCTATCTGGATATGATCGTGAACCCGGAGGTGCGCGATACCTTCGTAAAGCGTTCCGCCATCATGCG
>DBXA01000188.1:0-2140 GCA_002309235.1 Christensenella sp. UBA1224 | reverse complement strand
CCCTTTGAGATCGGCGCTTCCGCGCGGCCGTTCTACACGCACCACAATACCCTGGATATGGATATGGTGCTGCGCATCGAGACGGAGCTGTACCTGAAGCGTCTGATCGTCGGCGGCATGGAGAGGGTTTACGAGGTAGGCCGTATCTTCCGCAACGAGGGCATGGATACCAAGCACAACCCGGAATTCACCACCATAGAGGTCTATCAGGCTTATACCGATTTCCATGGCATGATGGATCTGGTGGAGGACATGATGAAGCAGGTCACACAGAAGGTGTGCGGCTCCCTCGTGGTAAACTACCAGGGGAAGGAGATCGATATCGGCCGCTGGGAGAGGCTGACCATGGCGGAGGCTGTGAAAAAGTATGCCGGTGTGGACTGGCGCGAATGGAAGACCGATGAGGATGCCATTGCCTGCGCGAAAGAGCACAATGTGCCTCTGCCGGAGATACCGTGCAAGGGTACGATCCTTGCGGAATTCTTTGATGCCTTTGTGGAGGAGAACCTCATACAGCCTACCTTCATCTACGATTACCCGGTTGAGATCAGTCCCCTTGCAAAGCGCAAGCCGGATGATCCCGCACTGACGGAACGGTTTGAGTACTTTATCAACGCCACGGAGTTCGGCAACGCCTTCTCGGAGCTCAACGATCCCATCGACCAGAGGGGCCGGTTCGAAAAGCAGGTGGCGGAGCGCAAGGCCCTGGATAAGAACTGCCGCGCACAGGTGGATTATGATTTTATCAACTCTCTGGAGTACGGTATGCCGCCTACGGGCGGGCTTGGCTTCGGCGTGGACAGGCTCGTCATGCTGCTGACGGACAGCCCGTCCATACGCGATGTGCTCCTGTTCCCGACCATGAAGCCCTTAGATACACCGAAGAAGGAAGAAAAGGCGGAGGAAAAGCCTGCAGAATTCGAATGCGCCTGCTTTACATGCCCCTCTCAAGAGGAGTGCAAGGCAGCACAGGAAGCTGAAAAAGCAGTGCCTGTCGAAGAAGCAATCGATTTTTCCAATGTCGTGATCGAGCCCCTGTTTCAGGATCAGGTCGATTTTGAGACCTTCTCCAGGTCCGATTTCCGCGCTGTGAAGGTCCTTGAATGTGAGGCAGTACCCAAGTCCAAGAAGCTCTTAAAGTTCACTCTGGATGACGGTTCTGACGAGAAAAGGACGATTTTGAGCGGTATTCACGCATATTATGAGCCGGAAGAGTTGGTCGGTAAGACCTGCATCGCCATCACGAATCTGCCTCCCAGAGCCATGATGGGAATCGAATCCTGCGGTATGCTGATCAGTGCCGTTCATAAGGAAGGCGAAGAAGAAAAGCTTCATCTGCTTATGGTAGACCCGAGCATTCCGGCAGGCGCAAAGCTGTATTAAAAGTACACCATAGCATGTACTCTTTTGCCGGAAATACGGTATGCACTACATTGCCGCTTTTTCGCCGAAATTCACACAAATACACCATAAGTACACCAAAGTGGCTGTAAGTCGCTGCAGGTGACCGAAAATCGCACATTTTCACCAAGAGCTCCGATTTGATTTCGGGGCTCTTGCTGACCCGATAGTTTATGGAGATAACTGAGAAAGAGCTGATCGCTGTATTATTCAAGCGGCAAACAGGAGTTTGTGAGGAAAACAGATGATTCATTTGGAAACTATTACGCCAGAAAACTGGAGGCTCGGGCTGTCCGTTCAGGATGACCAGCGAAGGTTCGTTTCAGATAGCGCAGGTATTCTTGCCAGAGCGTATGCGTACCGGGAAAATCGAAGCCAGGCGTTTGTCGTCTATAACAATGATCTGCCCATTGGAATGGCAATGTACCACGACCTTGATGACTGGAAGGCATATGATTTCAGTCAGTTTTTCATCGATCAGCGTTATCAAGGAAACGGCTTTGGATGTGAAGCCGCAACGCAAATCATTCAAATGATGAAAGACGACGGAAAGTATGATAAGGTCGTTCTCTGCTACATTGAAGGTGACGATGCGGCACGAAAACTATATGAAAAGCTGGGGTTCAAACATACAGGTGAAGCGGATGGTGATGAGATCATCATGGAATTGAGACTCAGATAACTCGGTATTTGGAGGGGATCTCATGCTTAAGATACTTGCCATTATAATAGAACTGTT
>DBXA01000162.1:12236-14944 GCA_002309235.1 Christensenella sp. UBA1224 | reverse complement strand
AGGCCCATGAAAAAGCTCAGCGCGGAAGATAAGGCTGCCTTTATCGCTTCCCTCGAAAAGCTGGGCTTCCCGGAAGGCTATTGATGAAGAGGATCTTAAAAGGGCTCCTTGCGGAGTTCCTGGTGATGANNCCGCCGTTTCCTCCCTTTGCGCCTTCTGGCTGGAAGGCGATATCCTTTACGCCGCTTACTGGATACTGCAGCTTATAGCAGTTCCCGCGGCGGCGTGCCTTATTGCTGCGTACGCGGGCAGGCAGGGGCTTGCGGGCATACTCGCCTGGCCCCTCTGCCCTGCGGTGTATATCGCCTTCTACTGGCTGATAACGGGGATACCGCCCCTCAGGTCCTCCTGTGTCCTGACGGTGGTCCTTTCCCTTATCGGGGCGGCGGCAGGCGAGGTGCTTTACAAACGGAAGAAGACGGGTGAATGACATGGGCAAGCTTATTCTGACCTGCGACGCGGGCACGACGGGCTGCAAGGCAGCTGTGTTCGATGAGGAGCTCAGGGAAGTATTCAGCGCCTCCGCGGCGTATGATACCTTCTATCCCAGGCCCAACTGGGCCGAGCAGGATATGGATATCGTCTGGAAGGCTGCCGCCGGCTGCATCCGCACGCTCGCGGAAAAGGCAGGCGCGGAGAACATCGCCGCCGTCGGCCTGACCGGCACGATGAACGGCGTGGTGCCCGTTGACGCGCGGGGGAATGCTCTCTGCCGCAATATCATCCATTCCGATTCGCGGGCCTGGCCCCAGTTGAAGGAGATCGCCTCCGTTATTTCCCCAAAGGATTTTTATCGCCTGACAGGCTGCAGGCTGGACCACCATTACATGCTGCCCAAGCTTTTGTGGCTGAGGGAGAACGAGCCGGATGTATACGCGAAGGCGAGCCTTTTCCTGAACACAAAGGATTTTATACACGGTAAGCTCACAGGCGTCTTTGATTCTACGGATCCTTCCGATGCGGGGCTTACCGTTGCCCTGGATATCAACCGTCGGCGCTGGGCGGAAACCCTCCTCAAGGATCTGGGGCTTGATCCCGGCCGCATGCCCGCGATACGCAGGGGGAGCGATGTGAGGGACCGTGTCTCAGCGCAGGCTGCCCGCCTGACAGGCCTTCCGGAGGGAACTCCCGTGGCGGTGGGCGGCGGCGACGGCTCCTGCGCGGCGAGGGGAGCGGGCCTTTCCGGCAAGGGGAGCGCGTACTGCTATATAGGCTCCAGCGCCTGGGTGAGCCAGATGACGGATGGGCCGCTGCCGGATGAGGAGATGCGCTTGTTCCACTACCCGGATATGGATGGGGAGCATACCCTCAGCTGCGGAACCGTGCAGTGCGGCGCGGCGTCTTATAATTGGTCCCTTGAAAACCTGTTGGGGACGGGATCCTTCGCGGAGGCGGAGGAAATGGCCCTTTCGGTAAAGCCGGGCAGCGAGGGCGTGCTCTTCCTGCCCACTCTCATGGGTGAGAGGACCCCTTACTGGGATCCGAACACCCGCGGTGCCCTGATAGGTTTTTCCCTCTATCATGGAAAAAAGCATATCGCGCGCGCCGTCTACGAAGGCGTTGCGTTTGCGCTCGCAACCTCCGCAGGCATCATGAAGGAGCTGGGCTGCCCTGTCCGTTCGCTCATGGTGACGGGGGGCGGCGCGAGAAGCGGCCTGTGGCCGCAGCTCCTCTCATCGCTCATGGATGTGGAGGCGCGGGTGCATTCCGACCCCGGGGAGGCGACTTCCCTTGGTGCCGCGATAGCGGCAGGTGCAGGTACGGGCATTTTCAGGGATCTTGCCGATGGGGCAGGCCGCGTGCGCGCGGCGCGTTCGTTCATCCCGGATGAGGAACAGAAAAAGGCTTACGCAAAGGTGTTTCCGCTGTATGCGGCCATGTACGGCCGCCTGAAACCCCTCTTTGACGGGATAGCCGGTCTGGATGGAGAAAGAAATTGAGCATGAACAGGATATCCCCCCAATCATTTATCGAAAAGGCCAAGCCCCTTATGGCAGGCGCTTACCAGACGGCACTGCTCATCACGGATGACGCGGATGCCGCCGAGGATGCCCTCGGAGCAGCCCTCCTGGATGTATACCTGGACGGCGCGGGGGGCGATAAGCGCGCTTTGCGGGATAAGCTCCGCCACAGCGTAAAGGTATGCGCGATGGAACAGGCAGGCACCTCCCGCCAGGGGATCGATGAGGGAGGGGACTGGAGCCTCGGAACGGCGCACGGGGACAACCCCTTGTACGAGGCCCTGCTCATGCGGCCGAGAAACGCCCAGCGCTACCTGATGCTCAGGGGCTTTGCCGGGATAAACGCGGGAAAAGCCGCCTCTATGTGCGGCCTTGATGCCCGTACGGCGCGCCTGGAAACGGAAAACATCTTAAAGAGCGTTCCCGGCGGCAATGAAAGGGAATTCAACCGTCTCTGCCGCGGCATCCTCGCGGCCCCGGACCTGACGGGCGTGTTCCGCTCGTTTGAAAAGGATGCCGTCATGACGGCGCACCGGCACAGGGGCAGCCGCCTGCTCGGGTTCCTGCTGGCATTGGCAGGCATACTGATATGCATGCTGCTGTTCTGGATCATGACGGTGCTGCTGGAGCCCGGAAGAGGCGTGTGAAAAACGCAGAATGAAGAACGCAGAACGCAGAATGAGTGATTCGGAATGCGGAATGCGGAATCAAGAATCACGGACCGGAAAGAATTCCGAATTCCGAATT
>DBXA01000162.1:6719-12095 GCA_002309235.1 Christensenella sp. UBA1224 | reverse complement strand
GTCATCTCCTTGTGTTCCACTGCCGCCTTTTCGATGATGGAAGGATCCTCATAGAGGTCGATCGCGATACCTGCCAGGTATTTCCCTGCCGCTATAATGCCCTTGTCGCCGATGGGGGAATTGCCGCAGGCGACATTCTGCCAGGAGTGGCCCGGCGAACCGGAGGCAAAGCAGGCTGTGCGGAACTGCACCGTAGGCGTCTGCCAGGAGACATCGCCCACATCCGTGGAGCCGGGGGAGGCAACATCGGAATGGTGGAGCGGTATGAGGTAATCGTTGATGGGCTTTGTGCCGTTGGCAGAAAGCTCCTTGACGAGCGCCTTGATCGCCGGATCCTCCTGCGTGCCTTTGCCGGGCAGCCTGGAAGGCGGGATATCATAGCTCTTGATGACGGCGGAGGCAAGTGCCTTATCCTCCTCGGTATAGGCGGGTATGCCGATCTCCTGCATGTTGGCGTATACCACCTTTTCGAGGACGGAGTTCGCGACAGTATTGGCGGTCCCGTCGATAAAGCGGACCTTGAGGCTTGTATCTGTCATCATGGCGGCGGCTTCGGCGATCTTATCCACCCTCTTCTGAAGGGCGAGCGCCTCTGACACCTGCACATCGCGCACCATGTAGAGTACCTGTGCCTCCGGCTGCACCACGTTCGGGCTGTTCCCGCCGGCATCGGTGATCGCGTAATGGATGCGCGCGGTGGAGGGCATGTGCTCCCGCAGGAACTGTACGCCGATGTTCATCAGCTCCACGGCATCGAGCGCCGAACGGCCCTTGTCGGGAGAGCCCGCGGCGTGGGCCGCGAGGCCTGTGAACTTATATTCCTTCTGGATGCAGGATACGTTTGTACCGGATGTGACCTCGTACACATCGCCCGGATGCCAGGTGATCGCGGCGTCCAGCTGCTCCCACACATGATCCTTGGCGAGGAAGGCCTTGCCGGCGCCCCCTTCTTCTCCGGGGCAGCCATAGTAGATGACGGTGCCTTCCTTGCCGGATTTTTCCAGGTAATCCTTCACGGCAAAGGCTGCCGCGAGGGAGCCCGCTCCCAGCATGTTGTGGCCGCAGCCGTGGCCGGTGCCGCCCTGCTCAAGAGGGTCGCGCACCGGAACGGCTGCCTTCTGGGAAAGGCCGGACAGGGCATCGAATTCGCCGAGTATGCCGATGATGGGGTGCCCATGGCCGTATTTGCCGCAGAACGCGGTCTTCATGCCGCCCATGCCGGATTCCACTTCGAACCCGTTTTCGGCGAGCAGCTTTTCATACATTGCCGCGGACTTGTATTCCATCAGAGAAAGCTCGGCATATTCCCATACCTTGTGGCTGGCTTCGGTGAAAAGACTCGAATGGCTGTCGATATAATCGCATGCTGCCTGTTTATAAGCGTTCATAGCGTTTTCTCCCTGTCAGGTCTCGATTTCCGGGGTGTTGTCAGTGGGTCTCGATGCCGAGGGATTCGGCCAGGGCCTGCGCCTCGTCCTTCCATCCCTTGTACAGGCCGAGCTCGTTGACTTCCGCGAGGATCTCGTTGACTGCCGCAGTCAGGTCGTCCTCACCCTTGGTCATGGCGATGACGTTGCCGTCGGAGGAGTAGTCAAGCCAGAAATCCGCGAATTCGATCTTGTCTTCGCCGTTGGCGTTGATGATCATGAGACCGTTCGTGCCGGCGACCGCCACGGCGTCTACGCGGCCGTTGATCAGCGCGAGTATGGATTCGTTGATGTTGGAGTAGGTCTTTATCTTGATATCCTCCGGCAGCTGCGCGGTGATCAGGTTGTACTGGAGGGATGCGATCTGCGCGGCTACGGTCTTGCCGGAGAAGGATTCTGCCGTCGGGTAGTTGGCGCCTTCGCCCGCTTTGACGAGGATCCTCTGGCCGTTGTCTTCGTCACGCTCTGTGTTGTAGAAATCGGAAAGGTTCATGTTCTCTGCGCGCTCTTCGGTCTTGGCAAAGCCCGAGATGGCGATATCAACGGCGCCCTGGGTGACGGCTGCCTGCAGCGCTCCGAAATCCATCGGCTGTATGACGAGCTCTACACCCAGCTTCTGGGCGATGTACTTGGCGAGTTCGACATCCGCTCCTACGTACTGCTCATCGCCTTCCTTGTTGGGGTCGATGAATTCCGAGGGGGCGAAGTCCGGTGAAGTGGCGAAGATGATCTTGCCTTCGGCGAGGATCTTTTCGAGCTTGGTCTCGGCGCTCGCAGCGGAAGCGAGGGAGAAGAGAAGCACCAGTGCAAGGATGATGGAAATCAGTTTTTTCATGGTCGTTACCTCCGAAAATTTATTTTATGTGCATATTATACGCATAAATATGCACATGTCAAGGGGTTTTCGTGTATAAATATACTTTTAACAGAAGGGACTGTTTCCCCTGCATATGCCGACCGCAATACAAAATACGGTTTGGAAAAATGCTGATTATATAGGAAGAAGAGAGATCTGCGCCCGCCGGTGCCTTCCGGGCTTCGCATTTCCCCTTTTCCGGGAGAAAAAAATAATACGGCGTGAACCGTATTATTTTTATTCATGATCCCGGTATGAAAGCTCATCCCTCCACGGGCATCCATCCGTCGCAGATCTCCGGCTGGTTCACCATGCTGTCCGCTTGGGTGATCTCCCTTATGACGCGGCAGGGGACGCCGGCGGCGAAGGAGTTATCCGGGATATCGCGTGTCACGACGGCTCCCGCGCCTATGACGCAGTTGTTGCCTATGGTGACGCCCGGGCATACGGTGACATTGGCGCCGAACCAGCAGTTATTGCCTATGGTGACGGGCTTGGCGTAGCAAAGCCGTTTTTTCGTGCCGTCCGGCGCCTGCATGAGTATGCGCTCGGATGGGACCATAGGATGGCAGGGCGTGACAATGGTGACGCCGGGGCCGAAGTTGCAGTCGCTCCCGATGGTGACGAGGGCATCATCCTGGACGGTGAAATTGAAGTTTGCGAAGGTCCTCGGCCCTATGGTGGTATGGGTGCCGTAATGGATGTAGATGGGCCCCTGCACGCGGGCGCCCTCTCCGAGGGAGGCGAAGATATCCTTGAGGAGTTTTGCGCGGATCTCCATCTCATCCTCCTTGGTCTTGTTGAAATCCACACAGTTGTTGTGGCAGCGCAGTTTGATGGCCACAAGCTCCGGGTCTCCGGGGCAGAACATAACGCCTTTAAAGATCTTTTCTTCTTCCCTTGTCATAAGTGAACTCCTTTCCCACTTGGATCATGTACCATTATAGCACGTTTCCGGCGCGTGGGATATGGTCATTCATCGAATATGCCGCCCTCCAGCGCGCTTCTTGCGGCGAGGATGTATTTGGCGGTATCGAGGGGATGCACGCCTATGCGCGGGCAGATCTTATCCTCCGTCAGCTCGCATTCGCGGTAGCCGGTGACTGCCATGCTGAGCGCGCCCCTTCCGCCGGAGAGGATGCTCAGCTCCGTCGGGAGATCGAAGGACCTGGCCGCCGGGATGACACATGTCATATGCACGCTGTCGCCTGCGGCTTCGGTGGCTGTCACATCGCCGCCCAGGGAGGCGACATGGGATACCACCTTCCCCGTAAAGGAGGAGGGCACCGTGATATGCGCCGTCAGGAGCGGCTCCAGGAGCACGGAGCCTCCGCGGCGCAGCCCATCCAGGAACGCCACGGGCGTTGCCACGATGAAATCCAGCGGGTGCGTATGGATGAGGTGATGGCTGCCCCCCGTGAGGACGATCTTCACATCGTCCACGCGCCAGCCGAGCATGCCCTGCCGTATCGCCAGGGGGATCGCCTGGCGCACCTGGTGCTGGTAGCGGGCCATGATATCCCTGACGGGCGTTTCGCTCTCGAATATGACGCCGCTCCCGCGGGGCAGGGGTTCTATCCGAAATTCGATGATCGCCCAGCAGGGCTTGGGCATGGTGTAGGCCACGAAGCCCTCGGCNNCAGCAGGGCTTGGGCATTGTATAAGCGTAAAAGCCCCTTGCGGTCCGGGCGATGGTCTCCCGGTAGATGACGCGGGGCTTTCCGAATACGGCCTTCAGGTTCCAGCGGGAAAGGAGCATCTCCTCCAGCACATCCAGCTGCATGCGGCCGGTGATATGGACATGGGTCTCCTCTCCCGCGGTCACGGCGGCGAGGAGCGGATCCTCCGCCGAGAGGATATCCAGCGCTTTGCGGAGTGCCGCCTTTTCCGCCGGATCCGACGGGGCAACGCTCACCGTGATAAGGGGCTCCCGCATGCGGCCGGAAAGGGCCTTGCGGGGGAGGAGCGATCCATCCCCGATCACCGTGCCCGTGCGGATGTCCCCGAGGCCGTATACGAGCGCGATATCGCCCGCGCACAATTCCCCCGTATCTTTGCTCCTGCCGTCCGGAGAGAGGGTGCGTATCTGGGTGATCTTCCTTTCCTCCGGCGGTTTCCTAAGGCCCGTTATATCGCTCGGGACCGGGATGGAGACCTGGTCCCGGTTGCGCAGCCTGCCCGAGAAGAGCCTTATACGGGCGGCGCGGCCCATGACGGGATCGCTGTTGTCGAGGGAGAAGACGATGCCGCAGGCAGGGCCTTCGGTGCTGCCGGCGGGAGAGGGGAGGTATGTGACGACGGCGTCGAGAAGGTCTTCGATCCCCTCGTTTTTGAGGGCGGACCCGGAGACGGCGGGGTGCAGCTTCCCCTCGTGTACCAGGGGGACGATCTCCCGCGCGAGCCTTTCCGCAGGGTATATGGTGCCGTTCACATAATCATCGAAGGCCTGCTCGCTCTCCTCCGCGAGGGCAGCCATGGCGCTTTCGGGATCTGCGAGGGGGAAGATGCCGGAGGAGAGCCGCGCCTTGGCATCGGATATGGCGGGAGCGGGATCCGCCCTGTCGCACTTATTGATAAAGAGGATAAAGGGGATCCCCTGTTCCTTCAATGCCCGGCAGATGAGCTCTGTCTGCGGCTGCACGCCTTCGGCGGCGCTGATGAGCACTACGGCCCCGTCCGGCGCCCACATGGCGCGCTCTATCTCGGCGGAAAAATCGGCATGCCCGGGGGTGTCCAGCAGATTGATGTGCGTATCCTTCCAATCAAACGAAACGCAGGCGCTGCGGACGGAAATGCCCCTGCGCCTTTCGATATCCAGGTCGTCCGTATGGGCGGTACCCGCGTCGACGGAGCCCTCCGTGCGTATGGCGCCGGCATGCGAGAGCATGCGTTCCGTAAGGGATGTCTTTCCCGCGTCTACATGGGCGAATATACCGATGTTGCGTATCGATGTCATATATGGCTTCTCTCTCCCGGTTGGTATGAAGCAAATATATCACAGGAGAGTGATGGCTGCAAGAGGCTTTTATGCCTCCCTTCGGTCGGCGCGATATGCTTCGCTTTGCTCAGCGCGATATGCCGCCTTTGGCGGCG
>DBXA01000162.1:4785-6701 GCA_002309235.1 Christensenella sp. UBA1224 | reverse complement strand
GCGTGAAGGCGACCCCGGCTCGCCGAACAACGTGAGGCATATCGCGTGCCGTCAGGCACATATCGCGCTGAGCGCAGCGAAGCATATCATTGGCGATTCCTTTCCCAAGATCATCGTCAGGCATGATATCCGGAAGAGGTGGTATGATGAGAAAGGGGTGCTGAATATCAACATCATTGATTTCCTTCTTGATAAAGATACTTTATAGCGGAATACGTATCTTTACACGATCCTGATCCGTTTTTTTCCTTGTCTGGAATCGGATCCTGTGTTACACTGAAACCATCCCGGTTTTGCCGGACAGATCATCGGAACAGAGGAGGAGACCCTCGATGAAGAAGCTTGTATCCCTGCTGGTGTGCTGCGCGCTTTTGTGCGCGTGCGTATCCGTCTTTGCCGAAAACCCTGCTGTTACGGGAAAAGTGACCGAGATCGAAAAGTACGGTCACGCGAGATTGGATGTGACCGTCGAGGCGTTTGCCGCCGCAGGATTTGAGCTTGGCGACATCGTGACCGTGAAGGCCGGGACGTTTGAAGGCGACATGCCCTATTTCAACGGCTATTACGTGGACAACGGCGAATATATGGTACGGGCGTATCCGGGTCATGAAACGATCGCCGTCTGCATCAACTACGGCAAGTTCGCGGAGACTGCAGGCATCGGCGTGGGGGACGAAGTGACCATCGCTCTGAAGGAAAAAGCCGGCGCTTTGACCACGCAGCAGGTCAATTCCCTCGTGTACACGGATGATCCGGCAGACTATGAAAGCGATGAGGAATTCGCCAACTTCCGGCCCGTAACCGTCGGCGGCATCGGCGAAGGGAAACTCTACCGCTCCGCCAGCCCCGTCAATGACGAACACAGGCGCAGCGCCGCCGCCGACCGGCTGATCGAACAGGCGGGCGTAAAGGCCGTCATGAATATGGCGGATACCGAGGAGGAGATCGCCGGCTTCGCAGCCCGGGAAGGCTTTGACAGCGCCTATTATCTGGAGCTCGCAGAAAACGGCCATGTGATCGCCCTGGGCATGCCGATCAATTTTGCTTCCGACGAATTTGCCGAAGATATCGTCAAAGGTCTCACCTTCCTTTCCGGCGAGGACACTCCCTACCTTATCCACTGCACGGAGGGCAAGGACCGGGCCGGTTTCGGTTCTATGATCGTCGAAATGCTGATGGGCGCGTCTGAAGAGGAGATCACAGAGGATTATCTGGCCAGTTACCTGAACTATTACCATCTCGACAAGGAAGCGAATGCGGAAAAACTCGCTATGATCGCTGAAAAAAACATCCGCGTAATGATCCGTACGGTCGCCGGCCTGGAAAAGGGCGCGGATCTTGCAGACACCGACCTGGCCGCCGCCGCGGAAAACTACCTGACCGTTCACGGCATGGACGCGGCAGCTCTGGAGACACTGAAGGAAAAACTGCGGTAAAGGGTCGGAAACGTTAGTTTTGAGTTTTCAGTTTTCAGGGGGAAGGGGTCTGCGGTGATGCTGCTTTGCAGGAGATGCGCGCCTGAAGGCAGCGTGATGAACATCCGGCCCTCCCCCTTTGTATCCGGGTTTCGTTTGCCGCTTGAGCTGCTGTTTACATGTCGTGGCTGCCGTTAACACGTCGTGGTATTCCTTTTTCATGTCGTGGTATGCTCCGTTTCATGTCGTGGTATGCTCCGTTTCATGTCGTGATTGCCTTTTTCATGTCGTGATTGCCTTTTTCATGTCGTGGTATACCCTTTTTCATGTCGTGATTTCCGATTACATGTCGTGATTTCCGATTACATGTCGTGATTTCCGATTATATGTCGTGGTATACCCCTTTTCATGTCGTGCAAAAACAGGTCTATCCGTCACTATCCGGCACTACCGTCACTATCCGGCACTATCCGGTACTAAAAAACGAGTTATCCGGCACTA
>DBXA01000162.1:4236-4721 GCA_002309235.1 Christensenella sp. UBA1224 | reverse complement strand
TCCGGCACTATCCGGCACTAAAAAACAAGTTATCCGTCACTATCCGGCACTTATCCGGCACTAAAAGCAGGGTTATCCGGCACTATCCGGCACTATATATATCTTTTTTACCGGCACTACCGTCACTATCCGGCACTATCCGGCACTACCGTCACTATCCGTCACTACCGGCACTGAAGTGGTAAACTAAAGTCGGACACAAGAACGGACCAAATTAGACAAATCTGATAGAATTATAGACAAACTACATACTTGTGTTCGTACACAGTTTTCATGTCGTGGTACACCTTTTACATGTCTGCTGACATGCACTGACATGCTGACATGGTTACTGACATGCACTGACATGGTATACCCCCTTTTTTACTGACATGCGACATGATATGTCGTGGTACGCCGTTACGTGTCGTGCTCCTGCTGTACGTGTCGTGATAAACCATGTACGTGTCGTGCTCCTGCTGTACGTGTCGTGGTATACCATGTAC
>DBXA01000162.1:3014-4100 GCA_002309235.1 Christensenella sp. UBA1224 | reverse complement strand
ACGTCACTAACGTCATGGTATACCTTACACGTCATGTATGACGTCACAAACGTCATGGTATACCCTTTTACATGTCATGGTCATCTGTCAGGGGAGAAAGGTTGATCACCCTTCCTGTTCTGAGGGGTAAAAGCCGTATAAGGATATATACACTTTTTTTATATATTAATAGGAAGCGATTCTTTCAGAATCGCTTCCATCCTAATAGGGATCCTGTTCGGATCCCTATCAGGGCAGCCGTTTGGCTGCGGTTTTCCCCTCCACCGAGCTCGCTCACGCGAGCAGTGGTTAGTGGTTAGAAGAACGAGGGTTTTTCCCCTTGGATAACCGATCCGGAGGTTTCTTTCCCCTTGGATTACCAATGTGGAGAGGCGTTTCCCCTTCCATGGGCCGAAGCTCGCTCACGCGAGCAGTGGTTAGCAGTTTTCAGGGGAGAACGGGGGTTTTCCCCCTTGGGGTTACCGATCTGAAAGGGCGTTTTCCCCTTCCATGGGCGGGATGACCACCTGGAGGGGCGGTTCCAATGTAGAACGCAGAGCGCAGAATTCAGAATGAGGGAACGGGAGGTTCTTCCCCTTGGAGGTTAACCACCTGGAGGGGAAGACCTATTAACGGGGGAAGGCGCCTTTCAGGCTGCCGCTACGTGTACAGATGCGCTCCGTTCCATCTTTACGATGGCGGCGCATGCGCCGCCTACCTGGGCTGTGCGTTCCGGGGCACGTACGTGGTTGCCGCTTCGCGGAGTGATGTTTTGCTTCGCAAAGAGATGTATGCCCGGTGGGCAAGTGATGCCTGCCTTTGGCAAGTGGTGATAATGTTCAGGGAACGGCGGGGGGTTCCAATGTAGAACGCAGAACGCGGAACGCAGAATGAAGGGTACGAGAGTTCAGTTACCCCTTGGAGGGGTAGAACCCATTATACGGGGTTATGGAGGCCTGCGACGAGGGGATGGCGCCTTTCAGGCTGCCGCTACTCGTACAGATGTACTCCTTTTCATCTTTACGGTGGCGGCGCATGCGCAGCCTGCGCAACCTGAGCGGTGCGGGGCATGTACGGGGTTATGGCGCCTTTCAGGCTGCCGCTACG
>DBXA01000162.1:0-2944 GCA_002309235.1 Christensenella sp. UBA1224 | reverse complement strand
TATAACGGCGTTTACGGGACGGATGGGAAAAGGGACAGGGTACGGCGGAGAAACGGCTTATAGGGCAGATATGAGGCTCTGGGAGAGAGGTGGCGCTCGCGCGCAGTGGTTAGTGGTTCGATTTGCCTGCGGCAGCGTGTTGATATTGTTCCGGGGGAACGCGGCGGCGGGTGAATCGGACACATGGGGGATAAAGTTTCATATTTCCCCGGCGCCGTGGTAGATTTGGATCCATTCGGTCTGTATAATGTGAAGCGGAAGATCGGGATTCGCAGTGGGAAATATCATGCCGGATCACCCGGAGGGGTAAGACCCATTATCCGGGGATGGCGGATCCGCTAAACCGTTGGCGATGGGGTTATGGCGCCTTTCAGGCTGCCGCTGCGCGTACAGATGTACTCCGTTCCATCTTTGCGATGGCGGCGCATACGTCGTCTGCGTGATCTGCGCGTACAGGAGCATGCCCTCGGGCATGCAGGATCGATACATCGATAAATCGGAGTTTGCAGGGGTCGTCTGATGAGCTGGAGCAAGAAATTATATAATTATATATCTTTCAGAAAGGAGACCGGAAAATGATAAAAATGAATACACGAAAGGCGATGCAGACGGGATGCATGATACTATCCGTGATCATGCTTGCGTTGCTTGGCGGGTGTTCGGGAAGTGTCCCGTCCGGGAAAGCAGATCATCCGTTTGACTTCTATATCGAACTGACGACACAGGAAGACATCGATGGTCTGTCCAAAGGATCCTTTGTGAAAGGTGTCTTTCCCTTCACCCTGATGATATTCCAGCGGCCGGGAAACAAAAATCCTCAGGCCGGGCAGATCGCGATCTGTGTGACGCCTTCTTTTGCCGGACTTGAATATTCACCGTTTAACAGTGCATACATGAAAAAAGAAGACCCTGTTATTATGCAGGATCCTGAAAAGAATCCGATCCTTATAGACGAATCATTGGCAAAAGCTGAGAAGTTAAAGATCGGGGATGTTTTCCTCCAGGAGACAAAAGTCTCCGATCAGCCCCTGGAATTTACTGTCGCGGGAATATACCGCCATACTCCTCTCTATGCTCAATTTGAGGCTGTTGCTCTGATCAATGATCAGATCTCCCGCGTATTTTCGGATATAGTCGATGAAATGGGCTATACAAACGCTTATGTGAAGGCGTCTGATCCTGCGGCACTGAAAACATATTTTGATGAGGAGTTTATCCCTCGTTTACAGCTGAAAGATATTTCGGAAGAAGAGATCGCAGCCATAGCGGAAGAGGACTTAAGAGTTTATTATGAAGAATACGATGCTCACATGAACCGAATGAAATGAGTTCATGAAAGCGGTCAGGGGTTGGTAGTTGATAGTTGGTAGTGGGGAGACGAATGTAGAACGCAGAATTAGGTGCGCAAGGGGCGAAAAAATCGGAATTCGGAATGCGGCGGCAGGATGCCGCTGCGGGGCTTTTGACGGCGTTTACGGGGCGGACAGGGAAAGAGACGAGGTGCGGCGAAAAGCGGTTTATGGGGCGAGTACGGAGCTCTGGGAAAGGGATGGAGGAGTGATGTATGCTCTCAGGACCATGTGATGCTGCTGCCGGCGGCAGCAGTGATGTCGCTTTGCTTGTGATGTGCTGCCTGAAGGCAGCGTGTTGATATTGTTTGGGAACAGAGGAGGTACCTTGAGAATTCGGAATGCGGAATTCGGAATGCGGCGGCAGGACGCCGCTGCGGGGCTTTTAACGGCAGCTTTGAGGCAGATGGGAAAAGGGACGGGGTACGGCGGAGAAGCGGCTTACAGGGCAGATATGAGGCTCTGGGAACACGCAATAGGGTGATGTATGCTCTCAGGAGCAAGTGATGCTGCTTTGTCGGTGATGTGCTGCCTGAAGGCAGTGTGATGATTATGTTCGGAACGCGGAAACAGGGTAAGACGGACATGAGAGAGATACATTTTCATATTTCCCGACGTTATGGTAGATTTGGACACGTTCGGCCTGTATAATGGGAAGCGGAAGATCGGAGTTTTGTGAGGAGAACAGAAGAATGGATGATTGTATCTTTTGCAAAATAGCATCAGGGGAGATACAGGGGCTGCGGATATACGAGAACGAGGAGACCCTTGCATTTATGGATATTGCAAAGGATGTTGACGGTCATATCCTCGTTATCCCTAAGGCGCATTGTAAAAATATCCTGGATTGTGATCCGGAAACATTGTCAGCTGTGATGCAGACAGTTAAAATCGTGGCGGATCATCTGGTTGAGAACTGCGGCTACGAAGGGGTCAATCTGCTCAACGCCAGTGATGAGAGCGCAGGGCAGTCGGTTCCCCATTTCCATATTCATATTATTCCGAGGAAAAGAGATGACGGAATTGACGCATGGCCCAAATTTGAAGGGGCAAAGGAAGATATCCACTCTGTATTTGAGAAACTGAAGATGTGATCAGATCTGGACTTTGCCAGGAGGAAACTATGTTAAAAGATTATGAGACAGATAAACCGATCCTTGAAACCGAAAGATTGATCATCCGTACGCTTAACGAAAACGATGCGGCTGATCTAAAAGAGTGGCTGGGGAGAGATGAGATCTATACATATTGGGGAAGAAAAGCAAGCAAAAACGAGAAAGATCCCGAACTTATGTTTATCGATCCCCGCCCCTGGGTAAAAAGAAAACCTTCACCTGATTTTGATTGGGGGATCGTATTGAAAGGATCCAATAAAGTGGTAGGCATGATCGCGGTATTTGATATCCAAAATGCCAGAATGGGGGATATAGCATACAGAGTTGATCCGGAGTACTGGAATAGGGGAATAACGACAGAAGCTTTAAAGGAAGTGGTACGGTTTATATTTGAGAACACGGAAATAGACCGATTGAACGGGCGCGCGGATGTAAGAAACATTGCCTCAAACAGGGTTATGGAAAAATGTGGTTTTATAA
>DBXA01000172.1 GCA_002309235.1 Christensenella sp. UBA1224 | reverse complement strand
TCTTCGATATCTTCGGCGCTCCTGCCTTTTATGACTTCGGCATACTCGCGTACGGCAGTTGCCACTGTCGCTGCCTTGCCTTCCACTACGGGCTCGCCCCAGCCGGATATCCCGCTTTCGGTCGTGATCTTTACGAACAGCCATCTCGGTGGTACCTGGAACAATTCTACGTCTTTGATCTTCATTTTCCCGCCTCCGTTGTTTATAATCTGGTTCCTTTATATAGTGCCCCTTTTTTCCCGTTCACAAGGATATCGGTACGGCTATCGAACCGGATATCCCGATAAACGCCGCAAGCCTTTTCAAAGTTTTCCTTATCCGCAGACAGTATGCAGATACCTGCTCCCGGAGCGCAATACCCGCTCAGACTCGTGAGCATATCGCGGTAGAATTCTTCAGCCGGCTTGGGAAGAGGCGCGAAGATGCCCCAGGGCGGATCGGCCGCAAGCTCTGTCACCCGTCCGGAGAGTGTTTTCGGTACCGGCTCGAAGATATCATGCTTCGAAATGAAAATGTTCTTCCTGCGAAGGATGGGTTTTGACTTCATGACAGCGATCATATCCGGATCGATGTCCGAAAGGTGGATCTCTTCGGCCTGGCAGTATAGCGCCCTTGCCTGGCCGATCGCGCCGTGGCCCGCGAACGGGTCGCAGAATATGCCGCCCGGCCTTGCCCCTGCAAGAAATACCATCGCCGATGCTATGGACGGCGATAATTCCCCTTTTGCCAGGGTTTTTTCCGTATTTCCCCTTTTTGTCAGCCGCAAAAGGAACAGTGCCGTTCCCTCTGTCCTGGTCAGGAGAAGCAGCTCTGTTTCCGGTGATACCCTGTCCGCCTTTGCGCTTTTGACAGATCTTTCGATCACTGCCCGCGTACCGGGATTGACAGAGGCGAGCCGGTTCCTGTCCGAGAACATACAGCGGAAGGTGTGAAAGCCGTATTTTTTGATTTCGAGATCGGCTTTGTTCAGCGCGTCCTTGTCCCGGGAAACCAGCGATGCGAGCTTTTCTATGCTGAAAACACCCCTGTACTCGGCGATCACGCGATAGGTGTTCTGGAAAACGGGGGAGTAAGGGATATCCTCGTTCGCGGAATAGAGGAAGGCGCCGCCGAGCGGCGAGACATCGCGGACACCCCTCAAGGATGCCTTTGCCATCTCGATCGCAATATATTCAAGGCCTGCCGCGCAGGTAGAATAAAACCGATCCAAAAGAATATCCTCCGACAGTATGCGTTGATCCGATTATAGCATATGGTCATACAGGCTGCAAGAGCAGAGAAATCATGGATGAATCTTGACATTGCATTTGGGCAAGTTTATACTTATCCTGAATAATGCTGTGAAACTGTTTCCCACTATGTCTGTGAAAAGGAGTAGAAGTATGGCAGTATTCAGGTTATCGGCATTTGCGGATGAGGCGGATGTATCTCTGGAAGGTCAGATAGCCGCCTTAAAGAAAAACGGTGTATATCAGGTGGAACTCAGGGGTGTCGACGGCAAAAATGTTTCCCTGCTCAGTGAGGAAGAAGCTGCCGACGTCTGCACCAGGCTTTCTTCGGAGGGGATCAGGGTCTCTTCCATCGGATCGCCTTACGGAAAAATAAGTATCCGTGATGACTTTGAAGAGCATTTTGAGCTTTTCAAAAAGGGTTTGAAGCTCACCAGGCTCCTCGGTGCGGACAGGATACGCATGTTCTCGTTTTTTATGCCGAAGGGTGAAGACCCGGCGCTCTATCGGGATGAAGTCATGCGCAGGCTCGAAAAGATGGCCGAAGCCGCGAGAAGAGAAGAGATCATGCTGGTCCACGAGAATGAAAAGGGCATCTATGGCGATACGGATGACAGATGCCTTGACATCCTGAAGGAGTTTTCCGGCAGGATCCTCGGTGTGTTCGATCCGGCGAATTTCATCCAGTGCGGCGTTCATACGCCGGAGGCGATGGAGAAGCTGAAGGATCACATCGTCTACATGCACATCAAGGATGCTCTGCTCGAAGACGGCAGTGTTGTGCCGGCAGGATACGGCGACGGGCATGTGAAAGAGCTTCTTGAGGTCGTATCAAAGCGCGCCGACAGCATGACGCTCACGCTTGAACCGCATCTTAAGGTATTTGCGGGTCTGAGCGGCCTGCAGGACGAGGAAGTAAAGCACAGGTTTGTATATAGTGACAATGCTGAAGCGTTCAAGGCTTCGGCAGATGCCCTCAAGGCCATACTGAAAGATCTGGGATTCGAAGAAAGCAAAAGGAGCGGCGGAACATGGATAAAGTAAGACTTGGCATCATCGGTATCGGAAATATGGGCAGCAGCCACGCCAGAAGCATCATGGAAGGCAAAGTGCCCGGAATGGAACTTGCCGCCGTGGCGGATATCAATCCCGCCAGGCTCCAATGGATCGAAGGCACGTATCCCTCGGTTGCCCGCTTTGACAACGCCACTGCTATGATGGATTCCGGCCTGGTAGACGCCGTACTCGTCGCCACCCCGCATTACTTCCATCCCACCCTGGTGATGGAGGCTATGTCGAAGGGGCTCCACGCCATGTCCGAAAAGCCTGCCGGCGTCTACACAAAGGCAGTGAGGGAAGAGATCGAATTTGCGAAGACCACAGGCCTCACCTTTGCCATGATGTTCAACCAGCGTACCAACTGCGTCTACCGCAAGATGAAGGAGATCGTGGATTCCGGCGAGATGGGGCGCATCCGCAGGGTGAACTGGCTCATCACCGATTGGTACCGCAGCCAGTCCTACTATGATTCCGGTTCCTGGCGTGCTACCTGGGATGGGGAAGGCGGAGGCGTTCTCCTGAACCAGTGCCCGCATAATCTGGATCTTCTCCAGTGGATCTGCGGCATGCCTTCCGCCGTACGCGCCTTCACGCATAACGGGAAGTGGCATAATATTGAGGTCGAGGATGATGTCACCGCTTATATGGAATACCCCAATGGGGCGACGGGTGTCTTCATCACAACGACAGGCGATTGCCCCGGCACGAACCGCTTTGAGATCGCCATGGACGGCGGCAAGCTCGTCTGCGATGGCAAAAAGCTCATGAAGTATAAGCTCGAAATGCCCGAGCCGGAGTTCAGCGCCACCTACAAGGGCGGCTTCGGCACACCTGCCTGTGAAGTAACGGAAGTCGAGACCGATGGAAAGAACCCCCAGCATGTGGAGGTGCTGCGCGCTTTCGCCGCTCATATCCTGAACGGTGAGCCGCTGGTAGCGGAAGGCGCGGAAGGCATCAACGGCCTCACGCTTTCCAACGCCATGCATCTTTCCTCCTGGATCGACGAGACGGTCACCCTGCCTATCGATGAGGACAGGTTCCTTGCGGAACTCAACAAGCGCCGTGCTTCGTCTAAGAAAAAGACGACAGAGGGAAAGACTTTCGATACGGAAGGCACATACTGATAAACGAGAGGCGGCATTCTTCGGATGATACGGTTAGGGATCTGTACTGCAGCGGAAAATCTGGAAAAGATCGCTGCGATAGGGTTTGACTACATAGAGCTGGGCCTGAGCAGGACTGCCGCGCTCAGTGATGCGGAATTCTCCGAACTGGAGGCTATGGTCTCCGCTTCCCCTCTTAAGGCGGAATGCTTCAACGGCATGCTGCCGGCAGAAGTACGCGTGACCGGCGATAATGTAAACGCTACCGCCCAGCACGAGTACCTTGATCATGCCTTCTCCAGAGCCCGCAGGCTCGGTGGCAGGGTGGTCGTATTCGGAAGCTCAGCAGCAAGGAATGTGCCTTATGGATTTCCGATCGACATGGCCTGGAGGCAGATAGCCAATTTCCTCAGGCTTGTGGAAAGGCACGCCGCGGCATATGATATCACTGTCGCGATAGAGCCACTTCGCCGCGCCGAGTGCAATGTGATCAACTATGTATCGGAAGCCGTCATGCTCGCGTCTCTCTTCCAGCTGCCGCATATCAAGGCGCTGGGAGACACATACCACATGGCAGTTGGTTCGGAATCCCTCAAGGCGCTGACGCTTGCGGGTCCCATGCTCGCGCATGTGCATACGGCAAACGGGCTTGATC
This sequence comes from Christensenella sp. UBA1224, assembly GCA_002309235.1. Classification (GTDB taxonomy): domain Bacteria; phylum Bacillota; class Clostridia; order Christensenellales; family Aristaeellaceae; genus UBA1224. The sequence continues at coordinate 1,167 of DBXA01000172.1, read as the reverse complement.
GCCGCTGCCCTTCCTTTGGAGATGGTGAGGATTACACCGGGATCTTCAAGGCGCTTCTCCTGGGAGGATACGACGGCAGGGTATCGATCGAGGGCAGATTTGATGATCTCGAGCATGAAGCCCGGGAAGGCCTGGAGGTCCTCACAAAAGCCCGTGAAGCCGCGATGAATGAGATTGCATCCGGGAATTGATCCGATAAGAAGGAGAGAAGAACAGAATGAAGAAACTGCTTATACTTGTCTTTGCGCTTGTGCTCATCTTAAGTGCGATGCCGGCTGCTTTCGCGGATGAGACAGAGATCCAGGTGACCGATGTCATGAAGGTCGTCAACTGCGAGGAGTGGGTATCGCTGCGGAAGACGCCCAGCATACGCGCTGAAAGGCTCAACACCGTACCGCTCGGCTCTTATGTCTCCGATTGCAAGGAGGCGACCGGGTCGTTTGTGGAGTGCACCTTCAACGGCCAGACGGGTTATATACTCGCCAAGTACCTGGAGCCTTCCTCCCAGGACGCCTGGCTTACCTTCAGCAACAAGGCTGTCACCATAAGCAACATAGAGGGCTATGGTTATGAGAACCTGTATGAGAAGGTAGGCAATTATACGGTCATCGCGCATACCGCGCCCCAGGGGAGCGGCGAAAAGATGGTAGTAGGCGTTTTTGACGCCAACGGCATCAGCGTCTGGTATGTTACGACGGAGACCGCGTATGTGTCAGAGCTTTCCCTCACGGAAGCCTTTATCGGCGGGACAGCCGCGTCTCCTATGGTCATGGTGCATAATTCCACCTGCGGGCTCGCCGCGCTCGACCTGACGACAGGAAGGATCCGGTGGATCCTCAGCCGCAATAAGGTATCTCTGGGAGGCAGCATCTCCTATGCCGTCGCCGAGGACGGCACCATGTATATAGGCGGCTATTACGGGCCGGATCCTGTCTGTATCGGCGTGAACGGAAACGTGATATGGCGCTCTTCCTCCGGAAGGAGCGATATCTACTGGCTGTATGATATCCAGCTGCAGGAAAACGGGCTTCTCTGCTGCTATGAAATGGTAGGCAAATCCAATCAAAGAGGCCTTGTCCTTTACAACTATCAGGGCAAACTGGTCGAAGTCAAACAATAACGGAATAGCAAAAAGGCGCCTTCAGGGCGGCCCTCGTAAGAAAGTTT
>DBXA01000119.1 GCA_002309235.1 Christensenella sp. UBA1224 | reverse complement strand
ATGGTGCCATCACTGTGGCGGAGGGTAAGGGACTCGAACCCCTGTGAGCTTGCGGCTCTAACGGTTTTCAAGACCGATCGGCCAAGACCCGCCTGCGTGGTTTTGACGGAAGATAGCGCCAAATGGTGCAGCGGGAAAAAGCCAGCTTTTCCAGGGCTTTCCGCCGCCTGAAGCCCGCTAAGCCGCGGCATTTCTCAGGTCACGGGATTTCCAAAAATCGGGGGAAATCTAAGGCGTATCTAAGATCCCGTCTTAGATATCGCTTAGATTGCCCCCGATTTTTCTCTGCTTTTCGCCCGTTCTGTCGGTACAGACTTTCCGGGCGGTTATGCCCGAACGCTCATGAGAGCGTGAGACTTATACTTACCACGCGATCCCGAAGTATTGGAGCGAGGCTTTGAAGTCGTCCTTCATAAGCAGATGGGTGCCGCGCCGATAACGCAATCAGAACGTGTGCTCCCGCAGCCAGTTATAAGCCTGATAGACTTCCTCTGTCACATCTTCCCCGGCGTTGTTCACGAGTTCCACCTTCGGAAGATCCTCCGTGAAATCACGGCGGTACTCCTCCGCGACAGCATTGAGCAGATAGTTGTTGTCATCGGCAAAGCCGGGATCGGGCTGGAGCTGGCAGACGCTGTAGCCCTCCATGATGGCGGTGACGGGGACACCGTAAAGGCTCAGGCCCTCGTAACGGCTCAGATCCTTCACCGGCCCCTGCGCGCGGTAGAGGGCGTTGACATCCTCTGCAAGCCAGCGGCTCTCCTCCGCGGAGATCGGCTCCAGCTCCTGATAGGTGCGGATGTTGTCCCTGACCTGCTCCAGCGTGCTCATGCCGCTCAGACAGCAGATGAGGCCGTCCAGAGAGCCGACGAAGCGGATTGCCCAGGAGGCGACGGATCGCTGCGGGTCCTTCTCCTTGAGCACCTTTTCGACTGCCTCCGGCACCTTCGCAAGCCCGCCGCCCTTGACAGGCTCCATGATGACAACCTGTTTTCCGTGCCTGCGGATGACGTCATAGCAGGGCCCGGCCTGCACAAGCTGTGAGTTCCAGTCCACATAGTTTGCCGCGATCTGGACAAACTCAAATTCGGGATGCTCGGTCAGAATACGGTCCAGGAGCTTTGCAGAGGAATGGAAGGAAAAGCCCAGATGCTTGATCTTGCCCTCTGCCTTCCACTTGAGCGCATGCTCGATCAGATGCTCAGACTGGATGACGCCGCCGTTCCCATCGTAGCCGTCGTACCAGCGCGTCTGGAAATTGTGGAGCAGATAGTAGTCGATATAGTCCACGCCGAGCTCATCGAGCTGATGCTGGAAGTAGCCCTCGATCTTGTCCTCGTCGCCGGGCTTCAGGAAAAAGGTCGGGAACTTGGTGGCGATACGGATGCTTTCTCTCGGGTGCCGCTCCACCACGGCCTTGCGGACGGCTTCCTCACTCTTGCCGTTGTGGTAAACGAAGGATGTGTCGAAGTAGTTGTACCCGGCCTCCAGATAGGTGTCGACCATGCGATTGAGCTCGTCATAGTCAAAGTCCGTGGGATTGCCGTTTTTGACCGGCAGGCGCATCATGCCAAAGCCGAGTGTTGATTTCAGTGCCATTGTTCTTTCCTCCCTAAACTATTATCAGTACCAATCGTGTTTTTCGCCCCGATCCAGGGCGGCCATGGCTTCCATCTCCGCCTCTGACAGCTCGAAGCCGAACAGATCCAGATTTTCTTTGATGTGTTCAGGATTGCCTGAACCCGGGATCACCACGACGCTGCGCTGCAGATCCCAGCGCAAAATCACCTGCGCGGCGGATACTCCGTGCGCATTTGCGATGGCACAGATGGTATTGTCATGCAGCAGCGCAGCCGTATACCCGCGCCCGCCCAGGGGATACCAGCACTGGACGACGATGCCCTGTTCCTGAATGAACGGCACGACGTCCTTCTCCTGATAATACGGGTGGATTTCATTCTGCACCAGTGCGGGTGTGATCGAAACCTGAGGCAGAAAAGAGGTCAGTTCTTTTACGTACCAGTTGGAGAGACCCAAAGAGCGGATTTTGCCTGCTTCCACATAGCGCTCCATGGCCTTGTATGCCTTCACATCATCCGCACCTGGATGGTGCAGCAGCATCATATCGATATAGCCGATATCCAGCTTGTTCAGCGCCATGTCGATGGCGGCCTCCGGATCGTGAAACTGGTTGGGGTAGATCTTCGTAATGACGAAGATTTCCTCTCTGTCTATCCCGTACTCCGCCATGGCCTGGCGCACGCCCTCGCCGACGGCGTCCTCGTTTCCGTACATGTAGGCCGTGTCGATCAGGCGCCCGCCGTTTTGAAGCAGCGTCTTTACGGAATTGACGCAGGTATCATAATCCAGCGCGTAGGTGCCGAGTCCAAGGATCGGCATCTTATAACCGCTGTTCAGCAGCACGGTTTTCGTTTCAAAGTCAAATTTCCCGATCATGTCTGCTCCTTCATGCTTTCCCACCGGATCCTCAGCGCCGACAGCCTGCGGTGTCTCCGCCTGCCATGCAGCAAACAGGCAGAGCACAAGCAGTGCAAACGACAGAATTCTATGCGCAAAACGTCTTCCTTTCATGCCCGCCCCCTGTATGACTATCGCTTTTTCTACATGTATAAAATAACACATCGCAAAAAGGAATGCTAATAGCTATAATGAATATCATGATATTCTAAAACTGCATATCAAACTAAAAAAACGCTGGTCTGTAGATGTATCGAGAGGTTTTGTCTCAAGCTGAAAGGCAAAAGCGCAGGGCTCCAAAGCTATATTTACCACTTGATCCCGAAGTATTGGAGCGAGGCCTTGAAATCGTCCTGCATCAGCAGGCAAGTATCGCGCAGATAACCCGGCGTTTTCGGCCACTCCTTCAGGCCGCGGTAATAGAACATCTTATG
>DBXA01000176.1:8268-9629 GCA_002309235.1 Christensenella sp. UBA1224 | reverse complement strand
TCGAAAAGCCGCGTCCTGCCCGGTATCCCGTACGCCTTCAGAGAGGGAGAAACGGCCAGGCAGATCGTCTTTGAGGTCCTGCTCTCATCCGCCACCGTCAGGTTGGTGTCCAGCGGATCGAGCCCCCGTTCCATACACTCGACCGAGGCGTAAAACGATTTCAGGTCGATCGCCGCGTAGATCCTGTCATCCAAGATAAATACCCCGCAGTAAGCGATAACCTCCCCATCCGGCGGATGGAAAGGTTATCCGTTCATTCCTCATCAAACCAGCTTTCATCCTTCGGATCGAATTCGATCCCGCTGGGATAGCGCCTGTTGTTGATCTTCTCCTTGACCGGTATCCATGTCTCCAGGTCGATGCCCTTCGCGTTGGCGAAGCAAAGCGTATAGTACAGGATATCGAACAGTTCTTCGTTGATGCTGCCCTTCAGGTCCTCCTCGTTTGTCGCGACCCTTTCCCCCCGCAGCATGATGCGGGCCAGCTCGCCCACCTCCTCCGCTATCTTGATAAAGCACATGGAGGTATCTTCCGTATGGTCATACTGTCCCTGCTTATGCCGGAGGTATTCCTGCATATAGCGGATCGTTATCTCTCCCTTTTTTATCCGGAAAAGCCCTTTCCCTTTACTTGTCGAGTATGATGCAGGCGACGAGCACCAGATCCTCGCTCCCTGTGTTTTCGACACCGTGGCTGTGCCCGCTTGCGGTGGACATGGCGTCGCCCGGCCTGACATCCACCCAGACGCCGTCATCGCAGACCCTGCCCGTCCCGCTGACGAAGCAGAAAAGCTCCGTCTCGCCCGTATGCTCATGATAGCCTATGGAGCAGCCGGGCTTGAGCGTTATCACCGAAAATAGCCTCGCGGCCTGCGGAAGCTCCGGCATCAGCTTTTCGAGCCGTACGGAGCCTGCTCCGTCGCGCATATGCTCCCTTATCTCAACAGGGTGTTCTTCTTTCCTCGTGACCATTTTTACCCCTCCAAAATCCTATTTTTCCGGTCTGTTCCTCTCGTAGATGATCCTTAGGCCCTTGAGGGTCAGCAGGCCATCCAGTATATCGAGGGCCTTCGTCTCCTTCTCGATGAGGACTGCCATGCCCCCCGTCGCTATCACCTTTGCCGAAGGCGCTCCCAGCTCTTCCTTGATGCGGCGCACCAGGTATTCCACCTGTCCCACGTAGCCGTAGAACATACCGCTCTGCATATTCGTGACGGTATTGCGGCCTATCACCTCATCCGGCCTTGCGATCTCAAAGCGCGGCAGCTTGCTGGCCTTTTCTACAAGGGCTTCGGAGCTCAACTTGATGCCCGGGCATATCGCGCCTCCCAGGAATTCCCCTTTTTCGGAAACAGCGCCGAA
>DBXA01000176.1:7846-8190 GCA_002309235.1 Christensenella sp. UBA1224 | reverse complement strand
CCGCCCAGCTCCCGCGGGTTATCGTATACGATATCGATGCCCGTCCTGAGGCCTGGGCCTATGAACATGGCGTTGCGCCTGAAGTAATTCCTGCACATATGCTCAACGGTGAAATTGACCTGCGGAACGACCGAGGAGATGATGATATCCTCCACATCCTCCACCCTGCGCCCTTCGTGGGCGAACAGATCCATCAGCAGTATGCCGTATTCATCCGATGTGGTGATCCTGCTCGTGGCCAGGCGCCAGTAGCTCACCATTTCTTCCCCGTCAAACAGCGCGGTCTTTATATTCGTATTGCCGATATCAAGCGTCAACAGCATCTTTAAGCCATCCTTAATCCT
>DBXA01000176.1:6387-7804 GCA_002309235.1 Christensenella sp. UBA1224 | reverse complement strand
GAAAAAAAGATACCTGTTTTCGTTAAAGAAAAAGCGGCGCATGCAGCGCCGCGCATCATCCTTCACTTGTTACCTTGATGTATACTCAAAGGGCTCGAGCCTTTCCCCATCCGGGCCCTCGAAGAAGAAGTTCTTTACGCCGCCTAAGAGATCCGGCATCCAGCCGATCTTCTCCGGCACCTTCACGCCCTGCGCTTCGAGATAGTCCCTCAGTTCTTCTATTCCCTTCACCTCTATGGCGATATGATCGATCTGGCCGGGAACGCGGTCAGTATGCTCCTTCGGCTGTATCAGCTCCAGATAGCAGTTGCCCTTTTCGCAAAATACCAGACGGCTGCCCGGATTCGCCTCATCCGTGACGGTAAAGCCCAGTATATCGCGATAGAAGTGCACCGATCTTTCCATATCCTTCACGTGGATACCTATATGGGCAAGTCCCTTCAGCTCAAATGCCATAAAAAAGCCTCCTCCTAAGTCTTCTGCCTTTTATCCCATTTTATCATCTGTCCTGCCCCTTGTAAAGCGCCTTTAAGACAGTATCCGTTATGATGTTCGCGGCCCTTTCCTGTTCCGGGAGAGGCATGCAGGGCGCCGTTTCCGATTGCCTCGGCATGAACGGGAGATGGATAAAGCCCGCAGGCATCCCGGGCCTCTGGGTCCTCGCGTATTCCAAGGCGCACCACATGACCTCGTTGCAGATAAACATGCCCGCGTCATAGGAATAATGCGCCTCAATGCCGGCAGAGGTAAGGCTTTCCATTATCTCATCCAGGGGCAGTGTCGAACAGAGCGCGTCCGGCGCGCCTTCCCGTATCGCTTCCCCCGATCTCAGGACGCCCGCGTTGTCAGGCGCCTTGCAGGAGCAGATATTGACTGCCGTTTTCTCCAGGGATATCCCCTTTCTCCCGCCGGCCTGGCCGAACAGTATCACGGCATCCGGTTTTATCTCTTCCATTGCCGCGATCAGCGTCTTCGGGCCTTCCACCCATTCCACCGGCAGGCACACCTTGACTGCCGCATCGCTCTTGATGCCCTTCACCGCTTCCCAGGAAGGGTTCACAGACTGCCCTCCGAAGGGGGCAAACCCCGTTGCAAGTATCTTCATATATCTACACCCGCAGAAAAGGCAGAGGACTGATTCCGTTCTCTGCCTGCTTATTCAAAACTGTATGCCGTTGTCGATCTGTTCCTGTTTATACCTTGCCACCAGCCTATGGATCCGCCTGGAGGGATCGAGCAGGCTCGAGATCGAGCGGTCATGGTTCAGCGAAGCGATAAAATAGCTCACGTATTTGGACATATCCGCCTGTACGAACCACGGTGCGTTCAGTACCTCCGGCCTTGTATAGGTCAGGTTGGTGGAAATGATCTTGGTGATCAGCCCCTCTTCGTACGCCTTGTCAAACTTTTCGATCCC
>DBXA01000176.1:0-6273 GCA_002309235.1 Christensenella sp. UBA1224 | reverse complement strand
TATTCATGCGCGATGATGGGATTGCTGCCGCCCTTGATGCGGGTATAATCCCTTCTCTTGTAAAAGACGCCCAGCTTGAGCTCCAGCATGGAAGCATAGTAGATATTCCGGTCCATGGCCCCTTCATCCGGGCTCACGATCATGAGATGGTCCTCATCGATCTCGAGATCCTTTTCGGATCTGAGAAGGGCCTTCAGTATCTGATAGGAGGGCCGTACGCTGTCAAGGGGGATCATCGGTACCGCGTTCTGCACGCGGGGGTCATGCGCATCGAAGGTGATGATGTTTTTGACGCCCATACGCTCGAGATCCTGCAGCGCCAGCGCGCAATCAAGGCTCTCGCGCGCGGTGCGCCTGTGCTGCCTGCCCTCGTAAAGCATGGGCATGATGAGATTGATGCGGCTGGATCTGCCTCCCGTTGCCGCGATGATCCTCTTGAGATTCTGGAAATGGTCGTCCGGCGACATGGGGACCTTGCGCCCGTACATCTCATATTCGAGGTTATACGCGCCGATATCCGATAGGATATACAGGTCGTAACCGCGGACAGAGCTCTTGATCAGGCCCTTTGCCTCGCCGTTGCCGAAATGCGGGCACTCGACGTCGATCAGGAAATTCTCCCTGTTATAGCCGAGTACGCTGTTGAGCGGTGTCTCCTCCAGTGATTCCTGGTTCTCACGCCATTTCATGAGCCAGTCGTTCACTTTCCTGCCAAACTCCTCAAAGCCCGGCATCGCGATAAGGCCAAGAGGAGCATAGGGACTTGTCAGTATCGATTCATCATTCCAGTTGCTGGTAAAATCAGTCATGTGCTTCTCCTCCATGCAATCCCGATGATTGATCTGCCTGCTTAAAGTATAGCATCGCGTGCTTTTCCCGAAAAGAGAGGTTAGGTAAAATGCAGGGCACCGGCATCAAAAAAACGGGGGCCTGTCCGGCCCCCGGTACCATTTACACCTTTTCAAACACAAACACAAGACTGGAATAATCCTTCGGCGGGAACGGGAAGCGGATCGGCAGGCCCGCGTACATGAGCTCCGCGCCGGAATACGTCTTTCCCGTTTCCGTATCCCGGTATACCGCATCCGGCACCAGGTCCTTCATATATACCCTCTTGCCGGAGGAGGCCGGCTCTGAGAGCCTCCTGAAGGCGCACAGGATGGCCTGTTTCGCATCCTCGCTCACGAACTGCCAGGAGCAATAGTTGCCCTCAAACGGGCTTACAATGCGCGTGAAGGTGCCCTTCTGCAGGATGCCCCGCAGCTTTTTGACCCTTTCCACGTATTTCGCGGCAACGGCGAGGTCTTCCTCCGAAAGCTTGCCGAGGTCCAGCTCGAACCCGAAGTTGCCGCTCATGGCCACATCCCCGCGCACGTCCATGGATGTCACCCTGCCGGTCTGGTGGTTCGGCACGGCGCTGATATGCGCTCCCATGGCGCTCGTGGGATAGGCGTAGGAGGTGCCGTACTGTATCTTCAGGCGCTCCATGGCATCGGTATCATCGCTGGTCCAGGTCTGGGGCATGTAATAGAGCATGCCGGCGTCGAAACGCCCGCCGCCGCCGGAGCAGCTCTCGAACAGAATGTACGGGAAGGCGGATACGATGCGCTCCATCACGTCATACAGGCCCAGCATATACCTGTGCTGCGTCTCCATCTGCCTCTCCGGTGCGGCCTTTGCGGAGAAGTACTCCGTCATATTGCGGTTCATATCCCACTTGACGTATTCGATATTGGCGCTCCTGAGGACGCCCGAAACCGCTTCGACCACGTAATCCTGCACGTCCCTGCGGCTCATATCGAGTATCAGCTGCTGCCTTTGCTCGGTGCGCTTGCGGCCGTCGATATGCAGGCACCAGTCCGGATGCGCCCTGTACAGATCGCTGTTGGGGGATATCATCTCCGGCTCGAACCACAGGCCGAACTTCATGCCGTAGGAATTGATCTTTTCCGCCAGAGGCGCGAGGCCGCCCGGCAGCTTATCCTCATTGACGACCCAGTCGCCCAGTGAGCAGTTATCGGTATTGCGCACGCCGAACCAGCCGTCGTCCAGCACGAACAGCTCTATGCCGATGGCGGAAGCCTTTTCGGCGATCTTCAGTATCTTCTCGGTATTGAAATCGAAATAGGTGGCCTCCCAGTTGTTGATGAGGATCGGCCTTTCCTTATCGCGCCATTCGCCGCGGACAAGGCGCGTGCGGTAGAGCTTATGATAGATATCGCTCATGCCGTTGAGGCCCTTGTCGCTGTACACCATGACGACCTCCGGCGACTGGAACTCCTCCCCCTTTTCCAGCAGCCATTCGAACACGGAGGGGTTCATGCCGATGGACATCCTGGCGTTATCGGAATTATGCACCTCCGCCTCCGCGAGGAAGGAACCGCTGTAGATGAAGTTGAACGCCCAGGCTTCCCCCGTGAATTCATCCGTTCCCGGCCTGCAGAGCGCGATAAAGGGGTTTTCCTCGTGTCCGGATGCTCCCCTCATGCTCTCGACGCGCGCTCCCGCGTGCGTGAGGGGCACTCGCTCCACTGCCCGCTCGCGCGCCCAGGCGCCGTGCAGGTGTATGACGTCAAAATCCTTCCCGTAGAAAGGAACGCTGGCGACGGGCAGCCTGGTCACGCGCAGCGGGTCCTCCGCGCCGTTTACCAGCTTCACGCTCCGGGCGATGGCATCGCTCCCGGCGAAAACAGTATAGCTGAATTCCGCCTTCAGGCCCGTCAGCTTATCCTCCATATAGATGACCAGCGTCTCCGCCTCGTCATCGCTTTCCACATATGTCGCGGGCAGGCCCTTCAGGGGCTTTTTCCCTTTACAGATATCATACCCCGCGTATGTCAGGTACACCAGGTCGTTCCCCTGTGCGTTCTTTACCTTCAGCGCGGCGTCGCCGTAATAGCCCACCCCGTGGAAGGGCATCTCGTAAGGCAGTCGGCCCTCCATGCTGTCAAAGGAGGCCGCGCCGTTGAAGCTCTGCATGAGATAGCCCATATCCCCGTCAGGCAGCTTTTTGCCCCAGTACAGGTTTACGAGCGTTCCCTCCGGGAGCGGTATCTCCGGTATCCTTCCGTTCGGCAGTTTGATGCCCAGGGATACCTTTTCCGGCAGCACCTTCAGGATATAGCTGGTGTTGGCATTTTGCAGATGGAATTGCTTGAGTTCCCTGCTTACATAGATCGCCATGCGCATACCTCCTGTTATAAAGCTTTTATTGTCTCAACGAGTTTCCTTGCGATCAGTTCATGCCCGCCGTGATTCGGGTGTACGCCGTCCCGCAGCCAGCATTCGGCAGGCGCGATGCCGCAGAGCCTGTCAAGATCCTCCTGCAGCGGGATGAACGCCGTACCGTGCCTTTCGGCGGCCCTTTTCGCCGCGGCGGCCCGCAGCGGCACTTCCTTCGCGAAATAATCCCAGTATTCCTCTGTGGCGCTCGAGCGCAGGACAAAAGGCTCCAGCACGATGATCTTCGTTTGGGGCAGCTGCTCCCTTGTGTAATCCAGCAGCATATCGTATACCTTCTCAAACCGGTCGGCTTCCACGCCGTTGAGCCTGCCGCCCACGTCGTGCCATACGTCGTTCACACCGATCAGTATCGAAAGGATATCAGGCTTCAGGTTGACGGCGTCTATGCGCCACCTGGCGTACAGATCCACGATGCGGTTCCCGCTGATGCCCCTGTTCAGGCACTCGTATTTCCCCGGCATCTCATAGGCGAGCTTTGCCGCCGTGAGCGTAGGGTAACCGCTCCCCATATGCTGGTCGTACTCGCGGCTCCTGCCCGCGTCCGTTATCGAATCCCCCTGGAACACGATCCTCACAGACATTTTATCCTCCCCCTTACAGAAACGATCCGATCAAATTATACCTGTTCAATTTTAGCATAATACGCACCGCGGTTCAAGCGGTCTTTCCCTTTGTACCGCCCTTCCTTCCCCTGTCTCGCCGCCGAAGGCGGCGCGATATGCTGCCTTTGGCAGCGAGAAGGCGACCCCCGGCTCGCCGAACAAAGTGAGGCATATCGCGTACCGTAGGCACACGAAGTGTGGGAGCGGTCTTGAATGAAAGTCCAGTGGACTTTCAGACCCGCGACGACCGAGCCCGCAGGCGAGAAACATATCGCGCCTGAAAGGCATATCGCGTGCCGCCAGGCACATATCGCGCCCGAAGGGCATAGACTACAATATTTTTGTATCCCTCCGGAACGATCAGCCCTCTCCCGGTATCATGCCGCTGCTTATTATTTTGTCATACAAATCGCATTTCCGCAAAAAATATTTTCAAAATGTGCAATTCAGCTATTTACAAGACAATATTTTTGTGCTATGCTTGGATCATCCCAAGGAAACAAGGTGACATATATTTTATGGCAGCCATGCATAAAGAGAAGAAGACCCCGGCGGATTTCAATAAGGCCGCGTACGGCAGCGTCATAAGGGAAGCCAGGCTGAAAAAGGGCATCAGCCAGAAAGAGCTTGCCGATCTCTTAGGCGTTCACAGGAATTACGTCAGTAACTGGGAGCTCGGCATCGCCCGGCCGGATCTCAATATCATCCCCGGCCTCTGCGGCGCGCTGGGCATCACGGCGGGCCAGTTCTTCCGCATCCCCGGCCCGGCGGGCCTTTCCGATGCCGAAGAGCGGGTGCTCAAAAAATACCGCCGCCTCGCGGCGAGGGACCGCAGGAGCATCGAGGGCATCATGGATGTCTTTATCCGCCAGGCGGATGATGAGTTCGATAAAAAGTGCAAAGCGGCATTTATCAAAATAACGCGTTCCGGCAATACCGCCGCTGCCGGCACCTTCGGCTGGCTCAATGATGAGGAGAACGAATCCGTCTATATCCGCAAAACGCCGGAGACCGAGATGGCCGACATCATCATCACCGTATCCGGAGACAGTATGGAGCCCACCTTTTCCGATGGGGATGAAGTCCTGGTCCGGCTGGCGGACAGCGTTTCCCCGGGCGAGATAGGCATCTTCCTGGTCAACGGAGAAGGCTTCATCAAGGAATACCGCCGGGAGGGCCTCTATTCCCACAATGCGGAAAAGTACCCCCTGCGCACCTTCTGTGAGGATGATGATGTGCGCTGCGTCGGCCGCGTAACAGGCTTAGTCACGCAGGACATGTATCCCACGGAAAGAGAGCTTGCCGTTCTCTGCGGAGATTGATCCCCTTTAACGACAGTTTGAAACCCCCGGTTTTCAGCCGGCTTATTTCGTGTACCCAAAAAGGAGGCATCTGTGCGTATGGACAACCAGTTGAGACGTAAGGAAACGAGAGGCTACAAGAGATGCTCTTTTGTCGGCATCAGGGCTCAGAGGATGCCCTGGGGCACCGAGGAAGTGAACCACGACTGCGTCAGCTTCAAGATCAGACTGCACGATATGATAGAAGACCTCATCGGCAAGGGCTATGCCCATTTCATCAGCGGCGGCTCCATGGGCATGGATATGTTCGCTGCCGAGGCCGTGCTCTCCCTCCAGAGCAAATACCCCTGGATCATCCTGGAAATGGTCTCCCCCTTCGATGACTATTCCCAAAAGTGGGACAGCGAACACCGGTACCGGCTCAACAGGCTTTTTGACTGCGCCGATATCGTGACTGCCACCGGCCATGCCTATGACAGGGGCTGCATGTACCGCAGGAACAGATACCTTGTCGACAACGCGGATCTCCTTCTCGCCTGCTATGACGGCGCGGAGGGCGGCACCGCCATGGCCGTAGGCTACGCCCGGGCGACAGGCATCCCCGTCGAGATCATAGATCCCGGCACCGTCAGTGAGAAGTCGGCGTGATGAGCGCAGCGCAGAATGCGATCCGCATTCTGCGCTGCTTAGTTGAGCGCTTCGCTTAGTTGAGCGCTTCGCTTAGTTGAGCGCTTCGCTTAGTTGGGCGCTTCGCGTCACTTTAGCTACCAACTATCAACTACCAGCTCGCGCGCAGCGCGCCTCATTCTGCGTTCTGCGTTCTACATTCGTTCCCCGCTGCCAACTACCAACTTACAATTCCGAATTACGCATTCCGAATTCAACTTCCCCACTAATCACTAACCACTAACCACTACCAACTACCAACTATAAACTGCATTATTCCGCTGCGCTTCCTGCATATCATACTGAGAGGGTATCATTGCAGCGCGAGAATACGGCTTTTTAGGTTTAGTTATACTAAACAATTCCGAATTCTTCAACTACCAACTACCAACTACCAACTACCAGCTTACAATTCCGAATTACGCATCACTTCATACTGGAATTTGTTGATCTATAACCTC
>DBXA01000153.1:6347-11261 GCA_002309235.1 Christensenella sp. UBA1224 | reverse complement strand
CTTAGAAGAGTTTTGCATTTGACCTCCACCGACCTTCACCCTTGATGCTTACCGCAGAAGATCTGACTTGATCCTATAGCTGCCAGGGCTGCACTTCTATGACTGCTAAGGTCGATAAGGTCAAAACGAAAATTTTATCACAGACAGCAGTATCCCCCTCAGATCGTCTGATCTGAGGGGGATACGGTTATAGTGTAAACCGGAGGCCGAACGTCACGGTCCGGATATAAAAACAGATGAGATCCATTGGCAGACAAGTATCCGGGAGAGGCAGATGCCGGAAGGAGAAGAACAGGCTATGCCCGGCTGTGTTCTTCACCCTTCGGGATTTTCATCCTCACGTGCTTGAGGTCCTTATCCGGAAGTATCTGGGCGTGATACAGGCTGCTGTTGCCGGAGAGCATATAGGAGATGGCGCAGGCGATCACGAAAAGGTGCAGCGCCTGGGTGCCGAACAGCTCTATGCTCAGGAAGACGGAGGCGATGGGGCAGTTAGTATTGCCGCAGAAGACGGCGATCAGGCCGACAGCGGCGGCAAAGGCAGGGTCGAGACCCAGGAGCGGACCTATGACGCAGCCGAAGGCGGCGCCTACGTAAAAGGTGGGCACGATCTCGCCGCCCTTGAACCCGCAGGAAAGGGTGACCGCGGTAAACAGAAGCTTGAGCAGGAAGTCCTGCGGCCGGGCGGTGCCGGATACCGCGCGCTCGATCACCGCAGCGCCTGCGCCGTTGTAATCCCGCGTACCGACAAGCAGTGTGAGCGCGATGATCGCAGCTCCGCCGAGAAAAGCGCGGAGGTAATCGTTTTTCACCCGCTCCTTCATAAAGCTGCCGGAAAAATGCATCACCTTGCAGAAAAAGACGGACAATACCGCGCACAGTATGGCCAGCAGGCTCACCGTGAGCACCGTGCCCACCGAAAGGGCGGGGACGCCGGACAGCACATATCCTTCCGGCTTCATGCCCAGAAGGGAGGATACACCGTATGCCGTCATGCTGGATATAAGACAGGGGACAAAGGTGGAATAGCTCAGGTGCCCCAGCGCGAGTACCTCCATGACGAACAGTACGGCGGCAAGAGGCGTGCCGAACAGCGCGGAAAACAGCGCTCCCATGCCGATGAGCGTCATGGTATCCCGGTCATCGTCATCAAGGCGCAAAAGATTTGCGATCCCGTTCCCCAAAGTTCCGCCCAGCTGGAGCGCGGCGCCTTCCCGGCCGGCAGATCCTCCGCACAGATGGGTGATAAAGGTGCCAAGGAAGATCAGAGGCCCCATGGCAGGCGGCACATCCGAATGCTCCTGTATGGAGAGGAACAGCTTATCCACGCCGAGCATCAGGGGCTGCCGCATCCCCCTGTACAGCGCGACGATCAGGAGACCGCCAAGGGGGAGGAGATACAGAAGCCAAGGCAGGTCGTCCCGCCACCTGCCCGCATAGCTTATACAGACGCTGAACAGCGTTCCGATAAGCCCGCAGGCAGCGCCCACGAGCGCGGAAAGCACGAACCAGCGGACAAATTCAAACAGAGCTGCGTAAATGCGGCGAAACATCTTTTTCCCTTCCATCTGTGCAGATTACAGGATGCATTTCCCGAGAACAGGCCCGATCACCTGCGCCATGCGGTAAAAGCCCAGGTCGTTCGGGTGACAGCCGTCTACGGTGCAGTCCGCGCGGAAGGGGCCGTCGAAGAGGTCGCGCCCGTTGATCAGGTAGACGCGGCTGTCGCCGGAGGCAAAGGCTTCATCGTAAGTCTTTTTGATGACAGCGAAGCGTTCGGCCGCCTCCGCGGGATTCCTGTCGACATCCGGACGGGATATGATGAGTATCGGTATGGCAGGATCGGCGCTGCGGACAGCGGTGAAGAGCTTTTGGTGCGTATTGGCTAGGTGTTCGGTGCTTGGCGCGTTGTGATCGTAATCCATGACAAAGGCGCACATTTCCTGTGCCGCCAGGTATCCTATCATGGCGTCCTCCGCGCGTCCCGCACCGGAAAAGCCCAGGTTCCTGTAATCCAGGTTATACCTTCGGGAGATAAAAGCCTGGTAGCTGTTGCCGGGCCTTGAGGCACAGCCGCCCTGGGTGATGGAGGAGCCGTAGTAGATGACAGGCTTTTCATTTGCATAAGCCGGAGCCGGCCAGAGAGAAGAAGCCTTTGAAAGGCCTATGACGAGCTTTGCAAGCCCGTCGTAGAGGGGAAGGCCTATTGTTACAGTCTTTCGGCCTGGGCCGAGCTCTATGCGGCCTTCGTAGACAGATTGCGGCTTGCAGCCGGGGCGCGCCGTTCCCTTATAGGTATCGCCTGCGTATACATCCATTCCGGCGATGCCCGTCATGGCCATGTGATCCATCATGCAGCCGTTGAGGGGCACAGCCCGCAGGACGATGAAAGGTGAATCGGTATCAAAACGGAGTCTCCCGCCGGCGGTATTGGTGTTGAGCCCGGTCACGGCTTCGCTCACTGCTTTGGCTGTTTCTTCCGGCATGCGCAGGTAACGGTCTTCCCTGTCCCTGACGAGGCCGTGTATACGGACGGGTCCTTCTCCGGGCAGGTACCATGCGCACTCCGCATGAAAGGCGCTGCCTTTGGCAAATTCCTCTTTATTGTTGATCAGATACATGTCTTCCGCCTCTTTCCGATATGGGATGAATGCTGTTCCCATTATAGCTTTGCGGGAAGGATATGGCAAGATGGCTTTATAAGGAAACCCCGATTATGAAATCATAGTAAAATAGTGGGAATAGATATTGATTTCCTACTGAAATGGTGGTATTATCCCTGGTGAAAAGGGTGATCACAGTGAAGATATCGACGCGGGGTACATATGCCGTACGCCTTCTGGTAGATCTTGTAAGGCACAGCGGCGGCGAAAGCTACGTTTGTCTGGGCGATATATCGCGCAGGCAGGGTATCTCGCGCAAATATATGGAGCAGATCGTGCCTCTCCTGTGCAAGGGCGGCGTGCTGGAGGGCTGCCGCGGGCACATGGGCGGCTACAGGCTGGCAAAAAAGGCAGAGGAGATCTCTGCGGCGGACATTCTGCGGATGACGGAGGGGAGCCTGGCTCCGGTATCGTGCCTGCACACGGCGAAGGAATGCGCTATGGCGGCTGCCTGCCCGGCGTTCCCGGTATGGAAGGGCCTTGAAAAGGTGATAACGGATTATCTGGAAGGTATCATGCTTTCCGATATGATATCGGATGATATCGCGGCAGACGCCCTATGCCGGGCGGAGGCCGCGTGCGGGGATACGGCCTGTGAAGAGAACCTGTGCGAAGAGGAAAGACCGGAGTGCACATGAGGCAGTATGCATAGGCGTTTATAAACCGATGTACGCCGGGTCGAGGTCCCGGCTGCAATAGAAACCAAGGAACTAAATTAAGGAGGAAACGGAAATGAATCTCAAAAAATGGACTGCTGTTTTGCTCGCAATGCTGCTTCTCGTTTCGGCTGTTTCGGTTTTCGCCGAGGAAGGCGATCTGCTCTCTGAGATCAAGGAGCGCGGCGTCCTGATCGTGGGTACCGAGGGTACCTGGGCGCCCTGGACTTTCCATGATCCCGATTGGGAGGAGAAGGAACTGGAGACAGACGAGTTGACAGGCTTTGATCTGGAGATCGCCCGCCGCATCGCGGCGCACCTGGGCGTTGATATCGAGATCAAGGAAGCCGAATGGTCGGGCCTGCTGGCAGGAATCAAGGCCGGCCGCTGGGATATCGTATGCAACGGCGTCGGCCTGACTGCCAAACGCGCCGAAAGCTACAATTTCTCCGATCCCTATCTCTATTCCGCCAAATACCTGATCGTCAGGGGAGACAACGAGACTATCAAGACCATAGACGATATCAAGGGCCTCAAAGGCGCCAATTCCCCCGGGAGCACGTATTATGACCTGGGCATCGAGTATGGCGCGGAAGTCATTCCTACGGATGCTTTCCAGGACTGCATACAGCAATTGGAGCAGGGCCGCGTAGATTACACCATCAATTCCAAGGGATCCTATGAGGACTATATCACCAAGCATCCGGAAGCCAATATCAAGGTGGCGGAAGTGCTGCCGGGCGACCCGGTCGCTTTCCCGGTGGACAATACCGAATATACCGCTTCTTTCCTGGCGGAAGTGAACGCGACGCTGGCGGAGATGCGGGAAGACGGTTCCCTGAGGGAACTGAGCCTGTTCTTCCACGGTGAGGACAAGACCGAGGAGCTCCCCGCAGAAGAATAAAAGAAAGGTGACCTGCCGCGAAAACGGGGGATTGCCCCGGTTTCGCGGCTTTGCCTGTGTATACGGATATGAAAAACAGCGATCTCTTCCGCAATGAAAATGAATACCCGTCCTTTCCGGTGCCTTCGGCGGTGGAGCATTTAAGGCAGGCGCTGCGCTTCAAGACGGTGAGTTATGTGGACACGCAGCGGATCCGCTGCGGGGAATTTGACGCCCTTCACGCGTACCTTCGTGAAAGCTACCAGGCCGTCATGGCGGCAGGGACGTATGAGGAGATAGGGTACAGCGTTCTTGTCACGATCCCGGGGAGCGACCCGCTGCTGCGGCCGGCTCTTTTCATGGCACACCAGGACGTGGTGCCCGTAGTGCCGGGCACAGAGGATGACTGGCGGCACGACCCCTTCTCCGGAGACCTGGAGGACGGTTACATCTGGGGACGCGGAGCCATGGACATCAAGCAGATGCTCATTGCCATACTCGAGAGCGCCGAGTACCTGCTTGCGCAGGGGAGGGCCTTCCGGCGTACGGTATACCTGGCCTTCGGCGAGGACGAAGAGACGGTTTCCACCGGTGCCAAGACTATCGCCAAAGTGCTTGCGGAACGCGGCGTGAAGCTGGAGTATGTGCTCGATGAGGGAGCGGGGCAGGTATCAGACGCAGCGGACTGGGGTGCGCCCGGCGCGCTCATCTG
>DBXA01000153.1:4844-6288 GCA_002309235.1 Christensenella sp. UBA1224 | reverse complement strand
TCCTGAGCAGAGCGATCGCTTCGATCGCGGACAATCCGCCCGCGGCGCGGCTGAGCGCATCGGCGCGGAGGAGCCTGGAGGAGCTGGCACCCCGGATCACCGTGGAGCCGATGAAAACGTGGGTATCGGATATCGACGCCCATGAGGAAGAGATACTCGGCTGGTTCCTCGGGCATGAGAGCCTTTACCATCTGGTACAGACGACAGTCGCGCCTACCATGATAAAAGGCGGCGCGCCGGCGGGCAACGTGATGCCGCAGGACATGGAGGCCGTGATCAACTTCCGCCTGTGCCCGCAGGATACGCCGGAAAGCCTGCTCGCGTACTGCCGGAAGCTCGCAGGGGATGGGGTGGAGGCAGACTATGTGCAGTCCATCGCCGCTTCCGTGCCTTCCGATACCGCCTCTTTTGGCTTTTCCGCCCTGAAGGAAACGCTGGAGCACTATTTTGAAGGGCTCATCTTCATCCCCGCCCAGAACAGGGGGGCGACGGACGCCCGGTGGTATGAGGGCGTATGCCGGACGGTACTTCGCTTCGGTCCCTTCCTCGAGGAAGAGGATATCTCGGCGGAAGGCGTGCACGGCACAAATGAGCGCATTTCCGTGCGGGCTTTCCTGCAGGGGATCCGTGTGATCGTGCGCCTCATGGAGAAGACCTGCCTGTGATCAAATCAACTGGAGAGATACTATGAACGGAAGAACCTGGACGATACTTGTGGAATCCTTCCCGAAATTATTGGAGTACGGCGCCAAAGTCACCATCCCGCTTACGGCGGTATCCTTCCTTCTGGCGCTTTTGATCGCGGTGATCGTAGCGTTGATACAGTACCGCAGGATCAGAGTGCTTAAGCAGCTGTGCCGGTTTTATGTATGGATCGTGCGCGGCACCCCGCTGCTTGTGCAGCTGTATATCGTGTTTTACGGCCTTCCCGGCATCGGCATCGTGCTGGATGCGCTGCCCGCCGCCATACTCGTCTTCGGCTTCAACGAAGGCGCGTACATGGCGGAGACCATGAGGGGCGCGCTGGAAAGCGTTTCCGTCGGCCAAATGGAGGCAGGCTACTGCGTGGGCCTTTCCTACCTTCAGATCATGACGCATATCGTGCTCCCGCAGGCCTTCCGGACAGCCTTCCCGGCCCTGTCCAACTCGCTGATCTCTATGGTCAAGGGCACATCCCTCGCCGCTACCATCACCGTGGTGGAGATGTTCCGCCAGGCGCAGATCATCAACGGTCGCGTATATGAATCGCTCGGCCTGTACTGCGAAGTGGCGCTTATCTACCTGCTGTTCTGTACGCTGCTTACGTGGCTCCAGCACAAAGGGGAAAAGAAACTGGCGAGTTATGGAGGTGCTGTCAAATGATGCTTAGCGTCAAGGGGGTCAAAAAGAGCTTTGACGGGACCGAAGTGCTGCGCGGCATCGACCTGGATGTGGAAAAGGGAGA
>DBXA01000153.1:0-4766 GCA_002309235.1 Christensenella sp. UBA1224 | reverse complement strand
CTGCACAGCGCAACGCCCCGGGATATCGCGCGCGTGCGCAAGAAGACGGCCTTTGTCTTCCAGAATTACAATCTGTTCCTCAATAAGACCGTGCTCCAGAATGTGACGCTGGGGCTGACGGTCGGCGCGAAGATGAAAAAGCAGGATGCAAAGGAAGTCGCCGTAAAGGCGCTCAGGCATGTCGGCATGGCCGAAAGGCTGGACAGCTATCCTTCCCAGCTTTCTGGCGGTCAGCAGCAGAGGGTCGCTATCGCGCGGGCACTGGCCTCCTCGCCGGAGATCATCTATTTTGACGAACCGACCAGCGCGCTCGACCCGGAGCTGATCGGCGAGGTGCTCAGCGTCATGCGGCAGCTGGCGGAGGAGGGCATGACTATGCTCGTCGTCACCCATGAGATGGAATTTGCCCGCAACGTATCGAGCAAGGTCCTGTTTATGGAAGGCGGATACGTGATCGAACACGGGAATTCACGGGAATTCTTTGAGAACCCGAAGGAAGAAAGGTCCCGGGCGTTCATCCAGACGATACTGGACAGCAGGAAGTAATGCCCTGCGGGCGCGATATGCCTGACGGCGCGGGATGTGCCTGCGGCGCGCGATATGCCTGACGGCACGGGATGTGCCTGCAGCGCGCGATATGCCCTGACAGGCGCGATATGGCCTTCGGGCGTGCAATTTATGGGAAATACGACGGGCGGTGCCCGCTGAGTGACTTGTTTGGGATACAAACAGGTACTTGGCGGGCACCGCTCGCGTCTTTACAGCTTTGATGGGTGCGGGATGTATGGCTTTATGCGCGATATGCCCGGTATTCCGCGGCCCTTCACGCCATCAGGCATATCGCATGCGAAGCACATCTCACTCTTAGCGAAGCGTATCGCGTTTGTGCGGCAAACCTACTCCCGGTCCATTCTTTTTTCTTCCTCCATCATGCGCAGCTGGGCTTCCAGGAGGGCTCTCTTTCCCAGACGCTCCGCTTCTTCCGCGTCCGCGCCTCCCGCGTTCTTTTCGGCGGCGTCGTGCGCGGCCTTGAGGGAGCGGACAGCCTCCCGGTCCATCATGGTATTGGTCCCCATGCACGCCCTGCAGCGATAGCCGCACTGGGGGCATACGCAGCCCAAGGCCATGCTCTCAGCCTGTATCATATAAGCACCGCATTCAAAACAGCCGCAGCGCATAGGCTTTATCCTCCTTTTTCGGATACGGCTCAGATGAGCCTGTCCAGAAGTATTACGGCGCAGGCCATCGCCTTCAGGGCTTCTTTCATAGCCGGCAGGTAGATGTATTCATCCGGCTGATGGGCGCCGCCGTGCCCCGGCCCGAGATCCAGCTTTTCGCCAAAGCTCGGTATACCCGTACCGAAGGTGATGGCGTTGGGTACGACCCTGGAATAGGTACCGCCGCCCATGGTATAGGGCTGCGGGTTTTCCATGTGCAGCACTTCCTCGCAGATCCTGTTCAGGGTGACGATGCGGATATCGTCTTTTGGCATATAGAAGGGGGCGGAGGTCTCCAGTTCGTCTACCCGCATGCCGAGGCTTTGAGCAAAGGCGGTGAAGGAAGCCTTGTTGCCCTCGATATCGGCGGCTATGGAGAGCCTGCAGTCGAGAGAGAGGAAGATGCGCCCTTCTTCGGTCCGCGCGACGCCGCAGACCATGGTGGTCGCACCGGATTCCGGGTCTTCACAGGCGATGCCGGCATCAGAACCGGTATGATCGGCAGTCATTGCGCTCAGGGCCTGCATTGCCTTTTGCGAAACTTCGGAAAGGAGTCCGCTGCCTGCCAGTGCTTCCGACAGGAGGTGGATGGCGTTTATACCGTTTGCCGGCGCTGCGGCATGGGCAGCGAGCCCCTTTGCCGTGACGCGGCAGATGCCTGCTTCTTCCGTGACGGTGAATTCCTCCCTGCCGTCGAAAACGGGACGTACCTTTGACGCCGGAAGGTAAAGCGCGCATTCTGCCAGGGGCGGTACCATATTTCTCACTTCACCGCCGGTGAAGGAAAGGATATCTGTACCAACGGGGATGCTCATGGTCCCGCGCATGGTGCCCTTCTGTGCGTAGTTTACGGGGAAGGAGGCATCCGGTACGAGGGAGAGAGGGGGAACCGCATCCTTTTCGATCATATGCGGCATATCCTGCATGCCGGTCTCCTCACTGCAGCCGAATATCGCGCGGATGCCGTTTGTGATGGGAGCCTCGATATCCCGGAGCATGCGCATGGTATAGATCGCGGTGACGGCGGCGCTTTTGTTGTCGCCCACGCCGCGTCCGATCAGGAAATCGCCTTCCCTCGTTGCGCCGAAGGGGGGATATTTCCAGCCCGTGCCCTCCGGAACCACATCCAGGTGGCTGATGATGCCTATGGCCTTTTCCTTATCGCCGGCCCAGGCATCTCCGTAATAGCCTTCGTTATCCTGCGTTTCAAAGCCGTAGCCCGCAGCCATTTCAAGGGCGGCATCCAGCATTTTGCGCACGTCTTTCCCGAAAGGCGCGTTATCCTCGGCAAGATCCGCGCGGCTTACGGAGGGGATGCGAGAAAGCTTTGCGAGATCGAGGTACATTTCCTCTGCGTGGGCATCTGCCCAATTGCAGATCTGTTCATATAATTTTTCGTTCAGAAGCATTGGGAGCAACCTCCATCTGTCGGATATGCCCATATCTTACCACAGTTGGGATTTTTTAACAATATTCTCTATTGACGGCCGGCATCGGCATGGATATAATATTGATAGTCAAAGAAAGTCAAACACACTTCCCGCAGCAAGGAGATGATCATATGGATATCCGCAAATTCACACAGAAATCGACTGAAGCCATACAGTCGGCACAGAGATTAGCGATGGATTATGGCAACCAGCAGATAGAGCAGGCGCATCTGCTCGCGGCGCTCATCGATCAGACGGAGGGGCTTACCCCGGAGCTCGTAAGGAGCATGGGCATCGAGCCGGAAGCGCTGAAAAAAGACTGCCTTGACCTGGTGGAAAGGCTGCCGAAGGTATACGGTGGCGGCAGGGAGGCGGACAGGGTATATGTTTCACGCGATGTGGAAACGGCGCTCAACGCCGCTGAGGATATCGCCGCCCGCATGCAGGACAGCTATGTGTCCGTCGAGCATGTGTTCCTTGCCCTGATCGAAAACGCAGGTACGGACCTGAAGGCACTCTTCTCCCGCTACGGCATCACCCCGGATAAGGTGCTCACGGCGCTTAAGCAGGTGCGCGGGTCCGCCCGCGTGACCGGCGATAACCCGGAGAGTACCTACAACGTGCTCAAGAAATACGGCGAGGACCTGGTGGAGAAGGCACGCAAGCAGAAGATGGATCCCGTCATCGGCCGCGATGAGGAGATCCGCAACGTGATCCGCATCCTTTCCCGCAAGACCAAGAACAACCCCGTGCTCATAGGCGAACCGGGCGTCGGCAAGACCGCCGTCGTGGAAGGGCTCGCCCAGCGCATCGTCAACGGCGATGTACCGAAGAACCTGCAGGACAGGATCGTGTTCTCCCTGGATATGGGCGCCCTGATCGCAGGCGCGAAATTCCGCGGAGAGTTTGAGGAAAGGCTGAAGGCCGTTCTGCAGGAAGTCGCCGCGAGCGAGGGAAAGATCATACTCTTCATCGACGAACTGCATACCATCGTAGGCGCGGGGCGCACCGAGGGCAGCATGGACGCGGGCAACCTCTTAAAGCCTATGCTGGCGAGAGGTGAACTGCACTGCATCGGCGCCACGACGCTGGACGAATACAGGAAGTATATCGAAAAGGACGCGGCCCTCGAAAGGCGTTTCCAGACGGTGCTCGTGGACGAGCCGACAGTGGAGGATACCATTTCCATACTGCGCGGCCTCAAGGAGCGCTACCAGGTATACCACGGCGTGCAGATCGACGACAGCGCGCTGATCTCCGCGGCAGAGCTTTCCAACCGCTACATCACGGAAAGGTACCTGCCGGACAAGGCGATCGACCTGGTGGATGAGGCTTGTGCCATGATCCGCACGGAGATCGATTCCATGCCGGCGGAGCTGGATAACGAGCGCAGGCAGATCATGCGCATGGAGATCGAGGAAGCAGCCCTTTCCAAGGAAAATGACGAGCGCACCCAGGAGAGGCTCGTTGTCCTCCGCAAGGAGCTTTCAGACCGGAAGGCGGATTTTGACGCCATGAAGGCCAAGTGGGAGAACGAAAAGAATTCTCTGGGCTCCGTCCGCAGGATCCGCGAGGAGATCGAGAACGTCAACAAGGATATCGAGCTCGCCAAACGCCAGTACGACCTCAATAAGGCGGCGGAGCTGACCTACGGAAAGCTGCCGGAGCTCAAAAAGCAGCTGGCAGAGGCGGAAAAGGAGCAGGCCTCCGGCAGGGAGAACACCCTGATCCACGACCGCGTGACGGACGAGGAGATCGCGAGGATCGTGGCAAGATGGACGGGGATACCGGTCGCGAAGCTGATGGAGAGCGAAAGGGAGAAGCTTCTGCACCTGGAGGATACGCTTCATGAGCGCGTGATCGGACAGGACGAAGGCGTGCGCAAGGTGTCGGAGGCGATACTCCGTTCCCGTGCCGGCATACAGGATCCTGACAGGCCGCTGGGCTCGTTCCTTTTCCTCGGGCCTACAGGCGTAGGCAAGACGGAGCTCGCCAAAGCCCTCGCACAGGCATTGTTCGATGATGAAAAGGCCATGGTGCGCATCGATATGAGCGAGTATATGGAAAAATTCTCCGTATCGCGCCTGGTCGGGGCGCCTCCGGGATATGTGGGCTACGA
>DBXA01000142.1:23284-27887 GCA_002309235.1 Christensenella sp. UBA1224 | reverse complement strand
AATCCTGAGGATCCTTTGCCGGGTAAGAGTATCCGGGCACTTTTTTCGCTTCCGCTGTATCCTTTTTACCGGGTGTCGGAAAAGCCCGCAGCGGATAGCTTTTCTTTAGCGAAAACCCTTCCGGTTATGAGAAGGCATACCGTCCTGCTGATGCCGTGGAGGATCGATAGTGCATTTTTTCAAAATGAAAATGGGGAAAGCGCAAATTGCGGCTTTCCTGTTTCGTCCAATAGAGTGAAAGGAGGGCGGTAAGGATGGATGATGTCAAGGGCCCTGACACATCAGAAGGATTTGAACGCCTGGTGATGACATACCAGACGCAGCTGCGCCACCTGTGCTGCATGATCCTGAAGGATGCGCATTTCGCAGAGGATGCGGTGCAGGAGACGTTCCTGAAAGCATATCTCGGGATGAACGGTTTTCGCGAGGAGTGCAGCGAGAAGACCTGGCTGACGAGGATCGCTGTGAACACCTGCCGGGATCTGCTGCGGTCGCGCTGGCTGCGGCATATAGATCTTTCCGTGGACATTGCAAATCTGCCGGAGGAAACATGTGAATGCGACCCGGAGGATACGGCCCTGATGGATCTGGTGCTGCGGCTGCCGCTGAAGCAGAGGGAAGCGGTGCTGCTCTACTATTACCAGAATATGACCATGCAGGAGATCTCAGAAACCCTGCATATCGCTGTATCCAACATATCGCGGCGCCTGGAGAGCGCGCGCAAAGCGCTGCGCAAGCAGCTGGAAGGAGGAATGAAAGCATGACGGATCAAGATATCCGGGCAAAAATGCAGAAAGCCGTCGATCATAAACTGTCCGGCGTGCAGGACGACCCCTGGCTCGCGCAGCGCGTGATGAACCGTGCAAAAGAGGAGGAACCTGTCATGAAAAAGAAGCTGTCATTGAGTGTCGTGTTTGTCCTGGTGGGAATTTTACTGGTAGGAACGGCTCTGGCCGCCACCATACATACGGATTTCTTCAACCGCGTATTCGGCAGTGAAACGCGCAAGGATGTAGCGGAGCATGTCGAGATCATCGACAACGGAAAGGGCGGACTTGAATCCCTGTTTCCGAAGCGGGAATATGTGACCATGGACGCAGAGACTGCGGAGCAGCTGATTGGGGCGCAGGTCATGAGCGAGCCCGTGACGGTGCACATGGGCAATCACACATTGACGATCCTTTCTGCCGTGCGCGATGAAAATGCGCTGGTGATGGAAATGACGCTGGAGAACCCGGAGGGTGAAAAGGCGCTGGTGTTCAGCCAGCTGCTGAACGAGGAGAAAGGCGCGTACTTCGCGGACGACGCACCAATTTACTTCAGCATTGAGCGCGCCGCCGAAATGATCTGGGTGGACATGGAGAATAGTACGGACACCTGTGTTCACATGTACTACTACTGCGTATTCTTCGACGATCTGCCGGATGGTGAAACGCCTGTGCTGACAGCGGCTTTTGCGGAGCAGCCGCTCAGCACTATCACCGATGACAGCCGGATCCATACGGTGGAGACTCCCATTCCGGTAGAGCGCGCTGTCCGGACAACGGTGTTCTCAGCAGAAGATGGCGAACGGATCGTGCTTTCTCCGTTCAGCATGAAGGTGACGCTGACGGCTGAGGACAATGAACGCGGAGCCGCCATGGCCTCCGGCTCTGAGCAGCAGATGATTGTCGTACCCGATCCGGAAAGCCTTGCGCGAATCGACATTGTGTTTGAGGATGGAAACACATACACCGTCATCGACAAGGATGGAAACATCGACAACACCGTCTACATGTGCGGCGGGCTCGGAGCGGATGCGATGGACACCAGGATCGTGCTGAACCGGCTGGCGGATCCGGAAAAGGCTGCCCGGATCCTGATCAACGGTATAACCTACAGCCGTACAGACTGAGGACCCTGGAATACAAAGCAGTGTAACGATAAAGGCCTGCGATTCGGCTTCACTCCCCGAATTTCAGGCCCTTTTTCTTATCAGCATTCAATTATTCCCCTGGATCGTTGGAGAGACCTCATTATTCATTTGTAAGCTTTCAAAATCAAGTCCGTTCCCCCCATTCGCATCTGCATCCGGCTTATGGAAGGGGAAAACCATCCGCACCGGTATCCCAACGGGAAGGACCCCCCGTTCTCCTCTGAAACCTGAAAGCCGCTCCATGAAAGGGGAAAACGCCCCTGCCATGGCGGGATTCCGGAAGCGCCGCAGGCACTGTAGGAATCCCTTCCTATTTATATATAAAAAAAGTGTATATATACTTGTCTCGATTTTACTGCCTATACGGTATCGGCTAAGCTCATCTGAGATCACGGTTGCCCAAAGAGTCAGCACGCCGCGTATGACAGGACCACGCCATGTACATGGTATACCACGCCACGTACGACAGGACCACACCACGTATGGCAGGACCACGCCACGTATGACAGGACCACGCCACGTGTATGGTATACCCACGCCGCGTATGACAGGACCACGCCGCGTACATGGTATACCACGCAGCGTGTGTCGGTTGACGTAATGGAGCGAAGCGAGAAATCATGACGAAGCCGATTCATGCTGCGAAGCAGCAATTCACGCCGCCTGGCGGCAATTCATCATATATATTGATTTGCCCTTCGGACATCGGTTGCCCCTGCCTCTCATACCGCAGGGAATGAAATCAGACAAAAGGGCCTGCATTCCCCTGTGACCCCTGTGAACAGCCACGGATGCCAATACGACATTTAGAACATCTGCAGGAAACACGGGACAAATGTACCCGGCACGCCGGAGATCCGGCCTTTTACCGCGCGTACGGGCATCAGACGGATGGTGCAAAGCCCGGCACCTCGGATTCAAAGCAGGTTTTCGGCAAGCTTTGTGATCATTCGCCGATAGTCTATTATCATTATTCAAAAAAACAGGATACTGTAATTGCTCACTTTTGACCTTCCGGTCGTTCATCACCGCCCCGCGTGTTGACAAAGTACTGCGGTTTGCTATACTTATCACATAAAAGGGATAGCAGGTAACACTTTTTTCCGGAGGTCTCATATGAAAGCGATAATGGTCATGTATGATTCATTGATCAGGAAGTACTTAAAGCCCTATGGCTGTGATTGGACCATTACCCCCAATTTTCAGCGCCTGGCTGAAAGGGCCGTCACGTTTGAGCACAGCTATGTGGGTTCCATGCCGTGCATGCCGGCAAGGAGGGAACTGCATACCGGCAGGGCCAACTTCCTGCACAGGAGCTGGGGGCCTTTGGAGCCATATGACGATTCCATGCCCGAGATCCTTAAGAGAAACGGCATCTATACGCATCTGTGCAGCGACCATATGCATTACTGGGAGGACGGCGGGTGCACATACCATACGCGTTACGATTCCTGGGAGATCTCAAGGGGTCAGGAAGGCGACCGCTGGCAGGCCGATCTGAAGGTCAAAAACGAAGAAGGGACTATTTTTGAAAACAAAAAAGCCTTGCTGCGGTCGGAAGGCTGTCAGACAATGCTGAGCCATGACGCGCGCAACAGGAGATACATGGATACCGAGGAAAAGACCTCCCAGGCGGTCACCTTCCGGCACGGGCTGGATTTTATTGACCGGAACCATGCGGAGGATAACTGGTTTCTGCAGATCGAGACTTTTGATCCCCATGAGCCTTTCTACGTATTAAAGCAGGACAGGGAGCTTTACCCCGACAGCTTCTGCGGGGACGGCAATGACGACTGGCCGCCTTACGCCCCGACGGCGGAGGATGATGAGACCATCCGGCATGTCCGAAACGTGTACGCGGCATTGGTCACCAAGTGCGACAGGTATCTCGGCATGGTGCTTGACGCAATGGACAGATACGGGCTCTGGAAAGACACCATGCTGATCGTGAACACCGACCACGGGTTCCTGCTGGGCGATCACGGCTGGTGGGGCAAGACGGTCATGCCCATGTACGAAGAGATCTGCCATACGCCTCTCTTTGTCTATGACCCGCGGTTGAAGGGGCTTGCCGGTGCCAGGAGAAAATCCATCGTCCAGACGGTCGATCTTCCCGCCACACTCCTGGAGTACTTCGGGATCGGTATCCCGAAGGATATGGAGGGCAGGCCGCTCAAACAGGTCATGCTGAACGATACGCCGATCCGCGACTATGCGGTTTTCGGCTTCTTCGGGTCCCAGATCGATGTCACGGACGGGCGGTATGTCTATATGTGCGCTCCTGCCGACCCGGAAGCGCCCGTCTATGAGTATACCCTCATGCCCACCCATATGAGGGAGATGTTCCAGCCGGAAGAAATGCAGGATATCGTTCTTGCGGGACCATTCTCCTTTACCAAGGGGATGAAGCTGATGAAGATCCGGTCCGGCAGCAGGATGGGAGATACGACAGCCTTCGGTACGGCATTGTATGATCTTGAAAAAGATCCTGGCCAGAGCCATCCGATCGATGACCCCGGGATCGCCGAAAGGATGAGGGACCGCATCATCGAGTTTATGGACCGGAACGATGCGCCGGCAGAGCTGTATGACAGGATGGGGTTTCGTCAGTAGTCGGTCAATGCGGCAGAAAGATCGGTCGAGGGAAGACGATTGATGCAACGCAGCCTGCGCTGTGCAGTGATCGGG
>DBXA01000142.1:16608-23194 GCA_002309235.1 Christensenella sp. UBA1224 | reverse complement strand
CCGCAGCCGGTGCTTCAGATGTCTTCCGTGCGCCTGTTCCATATTTACAAAAGGAAAGAGGCGCAAAGCCACGCTCCGCGCCTCCTAAAAAATCTTTCAGTTTACATCCTGCGCCGACCGCTGATCACTTGCTCGCGCAGTACGTTCTGCAGGCTGCATTCCGCATTCCTACAGCCTTCCCCGCCGCTTCCGCGAATAATGTACGATCGTGCAGATGACCGCGATCACAAGCACCGCGAGTATGAGGAGAGGCCAGAAGGCTGCCAGCGCTACGACCATGTCCTGCAAAAACAGGCTCACCCACCGGAGTGAATCGCGGAAAGCGCTGCCCGCCCGCTCTCCCAGAGAGGGAACCGTATCTGCTGCTGCCTGCGGGAAGTGCACCTCGTTCACGGTAAGCGTTACGCCGGAATAGCCTGTGCTGTTGGCGCTGTCGGCTATGGCGGCTTCGATCTCGTCTTTCTCGTACTGTACCTTGTAGATCTTATCCTCAAGATCCAATACGGCCTCCAGCGTCTCGGCTTCCTTGAGGAGGGCGTTGAGCCTTTCCTCCTGCGCCTCAAGAGTCGCGAGCTTTGCGGTGTTCCCGTAATAGTCTGCGGAGATATCCTCGGCAAATTCTGCTTTGGAGACCACAGTGCCTGTCGTATCCACCTCGTCCAGGAACGCCTCCAGGTTTTCACCGGGCAGCCGTATCACGGCTTCCATCTTCCTCGTGTCTCCGCTGTCCTGCGGCTCCGTCATGCGCCGGTATTCAAACCGGCCGTCGTATGCCGCCGCAATGGCATCCAGTTCATCCAGGCAGGCATCCAGGTCTTGCGTTTCGATGGTCCTTTCGGCGCTGTGTGCGATGACGGGGGTAAGAGAGCCGGCACCCGCATCGGCGTTCGCCTGTCCGTCGGATTCCAGGAAGGCGGACTTCATCGAAGCGCTCTCGGCAAACTCAAAAGCAGGCTCCTCAAAAGCAGCCGCCATGTCGTCATAGTCCGCCGCAAAAGACTCTTCCGGTACCGCGGTATCGGCGGTGAGCTTCAGTTCGGAGCGGTAGCCCGCCGTACCGTTGTTGGCAGCAGCGGAGGGGAGGTTCAGCCCCCGGTATACCGTCGTCATGCCGATCATCAATACCAGCGCCGCTGCAATGGAGCTCCCTGCGATACGCAGGGTATGCGCCTTGCCTTTCCTCTTGCGCGTTTCCGCCTCATCGCGGACAGCGGCGCGCCATGCCCGGGATGCTTCCTCCGGGACGGCGATATCCCTGTCCAGTTCTCCCAGCATCGCATGGATGCTCTTGTATTCCCCCAGCATCCTGGCACATTCGGGACATTCTGCCGCGTGCCTTTCCATCTCAGCTTTTTCGGACGCGGAAAGCTCATTGTCCAGGTAGGCGTTGAGCCTGTTCCTCATGCGCCTGCATTCAAGGTTCTCTATCATCTTCCGCGTTCCCCCCTTTCATTTCCGGCCGTCATTCGTCATCTCCGAACAGGCCGGGCCTGCCGTTGATCAGCTGTCTGAGTCTTTCCCTGCCGCGCGATATGCGCGATTTGACTGTTCCTATATTCGTGTCAAGCGCCTCGGATATCTCCTCATACGTCATGTCATGCATCTCGCGCAGTATGATAGCCGAGCGCATATCCTCCGGCAGATCCGCGATCGCCGCCTCCAGCTCTCTCCTCTGTTCGGCGCTTATCGCCGCATCCTCCGGTGTGACCGTCTCCGCCGCCGGATCCCACCCCGTTTCAAGGAGTGCATCCAGCGATGTCGCCGCGCGGGATCTGCGCCTGCGCAGCTCATCCAGACACGTGTTCATCGTGATCCTGTATGCCCAGGTCGAAAAGGCCGATTGGCCCTTGAATCTGTCAAGCGAGCGATAGATGCGCAGCATGGCGTCCTGAAGGCAATCCTGCGCGTCTTCACGGTTCCCGCACATGCGCAGGGCCACACTGTACAGCCTCGCTTCATATTTATTGACAAGCTGCTCGAACGCCCAGGAGTCGCCCTTCGCGGCCTTATTTATGAGAAGCATCTCGTCGGTGATATTCGTCTGCACGCATCCGGCCCCCTTTCTTCTGTAATATCGGATAGATTATACAGCATCCGGAGCGTATGTGCAAACACAGATTACCGATCGTATCCTTATGACGAAGGGAGAGGGGGCTTTTGTTCCATCGCTTTGGAAATTTTTCCAGTATTTTCCGGATCATTCCGGATCGCTCTGCCTCTAAACTCACAACTCAAACCAGCACTGCGTCAACACGCAGATTTAACGCCCGTGCATATTGACATCCCCCCTCTCCCTGTCATATAATATCTTTCAAAGCAGAAGCAGGCACTTCTCACCCGGCGGCATCGCCAGCGCGGGTACGCATATATCGTTTATGTGTCAGGTGTGCTGCTGTGCGCACTTGTTTTTTTATATCTAAGGGGAGGTGCTCTTCATTAACGATCTGATGATCAACGAAGAGATCAGGGACCGCGAGGTCCGTCTGATCGACCAGAACGGCGAACAGCTGGGCATCATGCCCGTACGCAGGGCACAGGAGCTGGCAGACCAGAATGGGCTCGATCTGGTCAAGATCGCGCCGCAGGCAAAGCCGCCTGTATGCAAGATCATGGACTACGGCAAATACCGTTTCGAGCAATCCAAGAAGGAGCGCGAGATCCGCAAGAACCAGAAGGTAGTGGAGATCAAGGAAGTCCGTCTGAGCGCTGTAATCGCAGATCATGATTTTGAGGTGCGCGTGAAACAGGCCCAGAAGTTCCTTACGGACGGCAACAAGGTAAAAGCCTCCATCCGCTTCAGGGGCAGGCAGATCGCCCACTCACAGATTGGCGAAGAGATCATGACGAACTTTGCCGAAAGATTGAAGGACATTTCCACGATAGAGCGCAAGCCTCTCATCGAAGGACGCAACATGGCAATGGTGCTCGCGCCAAAGACAGAGAAGGAGCTGCTCAAGGAAAGCAAGGAAGCCAAGAAGGCCCAGCAGGCCGCAGAATGATCAAGGTCTCGACAAACCTTTTTCGTTAACGTATTATCGGGAGGGAGGAAATACCATGCCCAAGCAGAAAACGCATCGCGGCGCCGCAAAGCGCTTCTCCATCACCAGGAATGGCAAGATCAAGCGCACTCAGGCGTACAGACGTCATATTCTGACCAAAAAGCCCACCAAGCGCACCCGCAATCTGCGCAAAGCAGCTTACGTGTCCGCCACAGAGGCAAAGACGATCCGCAAGCTGATCCCCTACAAGTAAGGAGGCGAAAGAACCATGGCACGTATCAAAAGAGCAGTCAACGCGCAGAAAAAGCGTCGTAAGATCATGAAGCTCGCGAAGGGTTACTTCGGAGCTAAGAGCAAGCAGTACCGCGCTGCCAGCGAGCAGGTTCGCCGCAGCCTTCGTTACGCTTACATCGGCCGCAAGCTTCGCAAGCGCAACTTCCGTTCCCTGTGGATCGCCCGTATCAACGCAGGCGCCCGCATGAACGGCATCAGCTACAGCCAGCTCATGCACGGCCTTAAGGTCTCCGGCATCGATATCAACCGCAAGATGCTTTCCGAGATCGCCATCCATGATCCGGCCGGCTTCACCGCGCTGTGTGAAAAGGCAAAGGCCGCGAAGTAAAAACGCGATATACTTTCCCAGAAAACCTGCCGTAATGCGGGTTTTCTTCTTTATTATCCCAAATACGACCGTTCTGAGAGGATGCTTGCCTTGCCAGAGCTCATCACCGCCCACGGCAGTGTAAGACTGCCCGCCTTCTTCCCGGATGCCACATACGGAGCCGTTCGCTGCACGCCCTTTGAGGATGTCAGATCCCGCGGTCTCGTCATGAACAGCTATCATCTGTATAACAGGCCCGGCCCCCGGCTNNTCGCTCGGAGGGCTTCATGCCTTTACGGGCTTTGACGGCGTGCTTTTGACGGATTCCGGCGGCTTCCAGCTGTTCTCACTGATCCGCGAGAACAGCGCCTACGGTGAGATCCGCGAAAGCGAGATACTCTTCCGCCCCGATATGGGCAAAGAGAAGCTCATCTTCACGCCCGAAAAATGCATACAGGCGCAGTTCCGCTATATGAGCGATATCATGATGTGCCTCGATGTATGCACATCCCCCGACGACAGCTTCGAGGTGCAGAGGCGCAGCGTTGACCTTACCGTAAAATGGGCAAAACGTTGCAAGGAGGAATACGAAACGCAGCTGCGCGCCCGCAGGATCAGGGGGCAGCGGCCGCTTCTGTTCGGCATCGTACAGGGCGGGCAGTACAGGGATCTGCGCCTGGAATGCGGCAAAAGGCTGGAGGAGATCGGCTTTGACGGCTACGGCTTCGGCGGGTGGCCTCTCGACAGCGAAGGGCATCTCAGGGAAGATATCTTACAGGACGCGGCGGATGCCATGCCGGACGGCAAGGTAAAATACGCCATGGGCCTGGGGAGGCCGGAGGAGATCGTAAAGCTCGTCAAGATGGGCTATAATCTCTTTGACTGCGTCATCCCCACACGCGAGGCCCGGCATCAGAGGCTGTACGTCTTCCGCGAGGGCATGGAGACAAGGGAAGGCGTGCTCCGCCCGGAGGGAGATTTCTTCCGCTATCACAGGGCGCTCGATGAGGAAAACGCCCGGGATGCAAGGCCGGTGGATGAGAACTGCGATTGCGCCCTCTGCCGAAGCCATTCCAGGGCTTACCTCTATCATCTCTTCAAAACGGAGGACCCGCAAGCGCTGCGCTATTCCACGGCTCATAACCTGCGCTTTTACGAAAGGCTGATGGAGCTTTTAAGGGGTGATGAGGCATGACGCCGCAGGCCGAAAAGGCGTTGGGAGCGATACTTTCCTCCAAGAATTACAGGGAAATATGCCCCGATACCGCAAGACGCGTGTTCGAGGAGGCATTAAAGCGCCATAAGGGGCTCAAGGAGGCGGATAAGGCCGCCAGGAACGAGCTCCATCGCATCACAGGGGCCTTCATGACGGCAAATGAGATGCGTGAAGCATCCGGCCTTGCGGGACAATACGCCCGGGAACCGGAAAAAGCCGTTTCGGAGGCACTTTCTCTGCACGCCTCGACGCGGGAGCGCTCGGACTGCATGAAAGCCCTGTATGACAAGGTCTTCGAAAAAGGCATGCCCGGAAGCATATTTGACTATGCCTGCGGGCTCAACCCCCTCTACCTCGCTTCGATCGGCGTAAAGACGGTGCGCGGCTGCGATATACAAGGCGGCTGCGTCCGCATCCTCAATGAATGGGCCGCCTGCGCCGGGTGGGATCTTCAGGCGGAATGCGCCGATGTGCTCTCATACCTTGTTCCGGGCAGTTATGACATGGCGCTCATGATGAAGCTCCTCCCCCTCCTCGAAGGGCAGCGCACAGGGAGCGCTGCAAAACTCCTGGAAAGCTGCCCGGCAAAGCGCATACTCGCAACCTTCCCCACGCGTACGCTCGGCGGGCGAAACGTCGGTATGGAAGGGCATTATACCGCCTTCCTTCATGATATACTGCCCCACGGCATCCGCATAGAGGATGAATTCACCCAGGGCACGGAAAAGTGCTTCCTGCTCACCAAGGAGATGTGAACCCATGCCAAAGCTTCTCGTCATCGCAACCCCTATCGGGAACCTCAATGATATCTCGGATCGCGTCAGGGACGCCTTCTCAAAGTGCGATCTCGTCGCCTGCGAGGACACGCGGGTAACGATGAAGCTGCTCGAGCATATCGGCATCAGAAAGCCGCTGATATCCTGCCACAGGCATAACGAGGAGGACAAAGCCCCCTCCATCATCGAAAGGATGCTCAACGAGGATCTGACCGTTGCCCTGTGCTCCGACGCCGGCACGCCGGCAGTCAGCGATCCGGGCAACCGCCTTGTGGAGGCCGCATGGGATGCGGGCATACGGGTCGAGCCGGTCTCAGGCCCCTCCGCGGCGATGACGGCGCTTTCAGCGGCAGGCTTCTACGCCCGGGAGTTCGCCTTTGCAGGCTTCCCCCCGCGGGAAACGAAGGCCGTCGGCGAACAGCTGGAAAGGTACCGCAAGGCAGGCGCTTCCGTCATCATCGTATACGAATCTCCCCATCGCATAACGGAATACCTCGAAAAGGCCGCCTCCTTCTGGCCGGATGCGCGGGTATGCGTTTCCTGCGATCTGACAAAAATGTACGAAAGGCTCGACAGGGGAAATATCCGTGATGTCATTGCGGCTCTCAAGGCAAACCCCAACGCCGAAAAAGGCGAATACTGCTGCGTGATAGAATGTCCGAAAGCGGAAAGCGAGGAGACTGAGTCTGATAAAACGCCGGAGGAGGCCATATTGGCCTTCATGCTCTCCGGTATGGACAAGAGGCAGGCGGTAGAAGCCGCGGCGGCAAAAGGGATAGGGAAAAATGCCGCCAAAAAGGCATTGCTCCGAATAAAGGCACTTGCAGACAGCCTGTAAGGCTGTTCCGAATGAGCCAAACATTCATTGACGTTCCGTATCCCGGAATATATAATATACACGACAAATGAATAGCCGGTGTATCTGCGCGGCGACGCGCGGCGTTTTCTCCGGAGAACGCCAAAGGAATACGGATGAAAGTTCCGGGCTATCCCA
>DBXA01000142.1:10955-16544 GCA_002309235.1 Christensenella sp. UBA1224 | reverse complement strand
CCGGGAGACTTGTTTACACCGTGAAAC
The DNA here is from genome assembly GCA_002309235.1 of Christensenella sp. UBA1224. Lineage (GTDB taxonomy): Bacteria > Bacillota > Clostridia > Christensenellales > Aristaeellaceae > UBA1224. The sequence continues at coordinate 16,517 of DBXA01000142.1, read as the reverse complement.
CATCATTCCCCTGGGGTGGGATAAGCTATAATGTCCGCGGCCTGCCGCGGGCCTTATTGGCATTCCTCAGAAAGGGGCGTTTCCCCTTGAAGCGCCTCTTCCGCTGATTCATTTGATCTTTTTCTGAGGAGGGACATATCTATGTCCAGAAAGCTCGTTTCCCTTTTCCTTGCCATGCTGATGCTCCTCGCCATGACTTGCGTTATGGCAGAAGACTCCCCTATCACGGTGACGGATATGTTCGGCCGCGAGATCACGCTGACCGAGCCCGCAGAACGCATCGTCGTCATGCAGCCTTCCGACTGTGAGATCCTCTGCGCCATCGGCTGCGAGGATACGATCGTCGGCCGCGGCACTTATGTGGATACCCCGGAATCCATACTGGATGTACCGGTAGTACAATCCGGCGCGGAGACCAATATTGAGGAAATACTCGCGCTGGAACCGCAGGTTGTCCTGATGAACTCCATGAGCCAGACGGAGGAGCAGGTAAAGCAGCTTGAGGACAACGGCGTCAAAGTCGTCGTGAGCGACGCCCAGGATATCGAGGGTGTTTACTATTCCATCCGCATGATCGGCAAGCTCATGGGTAAGGATGATGCCGCGGAAGCCGTCGTCTCCGATATGCAGGCCACCTTCGATATGATCCGTGAAAACAGCGTAAACGAGGGCAAGACCATATACTTCGAGGTATCTCCGCTGCAGTGGGGGCTCTGGACCGCCGGCAAGGGCACGTTCATGGATGAGCTGGCAGAGATCTGCGGCCTCACCAACGCCTTTGCGGACCTGGAGGGCTGGCAGGCCATCAGCGAGGAGCAGGTGCTCGCCCGCGATCCGGATTATATCGTGACCATCATGATGTACTACGGCGAAGGCCCCACCCCGGTGGANNGAGATCCTCGGCCGTGAAGGCTGGGACGGGCTCAAAGCCGTTAAGGCAGAGGCGATCCTGAACGCCGAGAGCAACGCCATCTCAAGGCCCGGCCCGCGTCTCAAGGACGCGGCACTGGAGCTCTACAACTTCATCCGCGAGGCAGAAGCCCAGCAGGCACCTGCCGCATAAAAACAGCTTTTCCAGAAGGGGCTGTCTCTCAGTGAGGCAGCCCCGTTTCCCATCATGAGGTAAGTATGCGAAAACAAAGAGAACCCTTATACGGGCGGTTTACACCGTTGGCCTATGGTCTGCTGGCGGCTGTACTGTTCCTTACCATGGTGCTGTGCATCAGCATCGGCAGCGTCAGGATATCCTTCTCTTACACTGTTACAGCCGTATGGAACGCCTTGTGGGGGCTGCCCCTCCAGGAGGGCACTGCAAGGAACATCATACTGAACGTCCGTTTGCCCCGCGTGCTGTGCGTGACGCTGGCGGGGGCTGCCCTGTCCCTGTGCGGTGCGGCCATGCAGGGGCTTCTGCGCAATCCCCTGGCAGACGGTTCCACGATGGGGGTATCCTCCGGCGCGGCATTAGGCGCGGTCATTGCAATGGCGACGGGATTTACTCTGCCGGGCTTCAGCTACGGCGGCATCATGGTAACGGCAATGGCGTTCGCCTTTGGGGCTCTCGTTCTGATACTCTCCCTCGCCTATGCATTGGACAGATCCCTCAGCACCGGCAGCATCATACTGATAGGCGTCATATTCACCATGTTCATCTCCAGCGTCATATCGCTCATCATCACCTTCGCGAGCGACCACACCCGCTCCCTCGCCTTCTGGACGATGGGCTCCTTTTCCGGGGTCAACTATGACCAGGTCAAGCTGCTCGGCATCGCCCTTTTGGTCTGCGGCGCGGTGCTCTTCCGCCTTGCGCCGGAGCTCAACGCCTTTGCCATAGGGGAAGACAATGCCCGGCACATAGGCGTGAATGTGAAAAAGGTAAAGCTCACCGTGCTCATCACGGTATCGGTGCTGATAGGCGTCTGCGTATCCATTTCCGGCACCATCAGCTTTGTAGGGCTTGTGATGCCCCATATCGCCCGTATGCTCGTAGGGCCGAACCACAGGCGTCTCCTGCCGGCTTCCCTGTTTTCCGGGGCTATATTCCTGCTCCTCGCGGACCTGACCGCCCGCACGATACTCAGCCCCGTAGAGCTTTCCATAGGCGTGGTGACTTCCCTGGTCGGCGCCGCCGCGTTCGTCATCATATTCTACAGGACGAGAAAGGCAGGGTGACGGGGGATGCTTCAGGCAGAGCATGTAACGGTACGATACGGGGACAACGCCGTGGTAAATGATCTTTCCTTCCGTCTGGAAGAGGGACAGTGGATGATGCTGGCCGGGCCGAACGGCGCAGGCAAATCCACGCTGATAGAGGCCATCGCCCAAGGGGTACCCTATACGGGGCACATCCTTTGGGAGGACAGGGAGACAAGCGATCTGAAGCCGGCCGAGCTGGCGCGCAGGATCGGCGTGCTTTCCCAGAGGAACAGTGTGGGATACGCCTACACCGTAGCGGAAGTCATAGGCCTCGGGCGGTATGCTTACCGCTCGCATCTCTTCTCCGGCACAAATGACGAGGGAAAAGCGCATATCGAAAACGCGCTGGAAATGACAGGCCTCACGGGCCTCAGGCACGCCAGCATGCTCACGCTTTCCGGCGGTGAGACACAAAGGGTTTTCCTGGCCCAGGTATTCGCCCAGGACCCGCAGGTGCTGATACTCGATGAGCCTGCCAATCACCTGGATCTCAAGTACCAGCAGCACATCTTCTCTCTCATACGGGAGTGGCTCAAGCAGCCCGGCAGGGCCGTATTGTCCGTCGTGCACGATCTGAGCCTCGCCCGCCGCTTCGGGACGCACGCCGTGCTCATGCACAGGGGAAAGAGCGTCTCCCAGGGCCCGATCGGGCAGGTCATGACGCCTGATAACCTGCGCGCCGTATACGATATGGATGTATACGCCTGGATGCGGGAAATGTTCTCCCAGTGGGAAATGTGAGAGGGAAAGCGCAAAAGATCAAACTCTAACGGAAACTTCATATCCTTCCGGGCGGAAACATGCGCCTCTGCCTTGCACGCGAACGGCCTTCGGTGATAAAATATGATAGAATAGCTATGATCGTCGAATGAAGTTAGAAACGATATATCTTCATGGAGGTAATACATGTCAAACGCCGTGAAAGAATATGAACGCTGGCTTTCCTCCCCCAGCCTGACGCAAGCAGAAAAAGAGGAGCTCACCGGCCTTTCCCCAGCCGAGATCGAAGACCGTTTCGGTGAGGATATCGCCTTCGGCACCGCAGGCCTGCGGGGCGTGATGGCTATGGGCACAAACCGCATCAACCGCTTTACCGTGCGCCGCGCCGCCGCAGGCATCGCCGGGTGGATCGGGCAGGGCAGCGGCCGCGTGCCATGCGTCGCCATCGCCTATGACAGCCGCAACAACAGCGCGTCCTATGCCATGCATTCGGCTCTCGTACTCGCAGCCGCTGGTGTAAAGGCATGTCTGTTCGAAGCTCTGCGCCCCACGCCGGAGCTCTCCTTTGCCGTGCGCAAGCTGGGAGCGGATGCCGGCATCAACATCACAGCCAGCCACAACAAAAGCCCATATAACGGCTTCAAGGCCTACGGGCCGGACGGCGGCCAGATGACGGAGGAAGCAGCCGGCGCCTGCGAGGCGGAGATGAAGAAGACCGACCTGCTTAACATTCCCTCCGTAACGGAAGAAGAGGCGAAGGCAAAGGGTCTTCTTGAGATACTGGGCGAGCCGATGGACAGGAAATACCTGGATTATGTCCTCTCCCAGCGCACACAGCCGGATATCAACAGGACGGCAAAAAAGCAGCTCAAGCTCGTTTACACACCGCTGCACGGCGCGGGCTTCATGCCCGTGACCCGCGTTCTCAGGGAAGCGGGCTATACAGACGTGCACACCGTAGAGGAACAGTGCGTGCCGGACGGCAACTTCCCGACGGTAGATTCCCCGAACCCGGAATCCTTCGAAGCGCTGACTCTGGGGCGGGAGCTTGCGGACAGGATCGGTGCGGATCTCGTGCTGGGAACAGATCCGGACAGCGACCGCGCCGCAGTCAACGTACGCATGAACGGCGGCTGGAAGCGGCTGACGGGCAACATGATGGGCTGCCTCCTGCTGGATTACCTTCTGCGCACAGGCCGTTACAATGAGGGCAAGTATGCCGTAACATCCATCGTATCCACCCGCATGGTGGAAAAGATATGCGCTCATTACGGGGCAGAGCTGCGGCTCGTGCTGACGGGCTTCAAATACATCGCCGAAACCATCGAAAACAAGATGCGGGAGGGCATCGATGCCTTCGTCATGGGCTTTGAAGAAAGCTGCGGCTACCTGACCGGCGGCTACATCCGCGATAAGGATGCCGTGATAGCATCCCTTCTCATAGCCGATATGGCCACCTATCACCAGGAGCGCGGGAAAACACTGGGAGAGGCTCTGGAAGAGCTCTATGAGCAGTACGGTTACTTCTCGGAAAAGACCATAAGCCTCGAGGCCGCTTCCATAGACGGAAAAGAGCGCATCGCAAATCAGGTGAACGAACTAAGGGAAAAAGGCGCCGGCCTGTTCTCCGCCTTCGGCAAGGGCACGATGGAAGACCTGCTCACCGATCACACAAGGGGGCTTCCCGCGAGCAACGTGCTCCTTTACACCTTCTCCAACGGCTGGGCGGCCGTCAGGCCTTCCGGCACGGAACCCAAGCTCAAGGTCTACATAGGTGTTGAGTCACCCACAAGGGAAGGCGCGCAGGAGTTGCTTGCCAAACTCGAAGGCATCATCGGAGGCGCCATAAAGCTGTGACACAGATGACTGTTACACCCCAGATGCTGCTGATCGTCTGCCCACTGGTATTCCTTGCGGCCGTCGTGGATTCCATAGGAGGAGGCGGCGGGCTCATATCGCTGCCGGCATACTACCTGGCAGGGCTTCCTCCCGTCACGGCGGCAGGCACGAATAAGATGAGCGCCTCCTTCGGCACGTTCATCGCCTGCGGCATGTACGCGAAGAACCGGCGGATCGGCTGGCAGTGCGCTCTCCTGTGCGCGGCAGGCGCTCTGCCCGGGGCATGGTGCGGCGCGCACGTCATGCAGAGCATGTCCGATAACGCCGTGAGGCTTTCCATCCTCATCGGCATACCGATCATGGCTGCCGTCATGTTCTTGAAGCGCGGCTCGATATCGTCCGGTCGCGAGGAAATGCCCGACAGCGGCAAACGCCGGGCACTGTGCCTGTGCATAGGCCTGGGCATGGGGTTTTACGACGGGTTTTTCGGCCCCGGCACCGGAACGCTGCTGGTAATGCTGTTCTCGGAGCTTTTGCGCATGGAAGCCGTAAAGGCATCCGGCACCGCAAAGATCGTGAACCTGGCCAGCAACGTATCCGCGCTGGCAGCGCTGCTGGGCAGCGGAAACGTATTGATCGCGCTGGCTATCCCCGCTATGGCATGCTCCGCCGCCGGCGGATACACCGGCTCAAAGCTCGCCATCCGCAAGGGGGCCCGCGTCATACGCATGGTCACCATGCTGGTGATCGTGCTGCTGCTCGTAAAAGTCGCTTATGATTATATACTCGTACGCTGAACCGGAGGGG
>DBXA01000142.1:9040-10881 GCA_002309235.1 Christensenella sp. UBA1224 | reverse complement strand
CGCCTGCTGGAGCTGACGGGCGTGATGGCAAAGCGCGATATGACCGAGCAGGTGCTCGATTCCATGGAGCTGGAGCGCGAGCGCGGCATCACCATAAAATCCAAGGCCGTGCGGCTCCCCTATATCGCGGCGGACGGCACCGCCTATGAATTCAACCTGATCGATACCCCCGGCCACGTGGACTTTACCTATGAGGTCTCCCGGGCGCTCAACGCCTGCGAAGGGGCGATACTCATCGTAGACGCCACGCAGGGGATAGAGGCCCAGACGCTGGCCAACGTCTACCTGGCGCTGGAGCACGACCTGGAGATACTGCCGGTCATCAACAAGATAGATCTTCCCAGCGCGCAAGCCGATGTGGTCGCGCACGAGATAGAAGACGAGCTGGGGCTCGATGCCTCGGACTGCCCGCGCATATCCGCCAAGACAGGCGAAAACGTGGAGCAGGTGCTCGCGCAGATCGCGGAGCGCATCCCCGCCCCCCAGGGAGACCCGGATGCTCCATTCCAGGCGCTCATATTCGATTCCTACTACGATAACTACCGCGGGGCCATATCCTCCGTACGGGTAATGCAGGGAACGCTCCGCACAGGGGACCGCATCCGCATGATGCAGGGCGGCTGTGAGTTCGATGTAGTGGAGCTCGGCGCCTTCACCCCCGGCGGCTATGCCCCCGCGCAGGAGCTTTCCGCAGGCGAGGTAGGCTACATCGCCGCTTCCATCAAGGATATCGCCGATATACGCGTGGGCGATACGATCACGAACGCCCTTCTGCCGGCCGCGGAGCCCCTGCCGGGCTACAAGGCCGTGCTGCCCATGGTTTACTGCGGCATTTACCCCGCTGACGGCGCGGATTACGAGAACCTGAAGGATGCCCTGGAAAAGCTGCGGCTCAACGATGCCGCGCTGCAGTTCGAGCCGGAAACCTCGACAGCTCTGGGTTACGGCTTCCGCTGCGGCTTCCTGGGCCTTCTCCACATGGAGATCATACAGCAGAGGCTCGAAAGGGAGTTCGACCTGGACCTGGTCACCACTGCCCCGAGCGTCGTGTACAAGGTCATCAAGACAGACGGCACGAAGATATCCGTGGATAACCCGAGCAATCTCCCGCCGCAGACGGAGATCGATTACATGGAGGAGCCCTTTGTCGATGCCCATGTCATCACTCCCCAGGAGTACACAGGCACCATCATGGAGCTCTGTCAGGACAAGAGGGGCACCTTCCGGGATATGAAGTACATAGACGGCGGACGCGTGCAGCTTCTGTACGACCTGCCCCTCAATGAGGTCATATACGATTTCTTTGACCAGCTCAAGAGCAGGACCCGCGGCTACGCGTCCTTCGATTACGAGCTCAAGGGCTATGTGCGCAGCGATCTGGTCAAGCTGGATATACTGCTCAACAGCGTGCCATGCGACGCCCTTTCCATCATCGTCCACAAGGACAGGGCATATCCGCGCGGCCGCTCCATCTGCGAAAAGCTGACAAAAGAGATACCGCGGCACCTGTTCGAGATACCGGTACAGGCGGCCGTAGGCGGCAAGATCATCGCCAGGGAGACGATCAAGGCACTGCGCAAGGATGTTCTCGCCAAGTGCTACGGCGGCGATATCTCGAGAAAGAAGAAGCTGCTGGAAAAACAAAAGGAAGGCAAGAAGCGCATGCGCCAGGTGGGCAATGTGGAAGTGCCGTCAGAGGCGTTCATGGCGGTTCTGAAGATGGACTGATATGCGCAGGGACCGCAGACTGTTGTATTCCTACCTTGCCGATATTGCGCTGATCGGGCTGGGCCTGGTGATATTCGCGCTGTTCCACCATGTGATCCCGCAGGGCGGCGTGC
>DBXA01000142.1:0-8986 GCA_002309235.1 Christensenella sp. UBA1224 | reverse complement strand
CTGCCCCGCAGGAGGAGAACGTGTACGCCCCGGGGGATTTCACGCCCCTGTTCGAAAGCGCAAAGGCGAGCCATGCCGAGATACCGGATGGGGAAAAGCGCTATGTTTCGGATCATGCCTTCATCCGCATACGCACCATAGAGCGGGGCGGCGCGGTGATACACGCGGCGGATGTATACGTACGGAACATAGAGGACCTGCAGACGGCCTTCGCGCGGGATACCTACGGCAAGGGATACCGCTATCCCCCGCTGAAGCTCGCGACGGAGCACGGCGCCGTCCTCGCCGTCAGCGGCGATTACTACGGCGCCAGGGACAAGGGCCTTGTGGTGCGCAACGGGGAGATATACCGCACATCCGCCTTCAAGGATGTATGCGTGATCTACCGGGACGGCACCATGGAGACCTGCGGCGCAGACAGCTTTGACGGAAAGACCGCCGTGGAAAAAGGCATGTGGCAGGGCTGGTCCTTCGGCCCGGCGCTGCTGGATGGCCAGGGCAAGGCGCTGAAAAGCTTCGACAGCGAGGTCGCCGGCCGCAACCCGCGCTGCGGCATAGGCTACTACGAGCCGGGCCATTACATATTCGTGGTCGTGGACGGCAGGAACGAGCGCTCCCACGGTGCCACGCTGGAGGAGTTTGCCGCCATCTTCGAGGCCTTCGGCTGCAAAGCCGCCTATAACCTCGACGGCGGGGATTCCGCCTGTATGATCTACGGGGACAGCATCATATCCGTCCCCTCCGGAGGCGGGCGTTCGGTGACCGATATCATATTCATTGCGGAGGAAGCGGAATGATCAGAAAGCTCATCTCCCACATGGATATCATATTCGCAGGCATGCTGCTGGTGCTCCTCATCATAGACAGCGTGAACAGCGCCATGCAGTTCATAGACAACGGGCATACAAAGAGGCTGATAGGGCTCTTATGCCTTTGCTCCATAGCCAGTGGCGTCATGCTGCGAGCAAAGCCGCCCGTAAAAAGGCGCACGGGCAGCAGGGCACCGGCCGGAGGGAAAGCACCGGTCAAAACCGTAAAGACGAATAAACAAAATGTGAGGCGATAACAGATGGAAAACGATACCAGGACCACAGATGTCGAAAAGCGCAAGCGCGTGTTTTCCGGCATACAGCCGACAGGTACGCTCACGCTGGGAAATTATATCGGCGCCCTGCGCAATTTCCCGATACTGCAGCAGGAATACGACTGCGTGTACTCCGTAGTCGATATGCACGCCATCACCGTGCGGCAGGACCCGGCGGCCCTCCGCAAGGCCTGCCTTAAGATGATGAGCCTGTATCTCGCCGTAGGGCTCGACCCGGAAAAGACGCTCATCTACTTCCAGAGCCATGTCTCCGGGCACGCGGAGCTCGGCTGGATACTTGACTGCTTCACCTACATGGGTGAGCTCAACCGCATGACGCAGTTCAAGGATAAATCCGCCAAGCACGCCGACAACATCAACGCGGGGCTTTTCACCTATCCCGTGCTGATGGCGGCGGACATACTGCTCTACCAGACGGATCTCGTGCCCATCGGCGCAGACCAGAAGCAGCATCTGGAGCTGGCGCGCGATATCGCCCAGCGCTTCAACGCCGTATACGGAGATGTCTTCGTAGTACCGGACGGATTCTTCCAGAAGGTCGGCGCCCGCGTCATGAGCCTGCAGGAGCCTACAAAGAAGATGAGCAAGTCCGACCCAGAGGAGACCTATATCGCCATGCTGGATGACAAGGATACCATTCGCCGCAAGATCAAGAGGGCGGTCACGGATTCCGAGGCAGACGTAAGGTTCGATCCGGAGAACAAGCCCGGCATATCAAACCTGATGAGCATACTCTCCGTGCTTTCCGGCATGTCCCTGGAGGAGATCACATCCGTTTACGGGACGAGCGGCTACGGCAGGTTCAAGGACGCCGTGGCGGAATCCGTCATCGAGGCCCTGACGCCCATACAGGAGCGCTATAACCAGATCATCACCGATAAGGCGTATCTCCAGAAGGTCATGACGGAGGGGGCCGAAAAGGCATCCTATATCTCCAGGAAGACCCTTGGCAAGGTGCGCAGGAAGGTGGGCCTTGCGGCCCTGCAGCTGTAATATCTGCCCACAGGCGCGTTTTGCGACAGTTCGGTCATCCGGATGCGCCTTTCGGCGGAAAGATATTCTAAATTCGGACAGCCCCGTTTATAATCCCGGTGTTGAAAAAAAACAGGGCTGCCCTCCAGGAAAGGAGGTCTGATAAAGGATGGTAAAGAAGCATATACGTTCGGCACTGCCGATCTACTGCGCGGCAGCGGGTTTTGTTCTCGGTGCGCTGCTGCTGCCGCTGTACACGATAGGGGCCTTCATACTGGCGATCGTACTGTGCATAGCCGCTTACATACTTTCCGAGAAGTTCCTATTCAAGGGACGGGATATCGAAGTTGAGGAAAAGATCGTCGTCAATACCGGCAGCGCCGAGGTCGACAGGCAGATCGAAGAAGGCCAGGCACAGCTCAAGGATCTGATCGGCCTGAAGACCGGGGATGAGACGATCGACAGTGCGATCGACCGTATGTACGCCGGCGGCATGAAGATATTCGAGGCCGTGGCGCAAAAGCCGGAAAAAGCTTCACAGGTGCGCAAGTTCATGAATTACTACCTGCCCACCACTACCAAGCTGATGACGCATTACAGGACGCTCTCATCCGTTTCCGGCGGAGAGCATGTGGAAAAGGCACTCACCGATGTCCGCAGCAGCATGGGCATGATCGCAGACGCTTTTGAAAAGCAGCTGGACAACCTGTACCGCCTCGAGGCGATGGACGTCTCGAGCGACATAGACGTAATGGAATCCATGATCAGTGCCGACGGTCTGACAGACGACGGCATCCGCAAAATAATGAAGGAGGATAACCAACAATGAGCTCTGATATCAAGCTGACACTCACACCCGAACTGAACCCCGTTACCGAGGAAGTCCTCGCCCCCACCGCCAAGACCGAAGCCGAAGCGGCTGTCCTGGAAAACAAGTTCTCCCCTGAGGAGAGCGAGATGATCACAGAGTTCTCCAAGAAGATCGATGTCAAGGATACGACGCTCGTATTCTCCTACGGCTCTCAGGCGCAGCAGAACATCGCCAATTTCTCCGATACGGCTCTGGCCAACGTGAAGAACAAGGACCTGGGCGAGGTAAGCGGCATGATCGCCGGCCTCGTGACCGAGCTCAAGAACTTCAGCGTGGACGAGGAAGAAAAGAAGGGCCTTTTTGGGCTGTTCAAGAAGGGCACCGATAAGCTGGCTTCCCTGCAGGCGAAATACGACAAGACCGAGAACAACGTCGAAAAGATCATCACCATCCTCGAAGAGCATCAGGTGACGCTGCTCAAGGATATCTCCACCCTCGACATGCTCTATGACGAGAACCTGAAGTATTTCAAGGAGCTGTCCATGTACATCGAGGCCGGTAAGCTCCGCATCGAAGAGGTGCGCAGTACCGAGCTGGCCGAGGCAAGGGAAAAGGCCCTGAAATCCGGTCTGCCGGAGGACGCGCAGGCCGCCAAGGATCTCTCCGATAAGATCGACCGCTTCGAGAAGAAGATCTACGACCTGGAGCTCACCCGCAATATATCCATCCAGATGGCGCCCCAGATCCGCCTGATCCAGTCCAGCGACCAGATCATGGCCGAAAAGATCCAGTCCTCCCTGGTGAACACCATCCCGCTGTGGAAGAGCCAGATGGTGCTCGCGCTCGGCTTAGGCCACAGCAACGAGGCGATGAAGGCGCAGCGCAGCGTGACCGATCTGACCAACGACCTGCTCAAGAAGAACGCCGATATGCTGCACACCGCAGTGGTCGAGACCGCCAAGGAAGCGGAGCGCGGCATCATCGATATCGAGACCCTTACCACTACCAACCAGACGCTCATCACCACCATGGACGAGATGCTCACCATTCAGCAGGAAGGCCGCGAGAAGAGGCGCGCCGCGGAAGCGGAGCTCGCCAATATCGAAAGCCAGCTGAAGGCGAAGCTGCTCGAGATCAGAGGTTAAAATGGAGAAGAATACGAATTTCCGCGAAAACAGGCAGCTGGCGTGGATCGTGTTCGCCGTTGTCATCATACTGGCTGTCATTCTTTCCGGCGGCGGAGGGCTGCGCGGCGCCCGCGAAAAGGCGCTGCGCGTATACCGCGCCGGTGTTGACGGAAGCGGCATCGGTGTACGTACAGATCTGGGCAAGCGCGTGGAATGCGCCTATAACCTGGCAAGCCTTGCGAGCAGCTATAAGGTCGGAGAAGAGGTTATCTCTGAGATCAATAAAGCTGCCTCTGTACTTGACGCAGGCGAAAGCAGTATGAGCGGCTTTTCCCAGGCCAATACAGACCTGACACGTGCCGTTGAGAGCCTGTATACGATTCTGGAGAACGCTTCCCTCAGCGAAAAGGACGCAAAATACGCCCTTTCAGAGTATAAGGAATTCACTTCCCGCGCGCTCACCATGTCCCGCGACAGCTATAACAATGAGGCGGATACCTTCAACGCGATACTCGGCAGGTTCCCGGCCTCCATCGTGGCCAAGCTGACACGTGTAAACGCCCTGCCCCTTTTCAGGTAAGAGCAGGCGGAAGGGAGACAAACGATGAAAAGGACTTTTGCATGGGTGCTGGCGCTGATGATGCTCATCATCGCGCCGGCCTCCGCCCTGACCACAGTACAGCCCAACGATCTTTTCTACGTATATGATGGCGCGAGCGTGCTCAGCGATGATACGACAGCGACCATCGTACTCAATAACGATGCTCTGTTCGATGGCTGCGGTGCCCAGATCGTGTTCGTGACGCTGAAGGATACCGGCTCCGCGCAGATCGAAGATTACGCGTATACCCTGTTCAACAGCTGGGGCATCGGTTCCGCCGAAAAGCAGAACGGCCTCCTCATACTGATGTCTGTCAACGATGATGACTGCGCCTATATACTGGGAACAGGGCTGGAATCCAAAATATCCACCGGTGAGATCGGCGTGCTCGTAAACGACTATCTCGGGCCGTATTTTACAAAAAAAGATTACGATACCGGCGCAAAGGAGCTTTTCAAGATCCTTTACGAACGTGTAGCCGATCTTTACGGCGTCGTTTACCCCTATGCGGAATATACCGCTCTGGATCTGTACGGGGAGCCTGACAACCAAGGCAATACCCAGGGTGGTCCTCAGAACGGAAAGACGCAGGGCGGTACGGCAAGCGGCGAGAAAGACGGTACCTTCAGTCTGATACTCGGATTCATACTTTTACTCGGAGTATTGTACCTCATCTATATCGTGATCCGCGGCTTCCTTGCCGTAACCGGCTTCGTAACAAGACCCGTCGGCTACAGGTACTGGTTCTTCCGCCCCTGGCGGCCTTACTACCGCAGATATCGCCCGCAGCCCGGTCCCAGACCGGCACCAGGCCCATCAAGGCCGGCAGGCGGTACCTTCAACGGTTCGTCACGCGCCGCTAATACATACCGGAACCAGTCCGGCTTTGGCAGAGTTTTTTCCGGCAGCTCAGGCAGCATCTTCAGAGACAGCGAGAGTCCTTCCCGCAGCACAAGAAGCTCCTCTCCTGTCTTCAGAGACAGCGACCGTTCTTCACGCAGCGAGAAAAACACTGCTCCCATCTTCAGGGATAGTTCGGGTTCCTCCTCCAGAGGAGGGGGCGGAGGTTCTACACGCGGCGCAGGCGGTTCCTTCTCAGGTTCGTCTTTCAGCTCCCGCAGCAGTTCCTCATCCGGTTCATGGTCAAGCTCCTCTTCCGGTTCCAGGAGCAGTTCTTTCTCCGGTTCGCGCTCAGGAGGCTTCTCAAGCTCTCGCTCAAGCAGTTCCCGCAGCAGTTTTTCCGGCGGTTCACGGAGCGGCGGCAGTTCACGCGGCGGCGGAGGCGGCGGTTCCAGAGGAGCCGGCGGCAGGCTCGGCCGCTGAACGGGATCTGACAGGCAATTCGCCATCAGCACATGATACGCCCGTACATCGGGCAGAAAGGACGAAAAAATGAGTCTTCTCCATATCCTGCTCATTCTGTATGTGATCTCTCGTGTGACCGGTATCTTCAGGCCGCGCAGGGGGTTCGGCGGGATCTTCAACATGCCCTTTTTCCGTCCCCCGTATCATGGCCCGTATCACAGAGGTCCGCACGGCAGCTTCGGTCATTTCGGCCCCGGTCCCCATATGGGCGGTTTCGGCGGCTTCAACGCCGGCCCCCGCGCGGGCGGCGGCGGATTCACCCGAGGCGCAGGCGGTACAAGCTCCCGCATGGGCGGCTTCGGTTCATTTGGCGGTCCCGGCAGCTTCCGCGGCTTTGGCGGAGGCCCGCGCGCAGGCGGCGGTGGTTTTTCCCGCGGCGCAGGCGGCAGGATGGGCCGCTGAAAACAGTCTTTTGACAGGCACCTTTCCCTATGGGCAGGTGCCTTTTCCTTTGCCCATTGACTTTATCCCGCCTCTTGGATATACTCAAACCGATACCCGGATCAGCATAGGAGGTACATCAGGATGGCATACTACACGGAAAATTCCCCCTCCATTGCGGAGTTTTTCACCTGGATCAACAATACGAACGAAGGCTCCACCGAAGCGCAGACGCTCGTCAACCTGGACTTTTTCAAGTGGCTGCGGGACGAGACGGGCGCTCAGTTTGACATCTATGCCTTTGACGCCGGCAATATAGACGGCGCGGCAGGCACCTATGGCTCCACCGACAGCGCACGCTTTCACGCCCATTTTCCGAACGGCTTCGGGCCGGCGGCGGAAAAGGCAAGGGAGCTGGGCATGCGCCTGGGTGTGTGGGGCGGTGCAGACGGCTTCGGCGATACAAAGGAGACTCGTGAAAAGCGCCGGGAGATGATCGTATCCCTGTGCCGCGACCACGGCTTCGGCCTGTTCAAATTCGATACGGTCTGCGGGGTACTCAGGAAGGAATACAGGCAGTACTTCACGAAGATGATCGAGGAATGCCGCAAATACGTGCCGGAGCTCGTGATACTCAACCACCGGAACGACTTAGGCGGCGCCCAGCAGTACTGCACCACAAAGCTCTGGGAATCCGCCGAATGCTATATCGACGTCCTTTACTCCAACAAAGTGCCCGCGCCGCATCACCGCGGCGGCACGCTCATGCGGGGCAACCCGGATAACCTGGAAAGGCTCATGGAGGACCACGGCGTATGCCTTTCCTCCTGCCTGGATTTCTGGGCGGATGAAATGGTGATACAGGTCTTCTGCCGTTCCCTCATCCTCTCCCCCGAGATCTACGGGAACCCATGGCTCCTGCGGGAGGACGAGCTGCGCACCATGGGCAGGCTCATGGTATTAAAGCGCCGCTTCCGCGAGGCGATGGTACACGCGGACAAGCTGCCGGAGGAAACATTCGGCCCCAATGCCGTATCCCGGGGAGACGACACGATACGCTTTATCACCGTGCGGAACCTGGAATGGGAAAAGAAGGCCTTCTCCTTCTCCGTAAGTGAGGCCTCCTGCGGCAGGATGAACAGAGCGTACGCGCGCATGCTCCACCCCTATGAGACGGATATGGGCTGTATCGAAGGGAAAGAGATCTCCTTCGAGGTCGAGCCCTGGCGCACATGCCTGATCGTGCTCAGCCGGGAGCCGCTCCCGGATATCGGCGTAAAAGGCGCGAGGCTCCGGCCTATGACGGGGCCTGCCTCAAAAGCCTTCCGCGGCAGGATATACGGCCTGCCGGGCGAGGAGATCACCTTCCGCCTGACGGGCTCCGACCGCGAAAGGTACACGAAGGCGCTTTTGAACGGCAAAGACGCTTCCGCTCTTCTCTCAGGCGGCAAATGCACCTTCACCTTCCCGGGCAATCCCGTCTCCCGCGGCGGGGTGAAGATAGGCGCTCTCGCGAAAGCGCCTGTCCCCTCTGACGCCGAAAGGATGTACGAGATATGCGCCTTCGCGGCGGACAACAATGCCCTGGAGGTGCGTTCCCTCGAGCGCTCCGGGGATACCGACGTACCCCAGATCAAAGCCGCAAGGGACGCTTTCTTCGGGCAGGATACCTTCGTATACCGCGGCATATGGGATAAATACCTCTTTGACGGGAGGGAGGATACCTTCTTCATGGCTTCCACCGTGGAGGGAGACCAGCGCATATCCGGCGGCGCTCTGCGCATCGATACCGGTAAGAAGATCACTGCGGACATGCTGCGCGTCACATTCCTGGCGGAGGATGGTGAAACACTGGATGCCCTCGCAGCCTATGGCGGGGAAGAGCCCGGAAGCCTCCGGAAGCTCGATTGCATGAATATCACGGCAGGCGGCCGTGAAAAGTGCCGCTTCGTGCCCAAGACCGTGCCGGAGATCACCGATATCAATGTGGATCGCGTCACGGCGGAATTCGCGCTCGAAGGGCCGGTACGTTATCTGCGGCTGGAAGGCACGCCGGTCCGCGTATGCGACGCGCGGCTCATAAAGAACGGGGAAACGCTCCCTCGGGAGGGCTGGCGCGCCAGCAACCTGTTCGCGCCGTACCGCATGCTGCCCTGCCATTCCTTCATGACAGGCACAGTGCACCTGGACAGCTATCCCGCCGGCTCCCGCATCTGCGTCGCCCTCAACGGAAGACACGGCACGGATGCCGTATACGCCCTGCTGGAGCTCCCGGATGGGACGCTTGTCGGCGCGCCGGACAAAGCCCCTTCCTTCCCTGCCAACCAGTTCGAGCATTTCATCGCCAGGACGCAGTCCAACAACACCTTCTATTTCCCCATACTTCCGGAATACGAGGGCAGGGATATCAAGGTGCATGTGCTGCGCATGCGCAACGGCTTTGACGGCTTTATTGCCGATGTATACGTCGCAGAGGGGGATATCCTCCCCTGCTTTGCGGAGCTCGTGCTGGAATAAAACCATCCCGGAAAAACGCCGGATGCCGGAGCAGAAAGCAGGATACGCCTGCGTGCTTTCAGCGCCTGTACCGGCAGGAGACGAAGGCCGCGCAGGCGGGCGTGCCC
>DBXA01000073.1:3126-11532 GCA_002309235.1 Christensenella sp. UBA1224 | reverse complement strand
TATATCGCGGATTATCCGATCTACGGCGTACCCGCCTCCATAAACGCGTTTGCCTTGGGCGCCCGCATGGTAAACCCAAGCGCGAAG
Organism: Christensenella sp. UBA1224; assembly: GCA_002309235.1. GTDB lineage: Bacteria > Bacillota > Clostridia > Christensenellales > Aristaeellaceae > UBA1224. The sequence continues at coordinate 11,445 of DBXA01000073.1, read as the reverse complement.
ATCTGCCTCAGGTGGTCTTCAAGCCTCGATTTTGACCCGGCAGATCCGTTCCCGGGCGAGGATATCCACATCATTTCCAACCGCGATATCAGCGCCCCCAGCCAGTCCTCCATCGAATACGGCCTCTATTCCGTACATGACAGTATTGTGAAGAACCTGGCGATACCCGTGCTGGACTGGAGCAAGTTCTACGTGCCGACCATACGCAGCGTGCTCAACGGTACCTTTGAGAACACCGGCAAGAGCCTTAACGCGATGAACTACTGGTGGGGAATGTCCTCCGATACCCTGGACGTCATACTCTCGACGAAATTCGACCCGTATCTGAGGAGACTGGTCGACCACATCCGCACCCATATCGAGGGCGGTATCTTCAAGCCCTTCGAAGGGCAGCTTATCGCCCAGGACGGCAGCGAAAAGTGCTCCTCGCAAAGCCAGCTGACGCCGGCCGATATACTGACCATGGATTACCTGATCGACAATGTGATCGGCTCCTTCCCGAAGAAGGAAGAGCTCCGCCCCGGCGCAAGGGATCTTGTCCGCATGCTGGGCGTGCTCGAGATACCCAAGCCCGACAAGAAGAGCTTCAGTTGGAAAAACTAAACCGGAAAGGAGCCTGAGGCACCCATGCGTATCCTCGCCCTCGCCGACAAGGCCGACGAAAGGCTTTGGGGCATGCTGGACAAGCGCCTGCTGGAAGGTGTGGACCTGATACTCTCCGCGGGCGACCTTCCCGCGGAATACCTTTCCTTCCTGACATGCTTTACGAAAGCGCCTGTCCTCTATATCCACGGCAACCACGATGTCCGGTATGCCAAAGACCCGCCGGAAGGCTGCGTGTGCATCGAGGACACGGTGTATACCTACGGCGGCATACGCATACTGGGCCTGGGCGGCTCCTACCGGTACAAACCCGGCCCCTGCATGTATACGGAGAGGGAAATGTGCTTAAGGCTCATGCGGCTCAAGCTCCGTCGGCAGCTGCGAAAAGCCGGCGGCTTTGATATACTGCTCACGCATGCGCCTGCCCGCGGCATCGGCGACCAGGATCACATCTCCCACAGAGGCTTTGAGGTCTTTCTGAAGCTGATGGACAAATACCATCCGAAATACCTCATCCACGGCCATATCCACCGCGAGTATACCGCCGTCGGATTCCAGCGGGAAAGGCAGTACGGCTCCACAACGGTCGTCAACGCCTCAAGCCGCGTGTATATCGATATTTGAAGGAAGTGCAGTGTTTATGTTCATCCCCTGGTACAGCCCTTCTGTCCGCCTGACAGGGCGCTGGTGCACACTTTATAAGCCCGCAAAGGACGCGCACCGCTATATCCAGCCGCCTGAAACCTATACGGCGGCAACCGCTCCCGGCTCCTCCTTCGAGCTCGGGTTCAGAGGATCCATGTGCATACTGAAATTTGACCTGGGCTTCCTCGGGCAGCCCTACCCGCATATGTGGCTGAGCGTGGATGACGGCTCTGCCTTTGAAGTGCCTGTCGACAGATACCTGCGCGTTTTGGCACAGGGAAACGGCGACCATATCCTCAAATGCATGTACAAGGGCGGCATGGAGATGCTTCCGCGCTGGTATGAGCCCCTGATGGGCGTCATATCCTTCGTAGGCGCGCAGGCGGAAGGCGAGGCCCCTCTCCCTCCGGATGAACGCCCCCTCATAGAATTCGTAGGCGATTCCATTACGGAAGGCGTGCTCATCGATGCGGATTTTGATACCGTGATGCCCAGCCCCATAGACCAGTTCAATCGCCCGTATCAGGATGACGCGGCTGCCGCTTACGGATGCCTTACCGCCAGGCGTTTGAACATGCGCTACATGGCGCAGGCGTACGGCGCTACGGGGATGACGCGCACCGGCTGCGGCAGCGTGCCCCGCTGCGGCCTCACCTATGAATACGTCTTCGACGGAGTCCCCTACACAGGAGAAAAACCGGATGTCATCGTGATAAACCACGGCGCGAACGACCGGGGCGCCTCCTGTGATGAATACCTGATGCGCTACGAGGAATTCCTGCGCCTGGTGAGAAAGGTCAACCCCTCCGCCAGGGTATTCGCGCTCAGCGCCTTCTGCGGCGCTTTTGACATGGAGCTCGGTGCCTTTATCCCGCGGTATAACGAGAAATACGGCGATAATGTCTTTTTCGTTTCCTCAAAGGGATGGCTGCCGGAAGAGCCGCTCCACCCCTTGCGCGAAGGGCACAGGATCATAGCGGACCGCCTTTACCCGATCCTGCGCGATGCCTTGAAATGAACGTCCCAAATGAAGAAGCTTCTTTTAACGGCAAGCATGCCCGATGGGGTTTTCATACTTTTCAAAAAGATCGTCGTACCGGGCGATCTTTTTTACTGTCATCCTTACCTTCTTATGCCTATTCCACGGTGAATTCCGTCCACTCGATATGGTTATACTGCATCACGTCGTCTGCTTTTTCCATGCCCAGCTTTTCGTAGAACGGGACAGCGTTCTCATTCGCGATCAGATAGACCGCGATATCCTTTTCACCGCCCGCCAGCTCATGGGCAGTGCGCATGAGGCGGGTACCGATGCCCCGGTGTCCGTATTCCCTGTCAACACCCAGGTCCGTTACATACAGCCAGTAGGCAAAGTCCGTAAGGCCAAAGAGCACGCCGACCAGAAGACCTTCCTCATTCCTTGCGGTGAGGCTGATGGAGACCGTGTTCACGAGCTTTGCGATCCTCTCCCCGAACCGTTCCCTCGGATACTGGGAGCCCAGATCCGTCCGCTTCAGAAAATCGATGTATTCTCCCGGAGCAAGCCTTTCACTCCTGATCGTGATCTGATCGTCTGCCAAAACCCGTCACTCCTTTGTCGAAACGCTTGTGCATCTATTATACACCTAATGCCCTTCGGGCGCGATATGCCTTTCAGGCGCGATATGTGCTCCGCACGCGATATGCCTTCCGGCGCGATATGCCGCCAGAGGCGGCGTGAGGAGACTCCGTTCACGCCGAACGCAGTGAGGCATATCGCGCTTAAGCGCAGAGAAAGCATATCGCGCACGAGTGAAGCGAATGCATCTCGCATTCGAGCGCAGCAAGAACATCTCGCATTTGATCGCAGCGAGAACATCTCGCGTTCGAGCACAGCAAGAGCATGGCCATGCCCTATAGGCGCAGAATGTAAAAAAAGAGCTGTCCCGCGTCGGGACAGCCCATGGTATCATCCCTTTATTCCCTGCAAAATCTGCTTCTGAGCCATTTTGCCACGCCGTCTTCATCGTTCGGGCCGATCACTGCAGTCGCGGCGGCCTTCAGTTCCGGTACGGCGTTTTCAACGGCATACGCTTCATCGGCGATGCGGAACATATCCAGATCGTTCACGCCGTCTCCGAACACGACCAGACGCTCACAGCCCAGCAGCTCCTTCAGCTCCTGTATGGCGTTTGACTTGGACGCGTTTCTGGGCATGATCTCAAGCCACTGCTCCCCGGAGTAGATATCCCTCTGATACACGCAGCGGTGCACATTCCCGTACTTTTCATCGAAGGGCTGCAGCTTCCCGGCATCATCGATGCATGTGATATAGAAGATATCCCCTTCCGTCAATCCGTCAGGATCACTTACCGGCCGGTCCCTTCTGTCCCCTTTGCGCGAAAGGACAAAATCCCGCGTCGCCGCATTGATCATATCCTTTTCGTAGGAGAACCTCTCTTCCCCTTCGACAAAGGCGTAGACGATCGGGTGAATGCTTTTCTCCCTCAGTTCCCGGATGAGGCCGACCGCAGCCTCCCTCTCAAAGAAGTTTTCGAGCAGGAGCTTTCCGCCGGCATTGTCCAAAATGAACGCACCGTTGTATACGATCACCGGGAACGCGGCAGTCATCCCCTCCGTCACCTTGCGCGCCGTGCTGTAGGAGCGGGCCGTCGCGTAGGAGAAGAGCATCCCCTCTTTCACAAGTGCATTGATCGTATCGTTTGTATACGCACTTGTTCTCTGGTCGGATCTTATCAGAGTGCCGTCAAGGTCGGATACATACAGTGTTTTCATATCATTCTTCCGCAAAATCCGTATCCATGGCGACCTGCAGCTTGTGATCCGGAAACGCCTTTTGCACATCTTTGACGACTTCCGCGTACACCGCCCTGCGGTCCTTTGCCTCAAAGCTTATGACGATATCAAAGCGCATGGCCTTCTGGTCCTTCATGAGATAGAACCCGTGCATCTCGCGGACGTATTTATGGGAAAAGACGATCCCGCTCACTCGTTCCTTGGCCTTTATGACATCCTCATCCTTCGTATTCACGGAGTATACGCCTATCGCCGTCAGTATGACGCGGTATTCCCTGAAGACCTTCATCGTGATCTCGCGGATCAGCTGGTCCAGCCGGTCTGCGGAATAGGTATCCGGCACCTCTATGTGTATAGAGCCGTTCCAGGTATCCGGCCCGTAATTGTTGAGCACCAGGTCGTACGCGCCGGTAACATCCGGGAAGGACAGCACCATCTCGCGGATGCCCCTGGCAAGCTCCGCATCGTTGCGTTCACCGAGGACCTGGGAAATGGTATCGCGGAGCATCCCTATACCGGATTTAATGATCACGAGGGATATGACCGCGCCGAGCCATGCCTCCAGCGACACATGGAAGATAAGGAAAATGCCTGCGGCGACGAGAGTGGATGCCGATATGACGGAATCCAGGGTCGCGTCTTCTCCGGAGTTCACCAGGGAATCCGAATTCACCTTTACGCCTACGCTCTTCACATAGCGTCCCAGCAGTATCTTCACGACGACCGCCACCGCTACGATGATGAGAGAAACGGCGTTGTAATCGGGCGTTTCGGGGTGTATGATCTGCTTTACGGATTCCACGAGGGAGGTGATGCCCGCGTACAGAACGATCACGGATATGATCATGGCGCTCAGGTATTCGATCCTCCCGTATCCGAAGGGATGCTTTTTGTCCGGCTCCCTGCCGGCGAGCTTTGTCCCCACGATGGTGATAAGAGAACTGCCGGCATCTGAGATATTGTTCACGGCATCAAGCACGATGGCAATGGAGTTTGTCACGAGGCCCACAAATGCCTTGAAACCGGCCAGGAACACATTGGCTATGATCCCTATGATGCTGGTCTTTACGATGGTCTTCTCCCGTGAAGAGGTATCCGGTGCCGCCGGCTCCTGCCGGGAGGGATCTATACGCGGCATAACGCTCACCCCACGATCTTTCTTGCAAAATCCGCTGCTGCCTTCAGGTCTTCCCCGTTCGGCCTGCCCCTGTGAAGCCCCTTGAATTCGCCTTTGCAGTGGAATTCCCGCTCATCCATAGGAATGCCTGCCCTGTCCGCCTCCGCCTTCACTTTTTTGTAGGTGGAGTTCAGCATCGCGGCCGATCCGAAATTGACGATACGTCCCACTTTTTCCCTGTCCAGGGACCGGATGAACTCCCTTACCTCCGGATCAATCGTAAAGGCATAATAGGAATTGCCGAGGAAGAGGATATCTGCCTTTTCCGTCAGAGGAACGCTGATCGGGAGAGCCTCCGTCCCGACAGCCTGCGCAACTGCCTCCGCAAGGCGCTTTGTATTGCCTGTTTTCGTGTAGTATCTGACTGCGATCTTCATTTTCATGTCCTCCTCCGGCGGGATCAGGCCTGGTTGAACTTGTCCTTAGGCTGCTTGCAGCGCGGGCATTTCCAATCGTCCGGCAGGTCTTCGAAAGCGACGCCGTCATGCTCCGCGGGATCATACACGTATCCGCATACCGAGCAGACGTATTTTCCGCTTGCTTTTTTGACCGTTATCTCGCCGACGGGTTTGCTTTCCGGCGGATCTGTGAGATCGACAACAGCTTTTGCTTCCAGATTTTCATAACCCAGCGGCGTATGGGTGGAAAGATAGACTGTGGGATGGCTGCCGATAAACTCCCGCACGGCGTCAAGCGTCTTCCTTGCCTCGCCGATATCCTCGAACACGATGGAGAGTTTATTCGCATAAAGCGCCTCGTCCGTATAGGTCACATCGCCGTGGAACATGTACCAGAGGCCCCCGTCTTCCGCGATCACGATGCTGTTCCCGGTCGTATGGCCTTTGGCTTCAATAAAATATACGCCGTCCGCGATCTTCCGGCTCTTTTCGAAATTCGCGTAAGGACCATCCGTAAAATCCACAGGGGAAACATTGGGGTACGCCAGCTCCTGAGCCTTGCATTCCTCGCGGGAAGCATAGATGACGGCGTTCGGGAAAGCGCGCAGCTCGCCCGTATGGTCGGCGTGCTTATGGGTGATGAGGATCTTTGTGACCTGTTCCGGACGGTAACCGGCATCCGCCAGCGCGTCCGTATAGTTTTTCACCTTGCTGCCCATATAGATAAGCGTCTTTTCATCCGGAACGGCATCCGGAACCTCGGCCGGCATGCCGGTATCCACAAGGATCACATCGCTTCCGGTATCGATCACGTAGTTCTGCAGGCTCGAACGATACCTTACCGCCGGGTCCACCCCGTCCATTCCCTCCCCGCCGAAGGCGAGCGCCTGTGACATGAATCCGTTCTCATACAGTTTTACCGCGCTGATCTTCATGTTTCGTTCCTCCCCGTCGCATTTGGTTCTGCGATGCGGGCGGGCTGCCTGTTACAGCGCCGCCGCGACCGCTTCCCTGACTTCCTTCATATCCACGGTAGGCTCGAAGCGGGATACGACATTGCCCTTCCGGTCTACCAGGAACTTGGTAAAATTCCACTTGATATAGGCCTTGTCGCCGAACTTCCTGTTGTTCATATCGGCGAACTTATTGAGGGCCGCGTTCTTGAGCCCCTTGCCGAACCCCGCGAACGGCTTCTCCTTTGCGAGATACGCAAACAGAGGATCGGCATTCTCCCCGTTCACATCGATCTTCGCGAACTGCGGGAACTCGGTACCGAATTTCAGCGTGCAGAATTCATGGATCTCGTCCTCAGAACCTGGCGCCTGGTTCGCGAACTGGTTGCAGGGGAAATCGAGTATCTCAAAGCCCCTGTCCCTGAACTCCCTGTACATAGCCTCCAGCGGCTCATAGTGAGGGGTAAAGCCGCATCCGGTCGCCGTGTTGACGATGAGCAGTACCTTTCCCGCGTAATCGTTCAGACTCACTTCGTTTCCTTTTCTGTCCTTTACCTTCAGATCATAGATCCCCATCGTTTTCTTCCTCCCTTTTCTTCTTTTCCATGTTGTCAAGCGCCTTGTAGGCTAATATATACATTTGTGCGAATTCTTCCGCCGTAAGGCCCATGCACTCCGCTATGGCGGGCGGTACGGCAGCCGCTTTTGTCTTCAGGAGACGGCCCTTTTCCGTCAGAGTGAGCTTAAGGAGCCTCTCATCCTCGCTCGAGCGTTCCCTCGTCAGGTAACCCACCTGGCAGAGCCTCTTGAGCACGGGCGTCAAAGTGCCGTAATCCAGATGGAGACAGGCTGCAAGCTCCCGCGAGGAGACGCTTTCCCTTTCCCACAGCACCATCATGACGATGTACTGGGTATAGGTCAGGTTCAGCTCCTTCAGATAAGGCCCGTACTGCCGCACCAGTTCCTTTGTGCAGGCATACAGGGGAAAACACACCTGGTTTTTGAGCCTCAGCATTTCGTACCGGTCCGGTCCGCTTGCCATAACGCTTTCACCTCCCTCACATATGATTTTGCACAATTTACTTTTGCACAATCATTATAAGCGAATATCGCTCATCTGTCAACAGAGAAGAAGCCGGGCTGCTTTAACTTTTTCAGCAGACCGGCTTCCATGTTTATCACAATCAAAGTGCGGTTATCTGTCTTTCCTTCTCGGGAGACTTTCCAGGAGATGCAGGGCATCCTCCAGGGCGGGCACCGAATCGGAAGGCTTTTCGCTTCTCAGGGAAGCTGTTGCCGCGGCTGTGCCGTACTCCAGCGCTTCCGCAAGGCTTCTGCCCCTGTAGATGCCCAGCAGCACGCCGGATGCCATAGCGTCGCCGGCTCCTACCGTACCCGCGATAAAGCCGCTGTCCACTATGGCGCCCGGTGAAAAGCACACTTTCCCCTTTGCCATGTCCTTTGCGTAAACGCCCTCCGGCATATGGACGACCGCTATCCCTGCCATGCCCATATCCTCCAGCACGTCAAAGGCGCGGTATACGGCCCCTTCATCCGGTTCACTGTCAGAGCGCCTTAAGTCGATCCCGACGGTCCTTGCGCATTCCACCTCGTTGAAGAAGGCGATATCCAGCCACCTGAGAATAGGCGGGACCTTTGTAAGGTACCTGTCCGAAGCCTCGCTCACGATATCCGTGCTCGTCCTGAAGCCATGTTCCTTAAGCATCGCGAGAAACCGCGCCATGCG
>DBXA01000073.1:0-3041 GCA_002309235.1 Christensenella sp. UBA1224 | reverse complement strand
CGTCTATATCCATATGATCGTTGGAGCCCGGGTAGTACACGAAGGAGCGTATCTTATCCTTCTCCTCCGCCAAGACATCCGTAAAAGAGGTCATGCCCCTCCTGCCGATATGGGAGATATCGATATTGGGATACGCGCGGAACAGATCCAGCATCTCATCCCCCGCTGCGTCCGTTCCCACCATGCCCACCGCCGTCACGGGCAGCGAAGGATCCAGAGCCGCGAGATCCCTCGCGCAGTTGCCCACCAGGCCTCCCATGGAGGACTCATAGGACAGGCACCGCACGAGCCCGTTCCTCTCCGGGAACCGGTCTATCTTTTTGTTCAGGTCATGCACGATGCTCCCCGCGACAGCTATACCCTTCATATTCAGCCCTCCCTGACTGCCCGCGCGACGGCATCGGAGACCAGGCCCAGTTCGCGCAGGGTAAGCGCTTCCCCGCGCACCGTATCCGCGAGCCCGGTATCCTTAAGCAGCTGCGCCGCCTGTGTTTTTGATATGGGGAACGCGGCCGCCAGGTTGTTTACCAGCGTCTTTCGACGCATAGTGAAGGCGGCGTCTATGCACCTTAAGAACACCGCAAGGTCCTTTGGCTGCGCTTCCCTTTCGCTCTCCTTGAGCCTGTCGAGCCGGATGAGCGTACTGTCGACATGCGCGTTGGGTGTAAATAAGTGCGGCGGCAGCGTCATAAGCCTTTGGATGCGGCAGAAATGCTTCAGCTTCGCGGCTGTGGCGCACCATGTCTTTTCCCCCGGAGATGATGCCATCCTTTCCGCCGCCTCCGCCTGTACGAGGGCAGTTATGCTCTCGGGCGGCCTTTTCCCCGATACGAGATCGGGCAGGAGCTCGGATGCGATGGCATAGGGAAGGTTCGATATGACCGAGTACCCTGCCCCCGCCCCGAAACAGCCGTCCGCAAGCGAAGGGATATCCTGCTTCATGATATCCCCGTATACGACCTGCACGTTTCCCATGCCCGCGAGCATTTTTTCGAGCACGGGCCGCAGCTGGTCATCGATCTCCACGGCAAGCACACGCGCGCCTGCCCTTGCAAGAGCACTTGTCAGCGTGCCCGCGCCGGGCCCGATCTCCAGTACGTTCATCCCCGGGCCCGCCCCGCCCGCTTCCGCGATCGCGCGGTTTACCCCGTCGTCCAGCAGGAAATTCTGGCCCAGCGTCCTCGAATGGCGGAATCCGCTTTCCGCAAGATATGCCGCCGCCCTTGCCCCGTCACTTAAAAGATCCATATCCCTTCCTCCGCAAGAGGTTACTTGATCTCGATCCTGCTTAGCGTCTCTCCCACCTTATCGTGTATCACGAGATCCGCCCTGTTGTCCATGCTCGTCTCATCTCGGTTGATGATCACAAGATCCCGGCCGCTGAATTCCCTCACAAAGCCGGCTGCCGGATATACCGCCAGCGATGTTCCCGCGATGATCAGCACATCCGCCTTTGCGATGGTGCGCACGGCGCCGTTCACGGTAGGCCCGTCGAGGCTCTCCCCGTACAGCACGACGTCCGGCTTCACACAGCCGCCGCATTCGCAGCGCGGGATGCCTTTTGTCTTCATGATGAACTCCAGCGGAAAGGACTTCCCGCACTGCATGCATCGGTTGCGCCAGACGCTGCCGTGGAGCTCGAATACCTCCCGGGAACCGGCGGCCTGGTGGAGCCCGTCGATATTCTGGGTGACGATGCCGGAAAGCCTGCCCTTGCGCTCCAGTTCCGCGAGCCACAGATGCGCCTTGTTGGGCTTTGCATCCGGAAAGAGCATCTTTTTCCGGTAGAACCGGTAGAATTCCTCTGTCTTCAGCGTGAAAAAGGTATCGGAAAGTATGGTCTCCGGCGGATAATCGTACTCCTGGTTATACAGGCCGTCCGTACTGCGGAAATCCGGTATGCCGCTTTCCGTGGAAACGCCCGCTCCGCCGAAAAAAGCGATCCTCTTTCCCCTGTCAATGATCTCCTGAAGCTTTTCCAGTGTCTTTTCATCAGGCATAACAGTATCCCTCCCATCAGATATTGGCGGCGATCAGTGAAACGCCGGAAAGTATGAGCAGCACGATGACCCCCAGCCTCACCTTCTCTTCGCTGATCCGGCCCGCGAGAAAGCTGCCCGCCGCGACGCCCGCCGCCATAAACGGCACGAGCATAAGCGCCAGGCGGAACACGCCGCCCGTCAGGATACCCAGCGAAAGATACAGAATCAGGCGGATGGTATCGTTGATAAAGAACACGGCGCACAGGTTTCCCCGGAACGCGTTCGCCGATCGCGTCGTGCGGCTCATGTACGCCGCCATCAGCGCGCCGACGCCGTACAGGCCGCTCATGATGCCGGCGAGTATCCCGATCAGCATCAGCGCTTTCCTGGACCCTTCGCGCTTTCCGGCCTTTCCGCGCAGCAGCATTTCCGCCGCCAGCGCTATGGTGACAAAGCCGAACAGCACCTTGAGAGACCCGGGAGAAGCGTTCTTGAGCACGAGCGTGCCCGCAAGGCTCCCCGCCGCCATAACGAGAGCCATGGGGATGATGATCCCTGGCGCAAATTCCTTCCGGCACTTCCAGGCGATATAGCCCGAAGGCGCCAGCCCCAGTACGGATTCCACGGGAGTGATCGATACCGTATCCGCCCGAAAGGACATGATCGAAGCGAATACGAGCGTATTCCCGAAGCCGCACAGGCCTTTTACGGTATAGGCTATGAACGCCGCTGCCGCGGCAAATACGAGATCCATGCCCGCACCCCTTCTCACAATTCCCGATACTTCCGGTATAACGGTTTCTTTCCCCGAAAGCAGGCGGCTGCCGGTTACAGCCTGATCTCCTGGTCCTCAAATGTCTTCGCGCCGCGGAAATCCGGCACTTCGATGGTCTTTCCGCCGTTCATGACGGAAAGCTCGCTCAAAAGCCCGACCGCCGTCCATTCACAGGCCTGGTAGACATCGATATCCGGCTTTCCGTTCCCGCGTATGGCGTCCACGAAATCCTGCACGAGAAAGAAATCCCCGCCGCCGTGTCCGGCGCCGATCTGCTCCTTCGC
>DBXA01000126.1 GCA_002309235.1 Christensenella sp. UBA1224 | reverse complement strand
GAACAGGGAGCCCTGATCGAGTCAAAACCCGGCTGCTCACGCTCATTGGTACTGAACAGCTCTGTAAACCGGGGTGAAAGTGCAAAGCAGACGAGGCACCTGTGCCTGCAGATCTCGGATGGCGGTACACTGATCCTAGATTGCAAGGAAGTTGAAGGCCGGTTGGTGTTTAACGNNTACCGGCTCAACAGGCTCTTTGACTGCGCCGATATCGTGACTGCCACCGGCCATGCCTATGACAGGGGCTGCATGTACCGCAGGAACAGATACCTTGTCGACAACGCGGATCTGCTCCTCGCCTGTTACGATGGTACTGAGGGTGGTACCGCTATGGCCGTAGGCTACGCCCGGACGACGGGCATCCCTGTTGAAATCATAGAACCGGGTGCCTTAACGGTGAAGATGGCATAAATGCAGAGTAGTTGCACAAAGGGGGTGAGAAAACTTGGAACGCGTATATGCCGCCATCGATATGAAATCTTTCTACGCTTCGGTGGAATGCGTTTATCGGAATCTCGATCCCCTGAAGGCGAAGCTGATTGTCGCGGACGAGAGCCGTTCGGATCAGACGATATGCCTGGCTGTATCCCCAGCGCTCAAGGCGATAGGCGTTCCCAGCCGCCCCAGGCTTTTCGAGGCGAAAGCCGCTGTCCGAAAATATGAGGCTCTTACACATGAAAAAGTATCCTGGCTGATAGCTGTTCCCAGAATGGCGGAATATGAGAAGGTATCATCTCTAATCTATTCCATCTATCTGCGTTATGCTGCACCTGAGGATATCCATGTATACAGCATCGATGAATCGTTTATTGATTGCACTCCATACCTGCATCAGTACCGCAAGGAGGCGGAGAAACAAGGCGTTCATCCTGCTCATTTGATGGCAATGACCATGATACGGGATGTGCTTGCCACCACCGGAATCACCGCTACATGCGGCATAGGCACAAACCTCTACCTTGCCAAGGTCGCCATGGATATCGTGGCCAAGAAGAAGCAGCCGGATAAGAATGGCGTGCGGATCGCTGAGTTGAATGAAGACAGCTATAAGTTCCTGCTTTGGGATCACACGCCCCTTACGGATTTCTGGCAGATCGGGGAGGGGAAGGCGAACCGACTGAAGAAGGCTTGCCTCTTCACCATGGGGGATATCGCTGCCAGGACGCAGTACGATGAAGAATGGTTCTACAAGACCTTCGGTATCGATGGCGAGATACTGATCGATCACGCCTGGGGAATAGAGCCTGTCACTATGCGGGATATTAAATCCTACCACACGACAGGCAGCAGCCTTTCCAACGGTCAGGTGCTGCCGAGACCATACCAGTACGGAGAGACAAGGCTTGTCCTTACGGAGATGATAGAATCCCTATGCTCCGATATGTTCACAAAACAGGTGATAAGCCAGGCTTTCACCTGGTGGGTAGGATATGATCCTAAATCGCTGGACAATCTTCCAGGGTACGAAGGCCCTGTTGCCTTGGATTACTATGGCAGGATGCATCCCTGCCACAATAACGGCACGGTGAAAACACGCACATCGACAAACTCTTTTCACCTGATTCGGGACGCCATACTTCCGTCCTTCGATGCGAAAACAGACCACCGGCTTCTGTATCGCAGACTCGGTATCTGTGCGAACGATATCAAACATGGGGTTGAAACCGTGCAGCAGGATATCTTTACGGATTATGATGCGCTGGAAAGGGAAAGCCGCATACAGGGAGCCATGGCGGAGGTACGAAAGAAATACGGTTCCAACGCGATATACAAAGGGATGAACATGCTTGATGGAGCTACAGCTCTTGAGAGGAACAGACAGATAGGCGGGCATAGAAGCTGAAAAGCACACGCCCGCGTCATTTGGCGGAAGGTGAGTGCATGACAGTTGGTTATATGCCGGTACCTGCGGATTTCAAGTATTTGAAGGTGTTCCTGAGGGGGAAACCGAAGCACGCAAAGTGGGATGCGTTCGGCCTTAAACACCCCTCTATGGAACGGGGACACAGGGCGAAGATCTTCAGCCCCTTTGATGCTTTGAAAGGTTTTGACGAAGCGATAAGCTCCAAGGATATCTTGTATTGTGACAGGCCCCGCCTTGGTGAAGAGGAAAAGGGGGAGATCAACCGCAGGCTCAATATCCTCTATGATCTCACCCGCAACAGCAAGCTGGCAAGAGCTAATCGCGTAAAGGTGACCGTGACGTACTTCATACCTTGCAGGGATAGGGAAAACTTTGCCTTTGGCTGCAGGGGGCAGCATGTGACGGTGCAAGGCATATGCAAAAGGGTAGATGCCAGCGTAACACGCACCATTACTGTAGATGATAAGCTAATTCCTCTCCGCGATATCCTGGCAATAGAAGCCAAGAATATCTTCGATAATCCCTGGGAGTATGATGCATCGTGAATGAAGACGAAAAGCGCAAAACCCGCTGTTGCTTTACCGGCCACAGGCCACAGCTTCTCCGACGGCCTGAGGAAGACATAAAGGTGGACCTGGAAAATGCAATTCTGAAAGCGATATCGGAAGGGTTCACCGCCTTTATCTCCGGTATGTGCTATGGCGTGGATATTTGGGCGGCAGAGATCGTGATCCGCCTCAAAAAAGATAACCCGAATATCCACCTGATCGCCGCCATCCCTTTCCCAGGTTTCGATGAGCTTTGGGAGGATAGTTGGAGGGAAAGGTATCGATATCTATTGAGCCAGACAGCATATGTCAAGGTGCTGGAACCGGCCTATTCTAAGAATGCCTACCATACACGGAATGCGTGGATGGTAACGCATAGCGGAAAAGTGATCGCCGTATATAACAGGGAACCGGGAGGAACTCGCTGGACATTGGGATTCGCACGCAGAAGCAGGGTACCTATAGACTTGATTAAGGGGTGATCGGAATGAAATTGACTGAAACACAGTGTAGTGAGCATATTGCGGATCATTATAGGAAATATATTGAAAAAGTTGATACAATTCCGGGTATAAAAAGCTGTGACGTGACAATGCTGCCGGATGAAACGCTGCATGATCTGATCCAGATGGGATATGTTATAGGGCAATTACCCAATGCACTGCCATATCCAACAATCAAACCTGTTTTGAAGCTGGTCAGGTCTGCCCCCGTTATTTGCCGGGAGATTGAAAAGGCCCTGTCTGGCGATAAAGAAACACGCTATCGAAATGAGATCTTCTTTGTATGGTGCGCATACGGGGGAATAGGTACAACAATACTGTGGTATGATGATCCTAAAAAATACATGCGGTATGGCTTGGCTCGATATATGATAGAGCAAAGAGGCATAAACGAGTTGGATGAATATGTCTTGTCACTCATGGGGATAGAGTATAACTCAGAGGAATATGCAGCCTTTTCGGCCGGCCTTATGCTGCTCGCCAAATCGCTCGAACCTGTATATTCCAAAGGGACATATCAGAGCACATTCAAGATTGCAGATTGCGCGGAAGCGATGTTCCTGTATGGTATGACATACCAACTGCACAGGCTTGGACTGATCCCAAGGAGCCTCAAGTATTGGCGATACTATTACCGAAGAGTAAAGGTTAAAAGGGTGCTTGATTGCTTTGCGAAATGATGTTAGCACTAAAAGGGAAATATCGAATTATAGTGCTGTACAATCAAACACGGCGCAACAATGACCATTATTGCTGCGTCGTGCTTCTGTGTGATTTGTAATACGTAAATAAGAAACCGAGCATCAAATCTACTTTTTATTCGGGTGGGAATGTGCTATTGAGTTCGTCAAGAATCGGCTGAATGACCATCATTTTTTCGTTGGCCCAATTCTTCCAGTTTTCTTCGATGCCAGCATATGCTGGTTACTCTTCTGTGCGTATCGTCCATGCCTGCAGCCTTGCCCTGTCTGAAAGGTATCTGTCCTCGAAATCGGGGCTGTGCATCCAACTGCCGCGAAGGCTCATTGATTTGAGGGCGGGGAGACGGCTGTAATCGCACTGCTGCGACTTCGGACTGATGGTGACTGTTTCCGCGCCTAAGCATACATCCAGCATGGCGAACAGG
>DBXA01000071.1 GCA_002309235.1 Christensenella sp. UBA1224 | reverse complement strand
GCGGCGTCTCGCGGGGATGACGAAAATCGGAACCTCCATCTCCTACCTGTACGACGAGAACGGGCAGAGGATAAAAAAGAGCGTTACAGAGAATGGTGTAACGACAGATACCTTCTACACGGTAGCCGGGAAATCCGTCACCCATGTCATCCGCGGCACGGAAGACTTGCATATCTCCTATGCCAGCGGGCAACCGAGCCCTCTGCAAGTACGGAAACAGTATGTATACCTATGTCTACAGCCTGCATGGCGACGTGCTGGGGCTGAAGGACAGCAGCGGGAGCCTGGTTGTAACGTACCTGTACGACGCCTGAGGAACTGTCATCTCAACAGGCGGCAGTTTGGCAAGTACGCTGGGAGCGATATCAACCCGTTCCGGTACAGGGGATACGTGTATGATACGGAAACGAGGCTGTATTATCTCAGGGGCAGGTATTATGATCCCGAGAAGTGCAGGTTTATCAGCAGTGACAGCATACTGGGGCAGACAGGAAGACTTTTGCAGCATAATTTGTTCTGCTATTGTGAGAATGATTCAATCCAGTATTACGATTTAAATGGACACATTCCGGAGTGGGCAAAAGCCTTGAAAGATGAAGACAATAAGTTATTTAACTGTTGTGGTTATGCTGTTGATAAGATCGAATGGATGCTGCCAGGAGGGAATGAGCGCCTGAATGAATACAAACATCCCACAGATCCAACCAGAGTACATCAAGACTATTTTGATGTTCATTTATTAGCAGGAGCTTTAATCAGTGATCTTGGCGGAGAAGAGTATGCTAAAATAGTAAAAAGCATAAAAGAAAATGTTCCAGAAGGCTGGCACATGATTGCTTTAAGAACATACTGCGAGGCCGATAATGATGGTTATGTGTATTGGGGCAATGATAGTTTGGGGCTCTCTTCGCATGGTGATTTTCATTTCTTGCGCTTAGATGGAAAGGTTTGGTCTCATAAGTTGTCCAAAGATGCAGCGGAAGACCTAATAGAGGATCGGTATCCTGATGCAGAAGATTTATGGTTCCGGGGAAGCATAAAGAAATATAACAGCGATATTGTATATATGGTGGTGAAAGATATATGGTAAAGAGGATTATATGCATAGTGTCTGCAGTTATGGTATTGATTACTGTCGGGAGTTACAATGTATTGGCTGAGCAGGATATAGAAATAAGAGAAGTGATAGAAAGCCTTCCATTTCTCTGTAGTTCAGCAAATATAAGCGATAATAGTTATTATATTGATTTTGATATTCTTCAGCCATTAGAACTAAAATTAGTCATGGAAAAAGAAATAGAAGGATTTGCTTACGAAATATACGAAAGCGAGTACATAAACGTTATCTACCTTGGGATTGTCAGGAAGGATGAAAGAGTTTACTGCATGCAATGGATCAATGATTTGACTTTAGAGGAATATACGTGGGCTTTTGGGATATTGGATGTAACAGTATGCAGGTCATACTATGCTGGGGGATTATTTCGCAATACCGAGTACATTTTTTTTGTGGATGGAAGCTATATGGAACGGAATAGTTGGTCACCAACCTATGATGATAGAAAGCTTGATGTTATTATACACTACGACAGTATTCTTTCGAATTTTCCTGAATTGTACAGACCAACAGATTGGAACAAAATGGAAGATCACGTGAATAAATACCGGGAATAGTATCTATTTAACTACTGATTCGGGAGCTGGACGTTCATGTGTAAGAAAGGATTAAACTGGTCATAGATCGCAGATATTACGGCAAGAGAAAACAACCCATGTAAGAAGATAGGTGGTTCTGTTTATTTGATGAACGAATGTTTCTGGTGTTTGCGAGCAAGAAAAGAGGTATGCCCATGTGATCCGCGGTACGGAAATGCTGCTGGCAATATCCTGGATCTAATGATATCTTTTGCAATAACTGCAAGCAGTTCCTCTGTTTCAAACATCTACATTAGATTTTACAACATAAGCGGATGGAAGAAGGTAGCCCAATGAAAAAGCTGATCATTTGCCTGATTGCGGTGCTTCTCGTTTCCTTTTCCTGCGCAGACGCCTATACCGTCACCCCGGAGATCGGGGATGAGCTGTACATACCGTATAGGTATCCGCTGTATGACAGCCCGGACAGGGCGTACCGGGATATCCTCACCCTTGTGCCGGCGGACAGCGTGGTGATCTACCTTTCGGATATCGATTGGGGCATCTTCGTGGTATATGGGAATTACGCGGGCTATCTCGAATACCCGGAATATACGGTGCTGACGGAAGGCAGGAGCGATATTTCCCCCTCTTCCGCATGGCAGGATGATGTACCGGACAGATCCTATGTGCCGGAATTCCCATATAAGGCGACATCCTGTGTGCCTAACCAGAATCTTGCTACGCGCAGCGGCCCAAATACGAAGTACACCTGGACGGAGCGCTTCCCGGAATCGACCGATGTCAAAGTGTATTATCAGGTGGAGGGCAACGGCGTGATGTGGGGCTATTTCGAGTTTGAGTCCGATGGCTCCCGGTATCGCCTCTATACCGGCATGAAGCGGGTGGACGGCTATAAAAATGTACCTGTCGATGATGACGAGTATACCTGGGCAGCGATCACCGAGACCCATGTACCGCATTACGGCCCGGGTACGGATTATAAACAGGCGCTCTACACCATCTATGCGGGAAGCTCTGTGAAGGCTTATTACCAGCAGAACGGATGGCTCCTGTACGAATGTGAGACCTCCGATGGAAAGCTCCAGAGGGCATGGGCGCCGCCGGAGTGCTGGGAATAGAGATTGAGACTGCTGTGCCGGATAAGAGCTGTTCTGAGAGAAGTGATCACAGGAGGTAATGGATCCGGGCGGACGTATTTTTGCAGCCGCTGCTGTGCTTTCCGGCGCAGCAGCTTTTTTGTTCTTTGCGGCGTCGGCTTAAGGCTTTTCTGCGCTTGTGCGGCGGCTGCGGGAAATGCTATAATGATCGCGTTTGATATTGGCAGCGATCGATAAAAAAGGGAAAGGCGGCATGGCAATGAATGGTCTGAAAGGCGCGTGCATCATAGGACAATCCGGAGGCCCTTCCTCCGCCATCAACGCCAGCGCGTACGGCGCGATCCGCGCGGCGCTGGATTCCCCGTGCATCACGCGGGTCTTGGGAGCGCTGCACGGCATCAAGGGCGTGCTGGAGGATGACCTGATCGATCTGGGGCTGGAAGATGAGGAGGAGCTCGCCTATCTGAAGAATACACCCTCCTCAGAACTGGGCTCCTGCCGGTATAAGCTGAAGGACCCGGAGGAGGATGCTTCCGATTACGCGCGCATCCTGGAGATATTCCGGAAATACGATGTCAGGTATTTCTTTTACAACGGCGGCAACGACTCCATGGATACCATCGCCAAGATATCCCGTTATATGCGCGAAAAGGGTTATGAGTGCCGCTGTATGGGCATTCCCAAGACCATCGACAATGACCTTTACGGCACGGACCATACCCCCGGCTTCGGCTCCGCCGCCAAGTACATCGCCACATCCTTTATGGAGATATGGCACGATGCCTTTGTGTACGATACCCCCATGATCGCTGTGGTGGAGTGCATGGGCAGGAATGCTGGGTGGCTCACGGCGGCCTCCGTCCTGGCGGGGGAAAAGGGCTTCGGGCCGGATCTCGTGTATGTGCCGGAGCTGGATTTCGATATCGAAAGCTTTACCCGGGCCGTGAAAAGGGTATACGATGAAAAGAAGAAGTGCATCGTGGCCGTCTCGGAGGGGATACACGATGCGCAGGGCAGGCTCATAGCCTCCTACGCCTCCGGGGATCTTACGGTGGATGCCTTCGGGCACAGCGAGATGGGCGGCACTGCCTCTTATCTCGCGCGCCATATGAAGCGGCTGACGGGCGCGAAGGTGCGCGCGGTGGAGATAAGCCTTCTGCAGCGCTGTGCCGCCCACTGCGCCTCAAAGGTGGATATCGAGGAGAGCTGCGCAGCCGGCAGGGCTGCGGTGGAATACGCCGTGTCGGGCGTTACGGATAAGATGGTTGGCTTTGCGCGCTCTGCCGATGAAAACGGCGGATATCGCTGTGATATATGCCTTCTGGACCTGGCGACTGTGGCGAATGCCGAAAAGAAGCTGCCCCGGGAGTGGATCAATGAGGAGGGGAATGGTATCCTGCGCCCCTTTGTGGAGTACTGCCTGCCCCTCATACAGGGAAGGAGCGACCTTTGCTGGGAGGACGGCCTCCCGCGCTTTGTACGCCTGAAAAAGATAAAGGCACAGCCCTGATGGGGCAGAGAATTGGAGGATGGAGGGTGATCTGATGGCATTGGATCCTTTTGTTCATATGGAAAAAAAGCTGAAGGGCGCTGCGGCGCGCCTGCGCTATGACGAAAAGGGAGATTTTCCCACCTGGCAGGAGGAGGCGCGCGGGAAGCTGCGCGGCCTTCTGGGGCTCGACCTTATGAAACCCTGCCCGGATGACTTCCGCACGGAATGGGTACGCGAGGAGGAGGGCTTTACGGAGCACCGTGTGCTTTTCACGAGCGAGGAAGATGTGGATGTGCTCTGTCATGTGCTGATCCCCAGGGACGGGCGGGAAGACAGACTCCCGGCCGTTATATGTCTGCAGGGGCATTCCAAGGGCATGCACATCTCCCTGGGCAGGCCCAAATACCCGGGGGATGAACAGACCATTGCCGACGACAGGGATTTCGCGCGGCAGGTGATCGCCCGGGGGCAGATCGCCATCGTGATGGAGCAGCGCGGCTTCGGCGAGCGCGGCGGCACGCCGGAAGGCCCTGCCTGCCACCAGTACGCGGTGCAGGCCATGCTCGTGGGCCAGACGCTCATCGGCCAGCGCGTGTTCGATATCTCCCGCGCGATCGATATACTGCCCGGGCATTTCCCGCGCATCGACAGCACGCGTATCGCCGTGATGGGCAATTCCGGCGGGGGTACGGCTTCTGTCTATGCCGCGGCCTGTGATACGCGCATCGCTGCGGCCATGCCATCCTGCGCCTTCTGCGGGTTTACGCAGTCCATCGGGCTGATCCGGCACTGCATCTGCAATTACGTGCCGGGCATCATGAATTGGTTTGACATGGGAGACCTTGCCTGCCTGATCGCGCCGAGGCCGCTCGTGATCGTGAACGGCAAGGATGATAAGATTTTCCCCCTGGAGAGCGCCATGCAGCAGTATGCCATAGCGGAAAAGGGCTATCGTGCCTGCGGCGCGGCGCAAAAGCTGCGCCATGTGACGGGCCCCGCGGGGCATCGCTTCTACGCGGAGCTGGGCTGGGCTGCCTTTGATGAAGTGACAGGGTGGAAATGAAACTGTCTGAAAGGGGAAGAAAATGCCTTTTCTGATCGTACGGGATGATATCACCCGCATGAAGTGCGATGCCATCGTCAATGCCGCCAATTCTACGCTGTTGGGCGGCGGAGGCGTTGACGGCGCGATACACGCCGCCGCGGGGCCGGGGCTCCTGGAGGAATGCCGCAGGATAGGCGGCTGCCCGGTGGGGGATGCCGTGCTCACGCGCGGCTACAATCTGCCTGCGAAATACGTGATACACACCGTCGGGCCTGTCTGGCACGGCGGGCAGCAGGGGGAGGAAAGGGCGCTGCGCTCCTGCTGGCGCAGGTGCCTTGCTATCGCGGCGAAAAAGAGGCTCAGCTCGGTCGCCTTCCCTCTTATATCGGCAGGCGCGTACGGCTACCCCAGGGATAAGGCCCTGCAGGCGGCAGAGGAAGAGGTGCGCGCTTTCCTTGAGAAGCACGATATGACGGTCTGGCTCGTAATATACGACAGGGCCTCTTTCGAGACCTCCAGTGCGCGCTTCAGCGATATCCGCGCCTATATCGACGATAGATATGTAGCCGCCCATACCTTCGGCAGGGCAGGGAACCGCAGGGATGAGGAGCTGCGTTATAATGCTCCTGCCTTCCTTCCGGAGGAGGATATACGGTTTCACCGCAAGCTGTTCGCAAGGCCTGATGAGGATCTTTCGGACGCGTTAGCGGAGAAGGCTGCCATGCCGGAAGAAG
Organism: Christensenella sp. UBA1224; assembly: GCA_002309235.1. GTDB lineage: Bacteria > Bacillota > Clostridia > Christensenellales > Aristaeellaceae > UBA1224. The sequence goes on along the minus strand of DBXA01000071.1, from coordinate 686 downwards.
AGGCACATGAGGATTTCAGTGCTCCCGCTCCGCTGCCGGCAGCTGCTCCGCAGGCACGAGAGCATTCTCCCCTTGGGGCTTTCAGGACGAAGCACACCGCCGCGGGCGCAGCGCGCGGTTCGATCGAGGAGGCGCTCTCGCACCTGGACGAGAGCTTTTCCCAGATGCTGTTGCGCAAGATCGATGAGAAGGGCATGAAGGATTCCGAGTGCTACAAGAAGGCAAATATCGACCGCAAGCTCTTTTCCAAGATCCGCTCGGATGTCCATTACCGCCCCTCCAAGACCACGGCCATCGCCTTCGCCCTGGCGCTGGAGTTGGATATGGCGGAGGCGGAGGATATGCTGCGCAAAGCGGGCTATGCCCTCTCCCAGTCCAGCACGGCGGATGTCATCATCACCTATTTTATCGAGCACAGGATATACGATATCATGCTGATCAATGAATACCTGTTCAGCTATGACCAGCAGCTGCTGGGTGCCTGACCGGTGATATTCAGGTTTGACAGGCGGAGTTTACCCGTTTTATAATGAGCGGCATGAAACCCTGCTGGCAATTGCGGGGATCGGCTTAAGGAGGAGACGATCTATGTTCACAGTGCTGAAAAAGCCCCTTGTGATCGCTCTGGCGGTCATATTCGCCTTTTGCGTATGCCCGGCGCTTGCCCAAGAGGAGGCACCGGAAAA
>DBXA01000111.1 GCA_002309235.1 Christensenella sp. UBA1224 | reverse complement strand
GCAACATGAAGTTCATGATGAACGGCGCGATCACAATCGGCACCCTCGACGGCGCGAACGTCGAGATGGCCGAAGCCGTGGGGAAAAACGATATCTTCATCTTCGGCATGAAGGCCGAAGAGGTCGAAAAGGCCGTGCGCACCTATCGTTCCAGCGAGATATACGAGACCAATATCGAGATACGCCGCGCTATGGAGCAGCTCATCGACGGTACCCTGTGCCCCTCGGATCCCCGCAGGTTCCAGGATATCTATCACTCCCTGCTGTTCGGCGATTACGGCACCATGCCGGATCAGTACTTCGTCCTCAAGGATCTGCCGGATTATCTGCGCGCCCAGAACGATCTTCTGCGCCTGAGGCAGGATCCGGACCGCTGGTGGGCGACTGCCATCCGCAACACAGCCGCTTCCGGCATATTCGCCTCCGACCGTTCCATTACGGAATACAACAACATGATATGGCATCTGAAGCCTCTGGAGCTATGATGGAGCTTTATCACGATTCACGCGATGAGAACTACAGGTATCCCTTTGGCGCCCGTCCGGCGGGCGCCAATGTTCTTTTGCGCCTCCTGGCGGATGATGTTTTTACCTACGCCTGCGTGCGTGCCTGGTTCGAAGGCCGGGAGATCCGCACGGAGATGACCCGGCGGGGCTCCTCTTTCGAGGCGGAGATCACCCTCCCCTCAAAGCCCGGCATCTATTGGTATTATTTTATCGCCCGGGATATCGACGGCCGCAGCCTCCTCTACGGCAACGCCGCCGACAGCATGGGCGGCATAGGTCAAGTCTCCGCCACCGAACCCCCTTCCTACCAGATCACGGTATACGATCCTGCCTACCGTACCCCGGATTGGATGCATGAGAGCGCCCTCTACCAGATATTCCCGGACAGGTTCTCCTCCTCCGGCCGGTACGATGCCGCCAGGCTCCGCCCGGATATGCGCGTGCACAAAAACTGGGATGAGACGCCCGATATGCGCATGGACGGCGCGGATTGCGCCGCGGACGATCTTTTCGGCGGCGATCTCCCCGGCATCACCCAAAAGCTGGATTACATCGCCTCCCTCGGCGTCGGCTGCATCTATTTAAACCCCATTTTCAAAGCCCGGTCCAATCATAAATACGATACTGGCTGCTACATGCAGGTCGATCCCACCTTCGGGACGGAGAAGGATCTTTCCGAATTATGCCGCGAAGCGCGAAAGCGCGGCATCCGCGTGATACTCGACGGCGTTTTCTCCCACACCGGCGCCGACAGCCTTTACTTCGACAAATACGGCCATTACGGCGGGCACGGCGCCTACAGCGATCCGCATTCCCCCTATGCCTCCTGGTATACCTTCCGACATTGGCCGGACAGCTACGAATGCTGGTGGGATTTTGAGAACCTCCCCAATGTGCGGGAGGAAGATCCCTCCTACAAAAACTTCATCCTCGGCGGCGGAGACAGCGTCATCCTCCATTGGCCCCGCGCCGGCACCTCCGGCTGGCGTCTGGATGTGGCCGATGAACTGCCTATGGATTTCCTAAGGGAGATGCGCGCCCGCCTCAAGGGCAGCCATCCCGATGCGTGCATGCTCGGCGAGGTCTGGGAGGATGCCTCCCGCAAGGTCGCTTATCAGGAGCTTCGCTCCTACTGCCTGGGCGATACGCTGGATTCCTGCATGAATTACCCCGTGCGCGATGCGCTGATCGATTTTATGCTCGGAAAAACCGATGCCTTCGCCCTGGAACGCGTACTGGAATCCCAGAGGGAGAACTATTCCTATCCTTTCCTCTATAGCTGTATGAACCTGCTGGGCAGCCACGATAAGCCCCGGACCATCAGCGTCCTTTCCGGAAGGGAGGATCTGGATCCTCCCCGCGAAAGCCGCTGCGATTACCGGCCGACCGAAGAGGAATATGAAAAGGGCAAGAGGCGCTATCTCGCTTCTCTCGGCTTCCTCTGCGCTCTCCCCGGCATGCCCTCCCTCTACTACGGCGATGAGGCAGGCCTCACCGGCATGTCCGATCCCTTCTGCCGCGGCACCTTTCCTTGGGGCAGGGAGGACGCCTCTCTCACGCAGGCCGTCCGTTCCCTTCTCACCCAAAGGCCCCGGGTATGCCGCACGGGCTGGTATTCCGTCCGTGCCTGGTCGGAAGACGTGATAACCGTTTTCCGCTGGTTCAGCGAAGGGCTGGATGTGTTCGGAAACCCGGGACAGGGCCCGGAGATGGCGATAACCGTGCTCAACCGTGCAGAGAAAGACGCGGATATCGATCTCGTTCCCGGCTTTGAGAACGGCTTCCCCTTCCGGCGCAGGGCGCACCTGCGCGTAGGCCCCTGCAGGGTTGTATCGGAATACATAGACGGATAAACGTCACGGCACATCAATTCAGAAAGGAGCATTGCGTATGATAAGAGATATCCCGCGCAAGGTGCTCCTTTTTCTCATCACGCTGTGCCTCCTCGCTTCATCCGTATCCGCAGATCCGGCTTTGCTCTCCTTTTCCTCCCGGCTGACTACCGTTTACGCCGGCCAAGAATACGATCTTCTCTCCATGCTCGAAAGCCCCGAGCCCGATGAGGAATACATCTTCACCTCCTCCGATACCGGCATCGCCATTGTCGAAGGCAATATTCTGACCGTCCTAGGAGAAGGCTACAGCCGCATCACCGCGTCCGATCTTTCCGGCAATACCGCCCAAATGTATATCCGCGCCTCTTCCCCACGCCCCGCCCGGCACGCCCTCATCGTCAGTGAGAAAAACTATGATGACGGCCGCGTCCGCGTCGGCGCGGAGAATACAGCCTACGGCCTTGCAGACGCGCTCGCAAATCTCAGCTTCCGCCAAGGCACTCCCTTTGATACCACTGTCCTCATCGATGCGGCGGGCGATGACCTGGCCTCCCGTATCAATACCGCCTTCGGCTCTTCGTCTGATGACGATGTGAACTTATTTTATATCTCCTGCCACGGTGAGATACGCGATGGCGAAGCCGTACTCGTACTGCACGACGGCACCTGCATCACCGTGACCCTTCTGGAGAGGATGCTCCGCGGCATCCGCGGCCGTATCCTCGTCATGCTGGATTCCTGCTATTCCGGCTCTTTCATCGGGAAAGCCGCCGGATACGAATACGCCCGCAGCGCTGCCAACGCCTTCATCGCCTCTCCCCTCGTCTCCGGCAGGTATCTCGTGCTCTGCTCCTGCGGCTTCGAACAGGAAAGCTACCGCATGTCGAACAGCAGTGCCGTTGCCGAGGAGAACATGTCCACGATATTCGCCCGTTCCTTCTGCGAAGGCCTCGGTTGGGATCTGATCCGCGATGCCCGCGTGAGCCTGCGCGCCGATACAGACGAAGACGGCATCGTCACCTTTACCGAGATACAGGTCTACACCCGCCGCAGAGTAGGCTTTCACCTCGCCGGCACCGGCGCCGAACAGACAGTCGTCTGCCTTCCCGAGATAAACGAATATCCCTTCTTCGCCCGCCAGAGCGGGTAAAGCGATCTATCGCAGGCGCGTGTCCTTGAGAACATATATGTGATGGTCACGTCCGTCAATTACAAGACTTTTCTGAGAAAAGAAAGCTTCCCGTACCGGGAAGATATGTAAAGCTCTAAAAACTCAATAATATAGGCAATATAAAAGACCATTCGCTCTTTATACACTTCAGCCCGCATCAGCGTAATGTCTTTGCAGGCTGTTATCACGCTTGCTCCTTTGATCCTGTGCAGGATCCCATGAGAGCATCATTACAGCCCTTCCGACATCC
>DBXA01000112.1 GCA_002309235.1 Christensenella sp. UBA1224 | reverse complement strand
AAGCGGCGTTCAGTTCATCGTCACGGGGCATGACAAGTATATCTGGTTCTCCGGTGACGGAAGGGAACAGTATTTCGACCTTGCCGCCGACCCCCGTGAGGAAAAAGACCGGATCGCGGACCCCGCCTGCCAGGCGCGCATCGCGGAACTGAGGGCTATCCTCATCCGTGAACTTAAGGGGAGGGAAGAGGGGTTCTCCGACGGCGCAAGGCTGATACCCGGGCGTCCCTGTGTGAGCGTGCTGAACAGATGAACGATACGGTGTCAGAATATGAAACTTTGAAAGACAGAAACTGCAAAACGGGTTTTGGGGGATGGATTCGCGGCCATTCCCACTGCCGGAAGAATGGGAGACTGTCACAACAGATAATGCTGCGGTAATGAGTTGATGACCGGGGACATAGCGTGATCATCCGGGATCTTGTTGGGAGAACAAAGATCCCCTGATGGTATCCGCTGTGTCCCATTTCCGTGCCTGCAGTTTTTCAGATCAGTGCAGCTTCTTTGCCATGAAAAGGAGCAGGTCATCATCGTTGCGGCAGGGCTCATACTGCCCGAGCTGCTTGCCGCGGTACCAAACGCCGCTGCCATCGAAATTGTAGCCCCGTTTGACATAGAGCCTCTGCGCGGGGCCGTAGCCGGAGTGGACGCCTACGCCAAGATATACCATATCCGATATCTTTGCCGCTTCGGCCTCCGCGGCATCCAGAAGCAGGCTGCCGATCCCCTTTTTGTGCATATGGAAGAATACGCACAGATCCGTTATCTCCGGGTATCCCATGCCTGCAAACGGCCCTTCCCGGGGATGGAGGACCAATGAGCAAACGCCTGCGACCTTGCCTTCATACTCCGCGATGAAGACGAGCCTCGTCCTGTCCTGCTGCCCGGTGAGGTATTCCCGGAATGTCTCAGGGGAAGGGTCCCAACCGTAGGAGGAATAGGTATCATAGATGACGGCGGCATCCTCCGGCAGCATGCTGCGGATGCGTACGGGTCCGGCGTCATAATAGACAGTCATTGCGTATCCCTCCTTCTGTGTCTGCGGCCGTGCGGTTCAAAGATCCTTCACCATGATGATCTCGTCTCCGTCTGCCTCTCCCGTATGCCGGAAGCCCAGGCCTTCATAGAGGTTCCTGGCGGCCTCGTTGCCTTCGATATAGCAAAGATACACTTTATCGTACTTCCCGTCAGTCTTCATCCTGCCGAGGATCTGCCCGGCGGCCTCCCTGCCGAAGCCCCTGCCCTGGTACCGGCTGTCGATGAAGAACTGGCTGAAGTCATATCCGGCCGGGTCCTCCATGTCATAGTAGAGCGCCATGCCTATGGGGACGGTATCGGCATAGATCACAAAGGCCCTGCTCCGGTACTCCCGGTAAGCCCATGCGCGGGCGAGTATGACGGCGGGCTCCGCGACATAGTTCTTCTGTTCCTCTTTTAAGAGATAGCGCACCCGCCAGTTGTCGGGGCCGGCTTCTTCCAGGCGGATGACTCTCGTCTTTCCGAGGTTCGGGATGCGGACAAAGAGCTTCGTGTCGTTTTCACCAACGATCCTGCCGCCGTTCTTCAGCATGACCTTAAGGGAAGCGGGATTATCCTTGTTGACCCTTAAGTAAAACTCGTCTTCGGGCACGATATCCCTTGCTGTTTCAAGCGTCTGGCGGAGGCCTTCCGTCGCGAAGCCCTTTCCACGGTATTCCTTTGCGATGAAATAGCCGATATGGCCCGCGCCTTCCCGCAGGGCATCGTTCAGATAGTGCCTTATGCGGAACTGGCCGACGATCTCACCCTCATCCCAAAGGAAGAGGAAGGTCTCCGGCACCATCCAATCCGGCATGTCTTCGCCGCGCTCATGTTTGAGCATCTCCGGGAGCGCTCTTTCCAGATAATCCTCGCGGCTGATGCCGCTGAGGGGATTTGTAAGCCCGTTCTCATCCGCGGGCATATCGCGCACAAAGGCCCATTCCCTGTCTGTATCGGTGCAGCATGGCTTCACAAGGAGCATTTTGCCTTACTTCCCCTCTGTTGTTGATCTCTACCAGCGCTTCATGTTCCTTTGGAATTTTTCGGTATAGACGCGCTTGAGCTCTTCTGCCGTTATCCCATAGCAGAGCAGCACATCGTTGTAGTACATGAGGACATCTGCCATCTCCTCCACCAGGTGCGCACGCTGGCCATCCTCGGCGCAGGCAGCCTGACCGCCATGCTTCTTTACGATGTCTATGACCTCGCCTATCTCACCGATCATCCACAGGAGCTTGTTTTTGCCGACCTCCGGTGATATGCCTTCCCATTTGTCCTTGTACCTTTCCTGCAGTGTCCTTTGCATGTCGAGCATCTCGTTGATATCAAAGCCTTCCATATGTAAGTGCCCTTCTTTCTTCTTTTATGTCCGTTCTGCGGGGCCGTCAGCGCAGGTCAAAGAGCTGTACGGCATTGAGGGGCTGGTTCCCGGTGGGGATGCACAGAGTATCGTCCGGCAGCCATCTCATGCCTTCCGGGAACCAGACGCTGGAGGAGAGCTCTGTTTCGAACACGCGGATCGCCTGCAGGCTGCCCAGATCGATCTGATAAAAGGTCGTCCGGGTGTAATCGGCGAGGGACCATGCGCCTCCATCCCCGAATACAGCGCACAGGAGGGACTGCCCGTCCGGTGCGAAGCAGGCGCCGGTGACGACGGCTTTTGCCGGCGCCAGCGCTTTACCGGTAAAGGGGTTGACGAGCTTCCCTTTGGCCAGGTCATACAGAAAAACGTTATGGCAGGGGACCCACGGCTGGCCTTTATAGATGGCCAGAGAGACGGCTTTTGCGGGATCGCTCTGGGGAAGCTGTGGGTTATCGGCTGTGGGGAAATCCAGGGTGAGGGCGCGCATGTCGGATACGGTCAGGCATGCCCAGCGGCCGTCGGCGGATATATCCATCTGCCCGAATGTCTTGCAGTAGGGGTGCTTTTTCGTTTCCCTCAGATCCTTCATGAGGTCGATGAGGCAGCGCGCGGATGCCGCCCTCCCGCCGATGGGAGATACGTAAAAACCGGTGCCGCCGGAATAGGATTCCAGGATATAATAGATGTTTTGGCCGACAGCCTGCCACTGGCCGACGGTGCAGATTCTTCCGTCGGCGTCGTAAAGATCGGCTGTCTTTGTCTCCGCGCCGGAGATCAGGTCGATCTCACAGATGGAGTTACGGGTATAGCCTGCAAGGGATGTGCGCAGGAAGCGGATGCTGCTGTCACCTGTCCACACGGGCAGGGAACAGTGATCGCCGGGCTCGGTGTTGTCCGTAAGCCTTTGAATGGCGCCGTCTCTTATGTCGAGCAGGAACAGGTTGCTGTGCGTATTGTTGAGAGCGCTGTTGATCTCGCTGTTGGCACCCCATTTGACGCTAATGACGCATCGGGTCTCATCCTCGTTCCAGGCAAGGTCACTGCCCCCGCCGAGCATGCTGACGACCTCGAGCCATGCTTCCCTGTCGACGGGTATGGTCTTATAGGGTACATAGGTGCTGCCCAGCCTTGCGAACAATTGGATCGAATCGGGCATGCGGCCGAGGCTATTGGGGACGCCGGCGGCATTCCTGTCCGCCAGGGAGATGGCCAAGCGGTCGACAGAAGCGATGTATCTCCCGGAAGGGGAAAGGGAGACCGTGGTCAGGGATGAGAGAAGAGAGGTATCGTACTGCTTCCGCCCGGGAAGGACGGAGCCTCCCTTCGCTTCTTCAAGCCAATAACCGGAGGTTTCCGCCGCGGGGGCCTGCGCGATGCTTTCCGCGGGAAGCGTATTCGCCGGGAAACGGGGCTGAGATGTGGGGGAAAGGACAGAAAGGACGATGAGCAGTACTGACAGGAGAAAAGAAGAATAGTTCATAGGCACCTCCCGGATATATAGTATAGATTGGGTGAAAGCGGTCGTGACGTGCGGCAGCGGCTCAACCTGTCATGTCCAGTATGCCCAGCAGGATCTGCCCGCAGATCTCGGCATCTGCGGAAGCCCGGTGGGCGCTGCGGTTGGAAAGCCCGAAATACTTTTCAACGGTCCCCTGCCTGTGATTGGGGAGGGAGGGCAGGTACTGCCTTGACAGGGCGAGGGTATCCGCATAGCGGATCAGGGTCCCGGGCAGGCCGAGCCTCATAAAGGTATTTGTGAGAAACGAAAAATCGAATTTCCCGTTGTGGGCGCACATGAGTATCCTGCCGTACAGCGCATCTCCGAGGAAACGGATGAGCTCCGGATAAACAGCCTCCTCGGGAGGGGCGGCGCGCAGCATTTCGTTTGTGATGTGGTTGATGGCCGTCGTTTCGGGCGGTATATCCATGCCGGGGTCCACGAGGCGGGAGAAGGTGCTCTGCGGCTGCCCGTCCCGGAAAAACACGGCGCCCAACTCTACGATCCTGTCGGATACCGGGTCGAGGCCGGTGGTCTCCACATCAAAGGCGATGAAGGAACGGCGCAGCGAATCCCGTACGGTATCGTCCAGCCTGACAGGGTTCGCGCGCAGACGGGACCCGGGAGAGGCTGCTGCGGGATCGATGTTCAGGGATATAAAAGTGGTTTCGTTCTTTGATATCAGACCGTGTTTCTCGAGCCGCGCAGCGATACCGGATACCGTTCTAAAGTGTGATTCAGCGATCCGGGCGATCGGCATGCCGGAGAGAAATTCATCCTCCAGCTGACCATCCTCGAAAGCGCTCCACTTTCTGCCAGCACCCTTTGGAAGATCGTGCTCTTTATTGTAAGCGGCGCGATCAAAGGGCTTTTTTTCTGGCGCGGTGTTCTTTTCGGGAGGCTGCTCGATCTGGTCCGGATCGGGGTTTTTATCGAGATACTCTCTGATCCCGGTAAGAAACACTTCTCCGTAGTGCCGGAACTTGACCTCGCCCACGCCGGTGATGCGAAGCATATCCTCTTTGCTGCGCGGTTTTTTTGCGGACATATCGGTGAGCGTTTTGTCACTGAAGATAATGTACGGGGGCATGTCTTTCTCCGAAGCAATGCGGTATCTCAGACGGCGGAGGGCCTCAAACAGAGCGGGATCGGCTTTCTCTGCTGCGGCATGGCTCCTTCGCTCTTTGCGGGCAGCTTCTTTTCTGCTTAAGGTATCCTTCGGCAGGCGCGCGTATACGCGTGCATCCTCCTGCCGGAGCTTTTCTATATTTCCGATACGGATCAATCCGTATTCATCCTGCGTACGGATCAGGTATCCTTCCGACAGCATCTGGTTGATGAGCGAAAGGACAGCCGGACGGCTCAGGGCCTTGAGCGCGCCGTACGTGCGGAACCCCTGGGCGCCTATGGCCATTATCTCCGCCGCGGCTGAACCGCGAAGCGTATCCGTTACTTTTGTAAGGCCGTATCGGCCTTTCATCTCCCACACGCAGTTTACGACAAGCTTTGCCTCCCGGGTCATATCAGTGAGGTCGTTTCTCTGGTCACAATTGCCGCAGTACCCGCAGGGTCCCTCTCTTTTCTCGCCGAAATAGGAAAGGATGGCGTTTCGCAGACACCCTGACGTCTGGCAGTACCGCTCCATCAGGCGAAGTCTTTCGAGATCGCGGCTGCGTATGAGGGACAGCTCCTGAGGGGAAAGATCCGCCGGATCCTTCTGCTCCAGCAGATACTTCTGAATGATGACATCCTGGGCGGAGTAGAGGAGTATGCACTCGGCAGGCTCGCCGTCACGGCCCGCGCGGCCGGCTTCCTGATAGTAGCATTCCATGCTCTGCGGCATATTGTAATGGATGACGAAACGAACGTTTGATTTGTCTATCCCCATGCCGAAGGCGTTTGTGGCGGCTATGACGGGACATCTGTCGAGGAGGAAGCTTTCCTGGCTTTCACGGCGCTCAGAGGCTGTCATGCCGGCGTGATAGCGCGCGGCGGGTACGCCCTCGGCCAACAGCTTTTCATACACATCGTCTGTCCGTTTGCGGGTGGCACAGTAGATGATGCCGCTGTCTTCCGGGTGATCGGCGATATATTTTTTTACGAAGGCGTACTTATCCCGCACAGCTTCGACACGGAAATACAGGTTTTTGCGGTCATAGCCCGTCATTACGGTAAGGGGAGCGTTCAGACGCAATAGACGGGTGATATCCGCTTTCACCTCCGGCGCGGCAGTCGCGGTGAAAGCCCCTATCACAGGGCGTGAAGGGAGGGAATCGATAAAATCGACGATCTTCAGGTAGCTCGGACGAAAATCCTGTCCCCATTGGGAAATGCAGTGCGCCTCATCGACCGCTACCGCGGAAATGGCGATCCGTGAGGAAAGACCCGCGAAACGCAGGGTCTCGAGCCGCTCCGGCGCCGCATAGAGTATCTTGTACTTCCCTCCGAGCAGAAGATCGTATACCTTGGAGATCTGCGCCTGCGTGAGCGAAGAATTGATGTAAGCCGCGGGGATCCCGGTATCGTTCAGCGCTTTCACCTGATCCTGCATAAGCGAGATGAGGGGCGATATGACGATGGTGATCCCGGGAAGCAGAACGGCGGGTATCTGGTAGCAAAGGGATTTTCCGGATCCTGTAGGCATGACGGCGAGGACATCCCGCGCGCCAAGCAGGGCGCGTATGATGTCCTCCTGCCCTTCGCGGAAGGAATCGTATCCGAAATAGTATTTAAGAGCTTCCTCCGCAGTCATGCGCTGTTTAGTCTCCTTTACGGTGTGCTTTCTCAGAAGATGATCCCCGAAACGGCTTTCCGGGGATCATCCTGTTGTACATAAACGCGTCTTTACCGGAAAGCGCGTACAGCTGCCTGCTCGGCGGCAAGGCCTTTTTCGTAGAGGGCCGCCCAGGCGTCAAATCCGGCAGTATCCTTTACGTCAGGCTGGACTGTTATGCTCTGAGCATCCGCAAATACATCCTGCCCGAGCCAGTCCTCAAGCGTCTTTTCCGTACCGGCTGCGCGGTAACAGGCGAGGAGAGCGGCTCCCCATGCACCGCCTTCGCCGGCTGTTTCCATACAGGTGACGGGAGCATGCATGGCTGCTGCCAGTATGTTCTGGGCAACGCCTTTTGTCTTGAAAAGACCGCCGTGACCCATCAGGCGATCGATGCGTACATGTTCTTTCTTCATTAGAATATCGTTTCCGAGCTTCAATGAGCCGAAAGCGGAATAGAGGTTTGCCCGCATGAGGTTCGCAAGGGTAAAGGAAGAGCCTGCCGTGCGCGTGATCATAGGCGCGCCTTCCTGGTCCATGACGCCTGCGACGGGTTCGCCGGAAAGGAAATTATAGGCGAGCACTCTGCCCGCGTCGGCGTCTCCCGTCATGGCATGGCAAAAGAGCAGGGGAAAGAGCTCATCGCGGGTCTTGTCCGTGCCTGCGAGACGGCAGAATTCCTCGAATATGCCGATCCAGGCGTTGAGATCGGAGGTGCAGTTGTTGCAGTGTACCATGGCGACTTCAGAGCCGGTCGGCGTGGTGACGAGATCCAGCTCCGGATATACAGCGGAAAGGGGCTTTTCCAGGACGACCATCGAAAAGATGGATGTGCCGGCGGAAACATTTCCCGTTCTCGGTGCGACGGAATTTGTGGCTACCATGCCGGTACCGGCGTCTCCCTCCGGAGGGCACAGGGGTATGCCGGCTTTGAGATCACCGGATGCGTCGAGGAGGAGAGCTCCTTCTTGCGTGAGGGTTCCCGCGTCCGCGCCTGCCTTCAGGGATACGGGAAGGATATCGCGCAGCTTCCACGGGTATCCTTTGCCGGCGATCTTTTCGTCAAACAATTTTATCATGCGCTCCTGATAATCTGCCGTGCCGGAGTCGAGAGGGAACATACCGGAGGCATCGCCTGCCCCGAGCACCTTTCGCCCTGTCAGGGTATAGTGAACGAATCCGGCGAGCGTGGTCAGGAAGGATATGTCCTTCACGTGTTCTTCTCCGTTCAGGATCGCCTGGTACAGGTGGGCGATGGACCACCTCTGCGGGATATGGTAGCCGAAGAGCTCTGTCAGCTCTTCGCTTGCCTGAAGGGTAATGGTATTTCGCCAGGTGCGGAAGGGGACGAGCATCCTGTCGTTCCTGTCAAAGGCGAGATAGCCGTGCATCATCGCGCTGATGCCGATGGCGGCAAGATTAGAGAGCGTTACACCGTATTCTTTTTGTACGTTGGCCTTGAGACTCTGGTAGCAGTCCCTGAGCCCTTCGCGGATATCCTCTTCGGAGTACGTCCAGATACCGTTTTCGAGCTTGTTTTCCCATTCGTGGCCGCCTTGGGCGATGGGCTTTCCGCACGCATCCGTCAATACGGCTTTGATCCTTGTGGAGCCGAGCTCTATGCCCAGTACTGCTTTTCCTGAAAGTATGAGCTGTGAGATGTTATTGTTCATATGTCTTTCCTCTCATATCCGGTTTTGCGCTTATACGCTCGCTTCAGGCTTTTGCCTGTGTATATAGTACCTCTGCCGCGCCTGTTTGTAAAGATTCTTCTGCTTTCAGAGGGTCGGTCAGAGTATATACTTACGGCTTATTTCTTTGTTTTTTATTCCCAGCAGGACCCGCGTATCATCCGGCGAGGCGGGTTCCAGCCCCATTGCACGGATGAGCTCCGCAAGCCGCTCTACGATCTGGTAATTGTACTGCGCGTATTCCCCCGGCGCGAGATATGCGCTGTCCTCAAAGCCGATGCGCACGACAGAAGCGCCAAGCGCCATGGCGCCGGCGAGGAAATCCCAGTTGTCCCTCCCGTAATGGGTGACGCCCCAGCGGGCATCCGCAGGCACGGCGGAGCGGAAGGCGATAAGGCAGTTGATATCTGCCGGCATCCCTCCTTTGTGGCCGAAGACCAGGTTGTACAGGATAGGGCGGCGGTACGGCGTGCGCTGTGCGCTGCGTTCGACATTATAAATCATGCCGATGTCGAATACTTCCAC
>DBXA01000092.1:36560-43599 GCA_002309235.1 Christensenella sp. UBA1224 | reverse complement strand
GGCTGCAATGAAATGAGCCAGATCGATGAGAACCTGCGCATATTCGACACAGTTGAACCGGGAATCATGACAAGTGATGAATTGGAACTGATGGATAATGTGCGCAAGGCGTATCTCAGCCGCACGAAGATCGGCTGCACGGGATGCCGTTACTGCATGCCNNTGCCCGAACGGTGTGGATATACCTGGTATCTTCTCTATCTGGAACAATGCATCTCTTTACGATATCGACACGAGTGCCGACAGGGGATTAAAGCGCATCAGAGAAAACGGAAACGGTGCGGACAAGTGCGTCCGGTGCGGCGCCTGTGAGGCTGCATGCCCGCAGCACCTCCCGATCATAGACAGTCTGCAGCGAGCCTGGGGCGAGATGATCCCGGGATGATGCGCGGATAGCAGAAAAAAACGCGTGGTCCGAGCCGTGGAACACGCGTTTTTTTGGCTGCTGTTTATTGAGGAATATGGTATTGGTCCTCTCCGGTGAGCCCCAGCTTCTTAACGATATCAGGCGCCATTGCAGGAACAGCATCCAGTTCTTTGGGATGGTGCGCGTCTGAGGCGAGATAGAATTTACAGCCTTCTTCTTTTGCCATACGGAACAGTCTCAGATGGTCTTCCAGATGACCTGTATCCTCAGGCGGGAAACAGCCGACGTTCAGCTCTATCCCGGCGCCTTTTTCGGCAAAGGAATGCATAACGGCACGGTAGCGCTTTTCATCTACCAGGCGGAATACTTTACTGACATCCCCTTCTCGGAAAATGAGGCCGCAATTCGGGTGCGCGATGCCTACTTTTTCCCACGGCAGGTCAAGGGCGGCTATCTCCTCTAAGCGTTCCACAAAGAGATCGGCTATCTTCTCCTCCGTATCATAAGAGGCAGGCCTGACAAAACCGATCATATGGAAATGGTTCGGCGGGATCACGATAAAATCAAAATCGTCATAATGGCTGGGATGGAGGCCGAGCTGCTTGCCGCCTATGAATTCCGTCTCGCAGCCGAAAACCATCCGTACTTGATCATCTGTGGGCAAGGGCAGGTTCTTTTTCACATGCTCTACATCCTGCGGCGCGTACCATTTACTCGCTCCGGGGACAAGGTTATCCCACAGGTGATCGGTTACGCACTGTACGGTGTAGCCGTTCTCACGGGCGTGATCCAGGAGCCGCCGGGGCGTCTGCTCCGGGTCTCTTGAACAGGAGGACAGATAGGTATGGGTATGAAGGTCATGGTCAATCTGGAATGACATGGTCATCTGCACCTCTTTCCGGTCTGACGGATGGCGGGCATCCGAACGGACCTAATAATAATATAGTATTTGCTTATGGATCGGAATACGAAGCTTTACAGGAGGGATCGGTATCACTGCGGTGCGGATACGGATTGTTCTTCCATACCCGCTTCCGAAGAAACGCTGCGTGGTTTCTTTATCTTGCCCAATATGAAGTAGGCACAGTCCAACAGGGCCAGCAGGATCAAAGCGATGCCGTTAAAGATCCAAACTGAGCTTTCGGAATACGGATTGATCAGCAGGAGCATAGCCTGTATATCCGTCAGCAAAAAGCTGATGACCATCAGATACCAGAATGGACGTTTTCCGCGCCAGGCATCTACGGAGATCTGAAGCTTCATGAAAGCGGCTACCATGACGACAAGACCGAATAAGGTCGTAAGCGTTCCCAGGATCTGTGCCAGTGAATTCCGGCTGATCACAGTGTAGATCCCCGCCGCCAACAATGCAGCGCCTGATGACAGCTTCCAGGTAGCGGCAGCCTCTTCTCTTGGCAGTCTGATGTAACGGAACAGATGGTATATCCCGCCCAGCAGCATTAGGATGCCGATCGATACGATCACAAAACCTGTGAGCCCTGCAGGATTGATCAGGAGCAGCAAGCCGAGAAGCATCTCACTTGACGCGAGTATTAATGAAACGCTTATCCGTCTGATCCATTTTTTCATACATTTGTCTCCTCATATGATCCCTTTGGAGCGATATAGCCAAAGGATGTTGATATATCCACATGCCTGATCTGCGCCTATCGGCTCACTCTGCGGATCTTTTGCAGGGCAGCATTCAAATCCTTTGCCTGTTGGGCAGATATATCGTCTCCCATACGCTGCAGGTAGCCGTCGAGCGGTCTCCCCGCCACCATTTTGGGGACCTCTCCCGTGCGGAGCCTGGGAATGGCTTCCTTCAGGATGGCGGCTGCCTCCGGGTGGGCCAGGAGATCGCCGAGGGCATCCTTGATGGAGAAGCAGTCCGGATCGGTCTCATTCGGGTCAAACCAGTTGGTTACGTTGCGCCTTTCGTAGACATAGGCTTTGTTGGCTTTCTTCACATGGCTTATCACCATGGTATCGGAGACAGTGTCGGCCTTGGCTGTTACGGTGTGGGTGCCCGTGATCGGTACATGCCAGGTGAATATGCGGTTCCCGGAAAGGGTGCCTATCCGGCGGCCATCCACAAAGAGCGTTACTTCTTCCAGGTTTGAATACACCTTGATCTCCGTTTCGTCCTCTGTCCGCTCCGCGTAGCGCCTGCCGCACAGGTGGACGAACGGCTCCCTGCTCCAGGCGGATTTATATACATAGAAGGCATCCTTGCGTATCCGGCGGTCCATAGTAACAAGGCCCTTCTGGTTTACGCCCTTTCGGCCGCCTTCATTTCTCGCATCTGCTGCGAAATCGAACAGGTTCCACACATGGGTCGCCCAGAGATAGGGGCGCTCCTCTATGCATCTGAGGAGCTGCTCGTGGTAGAGACACTGGTATTCTTCGGTGTAATCTCCCCGCTCCGGTTTTGCACTGTGGAACTGTGTGTTCGCATCCGCGCCGTATTCCGACATGCCCATGGCCCTGTCCGGATGCTCCGCATGGTATTTATCAAGGAATTCCCCGGTCTGTCTGGTCTCTCCGTAGTACCAGCCGAAATACAGGTTGTAGCTGCCCAGGTCGGCGATCCCGATCAGGGGACTTGCGGTATCAAGGTTTCCCAGATGCGCCATTGTCGTGGGCCGTGTGGGATCCAGCCTGTGGCAGAGGTCATTGAGCAGGCGGTGGTTTTCCAGCATATCGTCAGTCATATCGCCGCCCATGGTGATCTCATTGGAGAGGCCCCAGCAGACGATGGAGGGGTGGTTGCGGCACTGGGTGACCAGCTCACGCATCTGGGAGATGGTATTGGCGCGGCCGCCCGGCATGTGATTGCTTATGTAGGGGATCTCTGCCCAGACGATCAGGCCGTTTTCATCGCACAGGTCATAGAATTCCTGCGCGTGCTGGTAATGGGCCAGGCGCAGGGTATTGGCTCCCAGTTCCCGTATGATATCCATGTCTTCCCGGAACTGTTCTTCCGTCAGCGCGTTTCCGAGCACCGCCCTGTCCTGGTGACGGCATACGCCTCTCAGAGGATAGCTTTGACCGTTCAGGAAGAAACCCTTTTCCGGATCTACGGCAAAGGTGCGTATGCCGAAGCGCGTTGAGACTGTATCGCCGGAGGCGAGCTGCGCCCGGGCGGTATAGAGGAAAGGATCGGCAAGGCCGTTCCAAAGGTGCGCGTTTTCAATGGTAAAGACCGCTTTTGCGCGGCCGTTTTCCGAAATGGCTTCCTTTTGTTCGCCGTTTACTGTGATGGTTACCGGTACATCGGCATTCTGCCATGTCTCGACAGTGACACTGGCGCTCGTGCCTTCGATCTGTGTGGCCACACGGATGCCGGGAGTGCCGTCCTCCACGAGCTCAAAATGGACCTCCGGGACTATGATCAGCTTTACGCCGCGGTACAGCCCGCCGTAGAAGGTAAAATCCGCCATCTGGGGATAGACGCGGTCATTGCGGCTGTTGTCCGTGCGCACGGTCAGCTCGTTTTTATCCTTCAGATGGTCCGTAATGTCAGCGCGGAAAGTGGAATACCCGCCCTCGTGGCGGCATACTGTCTGCCCGTTGAGCTCCACTTCCGTCGTCATCGCGGCGCCTTCAAAGGAGAGGAACACGCGCTCTCCCCGGACATATCCGGGCTTTTCGAAGCGCTTGGTGTAGACGGCGGTACCGCGCCAGTAATCATCGCCTCCGTCCTGGCCGTCAATGGCATTCCAGGTATGGGGAAGAGATACTGGTGCGGGCTCCTGCCCGGGCTTGGCAAAGAGCCAGCCGTCATTGAAGGGGATCACTTTTCTCATACAATCACCTCATTTTACTTTCTTTGCAGCTGTTCAGCAGCAGGCTGAGCGCGGTCGGATCAATAGGTATATGTTTTGGGCGTGAAGCCGGTTTCCTGCTTGAACTGGCGTATAAAATGGGATACATTCCTGTAGCCGCAGCATTCTGCTGTTTCGGCGACACTTGCTCCGGTCGAAAGTATGGATTTCGCGATCTCTATCCTGTAGCGTATGATATCCTGCTGGGGAGTGGAGCCGAAAAGGGTTTTATAGATATGGTACATGCGTGATACGCTGACGCCGGTTATACGGGCCATGTCTTCTGCCTTCCAGTCCCTGGCAGGATACAGTATCATTTCAGCATGCAGTTTTTTGAAAAGCTCTGTACTCTCAAGGCTTACGGATTGTGAGCGCTCCTGCCTTGCCAGCTTTTGTGCTACAAATATAAAAATCGCGTTGAGTATCACCTGAGCCTGCTCCTCACTGAAGGGCAGATTATAGTAGGTGCTCTTTTCGAGCTGTTTTATGTATTCTCCTATACACGATGTAAAGGGAAGATTGTATATCTTGCCGGGCTCGAGCCCGTATTTTCTCATGATAAGATCGATCTCACCCGTAACATGCATCCAGTCGTGCACGAGAGGTTCTTCACAGCGCATGTGCTGAGGAACATGGGGCGGTATCACTACAAAAGTGCCTGGTGTTGTGTACCTCCACTCACTGTCTATGCATAAATGGCACGGCGTATGGAAATGCAGGAGCACATATTCCTGATTTCCTCTGGACCTGTGCATTTCAAAGCCGGCCGGTTCCAGCCATGAATGTCTCACGGACAATATCTTAAGCATATGCTATCCTTTGTCGCAGCAAAGAGAAAACATCGATTTTCCAGCAATTCCTGCAGCGCGAGAAAAAGTCAATATTGTGATAGGATATGTTATTGAACTTTTCACTGTAAAATATTATAATGGATTTGGTTAAAATTGTAAAGTGGGAAAGGGGATCACGTACAGATGAGCAGCTCTTATTATCCACGTCCTGATTTTGAACGGAAAAATTGGTCAAACCTGAACGGTGAATGGGAATTCATGCTTTTTCCGGCGGGTAATGAAAATGAGGAAAAGCTGTTTTCCGAAAAAAGGGAAAAATGGGAGAAAAAGATAACGGTTCCCTATTCCTGGACGAGCCCCCTTTCGGGGATCGGGGAAAATGTGCCGGGAACCGGCTGGTACAGGAAAAAAGCCGCCTTTGAGACAAAGGAACGAGTGTGGCTCTGCTTCGGCGCGGTCGATTATCTTGCGGAAGTGTATGTAAACGGCAAACACGCTGCTTGCCATAAGGGCGGGTATAACCAGTTTGATACGGATGTCACGGATCTCTGGCAGGAGGGTGAAAACACCATAGAAGTGCGCGCCGAGGACACGCGTAGGGAAACGCAGACCTACGGAAAGCAGGGCTACGGCGATATCCAGGGAATCTGGCAGACAGTCTGGCTGGAAGAACGTCCGGCCTCTTATATCAAGGCCTTCCGGTTCTATACGAAGATCACGGGGGATGTGCAGCTGCAGACGGAAGCACAGGCGCCTGATGGAATGATACTCAGGGCCTCCTTCGGCGGACAGGTATTTGAAGGGGAGATCAAGGACGGCAAAACCGTTATCGATATGAAATTCGCAAAGCCGCGGCTCTGGTCTCCGGATGACCCGTATCTGTACGAGGGTACGCTGGAGTTGGGCGGGGATACGGTCTCGACGTATTTCGGCATCCGCGAGATAGGGGCGGAGAAATTCGACGGGCGTGAGTTCAAGTGGATCACGCTCAACGGAAAGCCCATATACATCAACGCTACGCTGGACCAGGCGTTCCACGACAAAGGGCATTTTACCTACCCCACAGACGAGAGCATGCGCGATGAGGCCTGGCGGTTAAAGAGGATAGGGCTGAACGCGGTGCGCATCCATATAAAGAGCGAGCTTCCCAGGAAGCTTTACTGGATGGATAAACTGGGCGTGATGGTGATAGCGGATATCCCGTGCTTCTGGGGAGAACCCAATGAAGAGGCAAGGGCCGCTTACGATGCGGAATGGCCTGTGACCTTTGCCAGGGATTTCAACCATCCTTCTATCTTCCAATGGGTCATGTTCAATGAGACCTGGGGTCTCTTTACAAGGAAGAAGGATGCGCCGGAGGATACTCCCAGGTACAAGGCACGGGTGTACCTGCCGGAGACGCAGCAGTGGGTGATCGATACCTACAGGGCGGCAAAGGCTTTGGATCCCACTCGGTTTATAGAAGATAACTCCCCCTGCAACTATGACCATACGGAAACGGATATCAACACCTGGCACTTCTACTTGAACGGTTACGAGGTCGTCAGGGAGCATATCAAAAAGATCGCGGATAACACATACCCGGGCAGCGGCTTTAACTATACCGGCGGCCGGGTGCAGCACGATGAGCCGCTCATGAACAGCGAATGCGGCATGGTCTGGGGCGTGGAAGGCTCCGCGGGTGACTCTGACCTGAGCTGGCAGTATCACTATATGCTCAATGAATTCCGCCTGCATGAAAAGATATGCGGCTTTGTGTTTACGGAATTCCACGATGTCATCAACGAGTTCAACGGCTACTACCGTATCGACGATACGGACAAGGATTGGGGTTATCAGGATATGTGCCGCGGCATGACGCTGCGCGATCTGCACGCGCCTGATATCCTGATCCCGGATTGCCCGCCCTGCCGTACGACAGGCCCCTGTGAAGCGGCTGCCGTGCCGATCAAGCTTTCCTCCTTCTCGGACAGATATCACAGCCAGGGGCTCGTATGCGGTTGGGAGCTCTGGCACGAAGGTCTCGATGGAAGGGTGAGCGATTCGGAAGGCGA
>DBXA01000092.1:23590-36524 GCA_002309235.1 Christensenella sp. UBA1224 | reverse complement strand
GTGCGCATGCCCGATGAGAATGCTGCTGCCGTGCTCTCCATGTATCTGAAGACGAAGGCAGGGGAAGTCGTATCCCGCAACTTTACGACCTTTGATGTAAGAGTCAAAAACGCCCGGAACATCACGGAGGTATCTCCCGCATCGGCGGAGGCCGCCGGGTGTGAGCGCACATGGCGCGCGCATGGCGGTGAAAAGCTGTGCCTTGCCGGCGCGGGTGAGATCAGGGTGGAGCTGCCTCTGCCAAAGACGGATATCAACGGCCTGACGCTGTTCTTCGAAGCATCCTCCAAGAGGTTCCTGAAAAAAGATGATGTGAAGTTCGGCGCCGAGAACAACGGCCTCAGCTTTATGCGGGGCGCGAGGGTAGACCGCGGCCAGTTCAAAAACAGCTACTTCATGACGGATGAAGATCAGTATGACGAAGTGGCGGAGGTACTGGTAGAGGGAGTACCGGTCAGGAGGATCTACCTTGAAAACGACTGCGCGGACTGCCGCGGTATACTGTCCTTCCATAACCAGCCGGATGACCGGAAGCTGGATGAGGCGGGTTCTTACGGCGGGCTCTTCCGCGTGGAGATACCTTCCAGGCTGATCCCCGGCATAGTGGAGAAGGGCAGCTTGAGCGTCACGCTGCGCTGCGGGGATAAAGGCATTGCTCTCTACGGACGCGAAAGCGGACGTTATCCGGCAGGCATCGTCCTGAGAACATGGTAAGCGAGTCAGCTTTGGATAAGGATACACAGCGCGGGGAAGGAGAGTGGTCATAAATGGCGAGAGCCGGGAGCATGATCAATAATAAGCATGGATGGCGATATGATCTGAAGAAGTACAAGATCATATACATCATGTTTATCCCAATAATGGTCTACTATATCATTTTCCACTATATTCCGCTGTTCGGCGTTGTGATCTCCTTTATGAAGTATAAGCCGGCAAAGGGGATATTGGGATCGAAATGGGTCGGCTGGGGGAATTTTGAAAAGTTTTTCAGCGGCCCTTACGCCTGGCGTCTGATCCGCAATACTATCATGCTGAACGGCCTGCTGCTTTTGTGGGGCTTTCCTGCACCGATCGTATTTGCACTGCTGCTCAACGAAATGGCGCCGAACAAGTACAAAAAGGTATGCCAGACGGTTTCTTACATGCCGCACTTTATTTCCTCTGTAGTTGCCTGCGGTATCGTGATACTGTTCGTACAGTCAAACGGCCTTGTAACAACACTGCTCAATTGGCTTGGACTAGTACCGAGGGCGGATTTGCTGGCATTTCCGGTTTATTTTCGATCGGTCTATGTCGCCAGCGATATATGGCAGGCTGTTGGCTGGGGGTCGATCATCTATCTTGCCACACTTTCCAATGTGGATATGAATCTGTATGAAGCAGCGGATATCGACGGAGCGGGCAGGATCCAGAAAATATGGCATATAACGCTTCCCGCTCTGGTACCTGTCATCGTTGTTCAGCTGATCATGAGGATCGGTTCTATGATGAGCATTGGTGCGGGCAAGGTGATATTGCTCTACCGCGCTTCGACCTATGAGACGAGCGATATCATATCTTCGTACGTGTACCGCGCAGGTCTCCTTAACCAGGATTATTCTCTTGGCGCGGCAGTCGATATGTTCAATGCGGTCATTAACATCTTCCTGCTGTGTTCGGCAAACTATGTGAGCCGAAGACTTACGGAAGAAAGTCTTTGGTGAGAAAGGAGGAGGCCGGGAATGGCAACGATTAAAAGAAAGTCGGAAAAGACATTTGATGTCCTCATATATCTGCTTGTCACAGTCATCTGCCTTATTTGCCTGTATCCGATGCTGTACGTTCTGTTTGCCTCATTTTCCAACGGATACCGCATTTATTCACATGTAGGTCCTATCTGGTATCCTCTCGGCTTCTCGCTGGATGGTTACCGTGTGGTGCTCTCAAATCCGGATGTCTGGACAGGATATAAGAATACGCTTATCTATGTGGTATTCGGTACTGTCTTTTCTATGGTCATGACCATCATAGGTGCGTTTGTCCTTTCGCGCCGAGGGTATAAACTGAAGAAGTTTTTTACCATGTTCCTTGTACTGACCATGTACCTGCATGGAGGTATGATACCTACTTTCATGGTGGTACGCACGCTGGGCATCCTGAATACGTACATTGCGATCATCATCGTAGGCGCGGTAGGTACTTGGAACATGATAATCATGAAGACTTCTTTCCAGGCGATACCGCAGGGGCTTGAAGAAGCTGCTACCATAGACGGGGCGAACGACCTGCAGGTTTTGTTCCATATCATACTTCCCACGAGCAAGGCGACTCTTGCCGTTATCGTTCTGTTCTACATGGTAGGTATATGGAACAGCTGGTTCAATTCCATGATCTACCTGCAGGACAGGTCCAAATTCCCGCTGCAGCTCTTCCTGCGTGAAATACTGATATCCGCCTCTGAAATGGAGGGCAATGCGGATATTCAATCGGGTGTGGGTATAAGTTATGTTAAGGAATTGCTCAAGTACTGTACGATCATCGTTGCGACAGTTCCGATCTTATGCGTATACCCATTCGTCCAGAAGTATTTCGTAAAGGGCGTCATGATGGGCTCCCTGAAAGAATAGGTCCCACCCCTTCAGGTAATTACATTCCGCAAGGAATGTGATATACAGGTGACTATGTACGGAGCACCCCCGTACGGGTAATTTTCAGAAAAGGAGAGTATTTGCATGAAACGTAGAATTTGCCTGCTGCTCGCACTCGTTATGGCCTTATCGGTGTGCGCGGCTGCTTCTGCTGAGATCACGTACCCACTCACTGAGAATTTTGGCGATAAGACATTGTCGTGGTGGCATAGCCTCCGCGCTGCGTCTTATGAATCCTCCCACGATGACAACATCTGCTGGCAGGCGATCGAGAAGAATACCGGCATAGATGTCAAGTGGATCCATCCGGCTACCGGCACGGAGGCTGAGAAGCTCAGCCTGCTCTTCGTCTCCGGAGACCTTCCGGATATCATTCAGATCGACGGTTATCTTGAGACGGCCGGCGGTTCCGCCGCAGGCGTCGACGACGGCAACTTTGTCGAACTGACGGATTATCTTATGGATAATGCGCCTGCTTACGTAGCGGCGATCACAGCTTCTGATCTAGCCTATGCTATGGCAACAACGGCAGACGGCCGCGTAACCGAGTTTGATCAGATCAAGCAGACTGCTCCCCAGTACAGCCGTGAGACTCTCCGCGTGGACATCCAGGAAGAGATCGGCTGGGGCGACAAGATGCCTGTAACGATCGATGATTATACGCAGTTGTTCGCAGATCTGAAAGAACACGGTTATTGGGGCTGGGCTCCCACATCTTCCGGTCTTCAGACACACTTTATGTTTGCCTATGGCATTCACAATACTTTCTTCCTGGATGAAGACGGCTCTGTTGCTTTCGGCCCCTATACCGAAGCGTATAAGGATTACCTGAAGCAGATGAACGCCTGGTGGGAAGCCGGCTACCTGTATCCGGACTTCACGGGCAGCATCACCCGCAGCGCTCTGTTTGACAACAAGGAAGTCGGCCTGCTCATCACCCCCAGCGATATCTCTTACGGTGCCGCTAAGCTGGCAGGATATGAGATCTACATCGTCAACTATCCGCGCCTGTATGAAGGCCAGCAGTATCGCTTTGAGACTACGACTTGGGATGCGGTCCCGGCTGATGGAATACGTACAGTCGTAACGACCAAGTGCGCGGATCCTGAGCTTGCCATCCAGTTCCTTAACTATGGTTACACTGAGGAAGGCGCCCTGATTTACAACTGGGGCATTGAAGGTACGACCTATACCGTCGATGCGGATGGCAAGAAGGTCTATACCGATACAATGCTGAACAACCCGACGGTTCCGGCTTCCAGCGGACAGTATGTCTATAAGCTGCACTTTGGTCCGAAGCTTGCAGAGCCGGACGTATCCTGCAACCCCGGCACTATCGGCGATCCGAAGGCGCTGTACTTCCGTGAACTGTATTCTGATGATACCACAGTCGATTCCACCGGCATCATCTTTGCGACCCTTACGGTCGACCAATCCGTCGAACGCGCGGAATACATGACCGATATCGATACGTATTATAAGGAAATGGCTCTCAAGTTCATCCTTGGCGATCTTGATATCGATGAGAACTGGGATACCTACATGTCGACCATGCAGTCCATGGGCATCGAGGAGGCTATCGCTATCACACAGGAAGCTGTAGATGCCTTCAATGCGAAAGAGATCCCGACCGAGTGGATCGCAGCTTCTGCGAAGTAAAGCTCAATCGGCTCTCTTATCTGTCGATATAACGGCAGCCCCCGCTGGGTGCGCGGGGGCTGTTTATTAATGCGTCGGTATCAGGCCATGTGTTCCAGCATTTCCTTGCGGACTTCGTAGGCGATCAGGCCTTTTGTGAGGTAATTGTATACTTCCTTGATCGCGTTGCGGCCCATCAGCTTTCTGGTCTGAACGGTATGGCCGCCTGCCACATGCGGCGTGAGCACGACGTTGTCCAGCTTCCGCAGGGGATTGTCCTCGACGGGCGGCTCAGGGTTCGTGACATCGATGCACGCGAAGAAGCGGCCGGTCTCCAGCTCCTTCACGAGCGCTTCCTCCTGAACCTCAAGCCCTCTGGCGGTATTGATGAAAATGGCCCCGTCCCGGATGAGGGGCAGGTTGTCTTCGTTGATGATGTTCCGGCAGTCCGGGTTTGCCGGGGCGTGCATGGATATCACATCGCTCGTCGAAAGGAGGGTATCCAGGTCGACTTTGTCAACGCCGAGCATATCCGCTTCCAGAGGGGAGAGGTACGGATCCCACACGCTGACGGGGCAGCCGAAAGGCTTTAATATGCTTATGACCTCCTTGCCGACCAGTGAACAGCCGACAAGGCCGACTTTCAGGTTTTTATCCAGGCTCCTGGTCGTGAATGTACCGCTTTCTCCGCCCTTCCAGCCGCCTGCGTGCGTAAGCGCGTTCATAGGCCAGAAATGCCTGAGCGAGGTGAGGATAAAGGCCAGAGTCGTCTGTGCCACATCCTTGGCGATGATGGGGGCGTTGGAGGAGATGCGGCGGCCCTTCATATCCCAGAATTCCTCACATACCAGGCTGCGCACGGTTCCTGCTCCGTGCATGATGAAGCGGAGCTTTGGGCTTTTTTCCAGAAGCTCCCTCGTGAAGGCAGGCGTACGCCAGCAGGTGATGCAGGCATCGGCATCCGGCAGCTGCTCTTCCATAAATTCATGTGTCATTTTTTCCGGCAGCCCGTCGATCGGGTTGAAGGTGGAAAAGGTCTTCATAAATTCCAGATCTTCTGCCAGGAAAAGGCTTTCAGCAAGACTCTTTTCCATGAGAACAGCGGTTTTATACACTGTGCAAAACCTCCTCATTGTTGATTGTGCCTTTTTACCCTTCTACAAGGGATCTGAGCCATTTCAGGTCTCGGGCGGCATAAGATGCTTCTTCTTCATGAGATAATCCCGTATATTCCGCGGGCATACACCATGTGCCGCAATAACCTTTCTTCTTCAAGTGCGCAACGGCGCGGGGCCAGCTGGTGAAACCGTCCGGACCGGGACAGAAATATGCTTGGTATACCGCTGTGCCGTCCGCATTCCTGCCATACATCTGGTAACGGGCGTTTTTGAAGTTCACCAGGCACAGGTGGCTCCAGCACAGGTCTATAGCCTGCTCCGGATCTTCACCTGCCAGGCCGGAGTGCGCGGCATCCCAGATAGCCCCGATATAGCGGGGATCGAAACGGGAGACGATGCGCATCATATCAGCTGTCGTCATTGCGCCTCTGCCCCTGTGCATCTGGATCCCGACCTTGACGCGGTACTTCTCGCACAGGGGCAGCCAGGTATCGATGCGCTTCAAGTATTCGGTTTCCTGCGCCAGGTAGTCGTCGGACATGGGAGGAGTGAACATGACCCGGATCATCGGTATGGAAGAGGCGGCACACGCGGCGAATACTCTTTCCTCTGTGGAGGAGGCGACGTCATCTATTATGATGCCTGCATCCCCGAGCCGGCGGACCAGCTCCGGCAGCTTCTCTTCCGCCTGCGCAGGGGAGACCTGTGAACCGTCCCTCAGCGGGAATTCGATCCTGTTATAGCCCATAGAGCTGACAATGCGGATCAGCTCTTCCACCGGGTAATCCTTCCAGGGTTTTGTGAAAACGGAATAATCAGCCATGATGACCTCCTTATATGAACAGTCGGATGGAACGTACACCGGATGGCCACATTATAGCACAACTTGCCTGCCCGCGTGAAACAGTTTATACTATGAATAGTGCGGTGAATATGCGCGGAGGTTCGCGGCATGCACCTATGTACGATGCGTTCGGCGGCTCATGCCGCGGCAGCCGGAACGGGAGAAACGGAGCATCTCCGGAAGGAAAAAAATATGGAGAACAGGCATGGTATCATCATTCATCCTGAGGAACTGGATGAAACGTGGCCGGATCGTCTGCTCGATGCCGGCATCAATACGCTGGGACTGCATCCCGTAGGCGGGAATATGGCGCATGTTTCTTTGGAAGAGGCGATCGTGCGCAAAAACCTGCCCGGATATCAAAGTATCCTTCGCAGGCTCAATCAAAACGGGATCACCGTGGAGTATGAGGCACATGCCATGAGCTGGCTTCTGCCGCGTTCGCTCTTTGCCGATGTACCCTGCTTCTTCCGCATGGATGAGAACGGGAACAGGGTGAGCGACATCAACCTTTGCCCCGGTAATGAAGAGGCGCTGGAATATATCTCCGCCCGTGCGGAAATGCTGGCGCATCTCCTGGAAACCGGTTCGGACCGCTATTTCTTCTGGATGGATGATGTACGTGCGGGGAAATGCTTCTGTCCCGAGTGCCGAAAGCTTACCGCTGCGGACCAGCAGCTGCGCGTTGTGAATGCCATGCTCAGGGGTATACGCCGCTACAAGGCATCTGCGCAGCTGAGCTACCTGGCATATTTTGAGACGAACCGCGTTCCTGCGCAGACCGAACCGGAACAGGGGGTGTTCCTGGAATATGCTCCTTTTGAGAGGGACCACCATGTTCCCTTGTTTGATGCCCAAAGCCCGGTCAATGCCGCAGAGAGCGGCTGTGTGGAGGATCTCATCTCCTTTTTCGGTGCGAAGGGGTCGCAGGTGCTGGAGTACTGGATGGATAATTCCAAGTTTTCCGGGTGGAAAAAGCCGCCGAAAAAACTGGACCTGGATGAAGAGGTCATGAAGCGTGATGTGGCGGATTACCGTGCGCGCGGATTTGAGAACATCACAAGCTTCGGCTGCTATCTTGGCCGCGATTACCGAATGCTGTACGGGGAACCGCCGGTCAAGGCTTATGGGGAGATACTGTGCGGCAGCTGAAAGGACGAAAGGACACACGATACTGGAATCGCACCGTATAACGCGCTGTGCGGCTATATGCATGCTCTGAAAAAACACCATTCGTAAAAGTATCCGCTCTTCGCAGCAGAACAGGAGAAGGAGGACGTGATAACGAAACATAGCTGCGGAAGCCATTTTACGCATCCATCACAGCACTTCGAATTACCCTGAAATTAAGCTGTTTTCGGAAATATGATCAAAAAAACGTGCCAAATATCAGATTTTTAATCTTGCATTAAGATTACAGGCACTATATGATTAAGAGGACGTTTTGAATCAGTATCGCTGTGAGGTGAACGGGAATGAGTTCGGGAAATACAGCTATGATGCGCATCAATAAGCGGAGGCATTTTATGGCGTCCGTCCGCAAGCATAAGCTGCATCTGATCATGCTGATACCCGTCCTGGTCCAGTTTATCATTTTCAAATACGGACCGCTGTACGGCATATTGCTGGCATTCAAGAAATATCGCATCCTCAAGGGCATCATGGGAAGCCCCTGGGTGGGTATGGAGAATTTTCAGCGTCTTTTCACATCCTACGATTTCAAAACTGTCTTCGCCAACACAGTGATCATTGCCTGCTATAAGTTTGTGTTCGGCTTTCCCGCGCCTATCATACTGGCACTCATGATCAACGAACTGCGGTTCCCGCGCTTTAAACGCGTCACGCAGACGATATCTTATCTCCCGCACTTCATTTCCTGGGTCATACTGACAGGCATCTTTATGGAGGTGCTGTCGCCTTCCCGTGGGCCGGTAAACGCGCTGATACGCCTTATGGGCGGGAAACCTATCTATTTCCTGGGCAGTCCGCGCTATTTCCGTTCCACACTGGTAGTCACAGGCATCTGGCAGGGCATCGGATGGGGCTCCATCATATATCTCGCAGCTCTGGGCGGCGTAAATGAGGAATTGTATGATGCCGCGCGCGTGGACGGCTGCGGCAGGTGGAAACGCATCTGGCATGTGACGCTGCCCGGCATCCTCCCTACGGTGACCATCATGCTGATACTTGCCGTAGGTTCTCTGGTGGAAGACAACTTTGACCAGATATTCAACCTGCTGAACCCCGCGGTCTATTCGGTAGGGGATGTCCTGGGCACGTATATCTACCGGCAGGGCATTACGAATACGGATTTTTCCTATTCTACTGCCGCGGAGCTCTTCCGCAACATCATATCCCTCGTCCTGGTGGTCAGTGCGAATTTCATCTCCAAGCGTGTGAACGAGTACGGGCTTTGGTAAGGAGGCACTGCGATGAAAGCGAATGGATCGGCGGTTAAGCCGCGCAACCGCATATACGAAAGCAAGGGAGAGCCTGTTTTCCAGGCAGTGCTGGTGATCATCTTCGTGCTGCTCAGCATCACGTTCCTCTATCCGTACTGGCATGTGGCGGTGACATCGTTCACCTCGCCGGATTACGCATCTGCATCCGGCTTTAAGCTGTGGCCGCAAAAATGGTCCTGGGATGCGTATATCCATATGTTTGATGCCAGCTTCCTCTGGTCCGGGTATCTCAATACGATCAAGGTCGTACTGCTCGGCTGGTCATGCTCGCTTGCGGGTGTCATACTCGGGGCATATCCGCTGTCCAAGAAGGATCTGCCTCTGCGCGGCCTGTTTACGACCATCATACTCATCACCATGTTCGTTTCCGGGGGAATGATACCCACTTACCTGCTGGTGAAGAAAACGCTCAATATGGGCAATTCCTACTTTGCTATCATACTGCCGCACTGTATATCGGTCACACACATCATCATAGCGCGCAATTACTTTATGACGCTGCCGGAGGAGCTGGAGGAGGCGGCGGTCATTGACGGGGCTAATTCATGGCAGGTGCTGATCCGTGTGATGCTCCCGCTCTCCATGCCGATACTGGCTACCATAAGCCTGTGGGTCATCGTGAGCAACTGGAACGCCTATTTCAACTGCCTTCTGTACATCACGGACGCGAAAAAGTATGTTCTTCAGGTAGTCCTCAGGCGCATCATACTGACCGATTCGAAGGAGATGACTGCCGCGAGCGAGGCTGTGGCCAATTCGACCGATACGGATATCGTGACTTTGCGCGCGGCTTCGATCATGCTGGCGACCGTTCCGATCATCTGCGTATATCCCTTCCTGCAGAAGTATTTTGTAAAGGGCATGCTCATAGGCTCCCTGAAGGGATAAAGAACTGCTGCTCACCGGGCGCTGCCCGGATAGCATATTTTTACAAGGAGGTATTCCAATGAAGAAGTTTCTGAGCCTGTTCCTGTGCCTGGTGCTGGCGCTTTCCGCGTCGGCAATGGCAGATGTGGATCTGGATGCGTATGTATCTGATCCTGCGGAAAAGATCTCGATAGCCTGGCTGGCCGGACATGATACCGATGCCATCGCCGAAGGCGACACCGTTGTTGCCTGGCTGGAAGAGACATTCAATGTAGACCTGGATGTCTGGTTCCTGGAGCGCGAGAACTATGATGAGCTTCTCACCACCCGCATTTCCGGCGGTGAAGTACCGGATGTGTTCATGCTGCAGAACGCGGCGCAGTTCTCCAAGTGGGTAGAGCAGGATGTCGTTATGCCGCTGCCCCTGGAAGTGATCCAGAAGTGCATGCCGGAAAGCTATGCCTGGCTGATCGAGTATGATCCGGAGTGCTTCAGCTGCGTTTCCTACGCCGGCGTCAACTATGGTCTGCCCCGCGTGAACGGTGACGGCCGCTTCAATTATGCGCCTTTCTGGCGTGCCGATTGGCTGGCCAAGTTCGGCTATACCGACGGCAAAGTCCCCATGACTCTCGAGGAATGCGAGGAAGTGTTCTATAAGTTCGCCAACGAGGATCCGGACGGCAACGGCGTAAAAGACACCTATGCTCTGAGCAATACCGGTATGAACCCCATCTTCGGCGCTTTCGGCGCACTGCCGGACCGCTGGATCGAGGATGAGAACGGTGATCTGGTATACGGCGCCGTCTATCCCACCATGAAGGATGCGCTTGAACTGCTGGCAAAGTGGTACAAGGATGAACTGATCGATCCCGAATTCATCACCGGCGAGAACCAGGGCGGCTATTGGGCTCTGTCCGTACCGTTTGAGAACGGCCAGATCGGCTTCTCTTCCTCCGGAGCGTACTATCACCTGGCACCTGACTTTGATGGTCCGAAAGACGAGGAGACCGGTAAGGGCGGCAACTTCCAGTATGGCCGCACCATGCGTACCTTCGCTACCACCGTCGGCTATGAGAACATGGTCATCGGCTACAATCCCGTTGGTCCGGAAGGAAAGCAGGGCGGTGAGAGCTGGGGCCTGACCACAAGTGAAGCTATCGTTTTCAGCTATCTGCTGGCCGATCAGCCCGCAAAGGTCGCAAGGATCCTGGAAGTCATCAATGCCATCGGCTCTGATTTCGATGTCTGGGAAAAGATCTGGAACTGGGATCTGGAATCCGATCAGTATGATTATGACGAATTGCTGGGCTTCGTGGCCAAGGAAGGCCATGAGCGCGCTGATGAAGGCAGCCACACCAACATGTTCAATACTCTCCAGAACCCGTACTTCGCCATGAAGGCAAAGCCTGCGCAGTATAACTGGGCTATGGAGATGCCGCAGTTCCAGACTGGCGGATATCCGAACACCAAGCTGCCCATCACCACGGAATCCATGCCCAATGTCTGGACCAGCATGGAGACCCTGCGCCTGACCACTTACATCGGCATCATCACCGGCGAGGCCCCTGTTGATGCGTTCGATACGTTTGTGGAGAACTGGTATGCCATGGGCGGCACTACCGTTACGGAAGAAGCGAACGCGTGGTATCACAACAGGTAATCAGGCATACGATCTTTTGATCACGGTCCGGGGCCGCTTTACGGCGGCCCCTTTATCGTACAACGGATAGGGAGGAGCAATGACAATGCGGCTGCCGGATGAATACACCCCTAAGATCCCGCTGAGGTTCAGGAAGGACGGCGGCTTCCGCATCCTTATGATGAGTGATGCGCACCAGAAGCCTGGCCCTGATGTACGCACCCCGCTTGCGATGGGCCTTCTGATCGACAGGACGAAGCCCGATCTCGTGGTGCTGGGCGGGGATAATGTTTGCGGCTGCGAGACAGAGGATCAGTTCAGGGAACAGCTGGAGAGGATCGCATCTCCGATGGAAGAACGGGGCATCCCCTGGGCGCATGTTTACGGGAATCACGATCAGACGGATCGGCTTTCCAAGCGCTGGCAGCAGGCGGCCTACGAGGAGTATCGCCACTGCGTCTCAAGAACCGGGCCGGAGGAGCTGCCCGGGACGGGAAATTACTTCCTGCCGGTCGTCGATGAGAGCGGGGAGCCGGTGTACGGCATATGGGGCATTGATTCCCAGCAGGATTGGAGGACCCAGACGGTCCCTCTTGAGTACAAAGGGGATCTCTACTGGGATGTGATGATGCCCATGCCCATTGCCTCCTATGCGGATTACGATTTTATCCGGTTCGAGCAGGTGATGTGGTACTGGAATACCTCTGTGACGCTGGAAAAGCAGTGCGGGCACAAGATCCCTTCCCTGATGGTGTTCCATATCCCGCTGTACGAATTCAACGCTATACTGCGAAACGCCGGCCGCACGCAGTACAAGGGAGAGTATAACGAGCGCCTGAGTAATTCCGAGATCAACTCCGGTATCTTCGCGGCGATCTTTCAGCGGGGCGATGTGAAGGCTGTTTTCGCGGGTCATGATCACATCAACACGTTTGACGGCATTTACTGCGGCATCCATATGGGCTATGACGGCTCGATAGGCTACCAGGCCTACGGCACGCGGGAAAATGACCCGGGCCATGACCGCGAACGCCTGCGCGGAGGCAGGCTGTTTGATATAACACGTGAGGACCCGTGGGACATCCGTACGGAAATGACGTTTGTGGGAAGCCTCGATTGACGGAAGGACGGAAGGAACGATGAAGGATCACTGCGGCTATGTGAATGTATTCCAGGGCTGTGACGAGATCGACCTGCCGAGGCCGCAGGGCGTGGCGGCTGCATGGCGTTTTATCAAGGGGCGCTGCGGCAGCAATACGCCGGCTGCTGCACTGCCCTTCGGAAGGATCACGGCGGGCTGCTACAGCGGCGGCTATTCCTCCGGCTATGGAAGACTGATGTACAATACGCACGGCCCGATCAAAAAGCTGTATGAGCGCAACCAATTCAAGGGTATCTCTCATCTGCAGAACGACGGTACGGGAGATATCGATACCTTTTATAATTACGCGGTCGTATCGCCCTTCAGGGGAAGCCTTCGGGATGCCGCAGTACCGCGTGATTTCGATCGGGAATTTGCGGAGCCGGGTTATTACGCCTGCCGGGATCTGGGGAGCGGGGCGGAGTGTGAGGTGACGGTGACCAGGCGCGCTGCCATTCACAGGATCCGCTTCCCGCAGCCCGGCGGCCGTGTCTCGGTGGATTTCTCCAATGACGGCTTGTATGACGATGGCGGGCATCTTCATTCTCCTGCGGGAAAGGCGCATCTTGAACTTGTTTCGGATGATGAGGCCGCAGTC
>DBXA01000092.1:22933-23431 GCA_002309235.1 Christensenella sp. UBA1224 | reverse complement strand
CCAGGCGGATATCGCATTGTCTCTCTCCCCGCGTAGTGCCCTTATCGCCAAAGAGGATGCCGTATGCGATGTTCCGGGCTTTGACGAAGCCCGGGCTCAGGCGAGGGAAGCCTGGAACGAGGCCTTGTCCAGGATCGATGCGGAATTTGACGATGACCGTGACGCAAGGATATTTTATTCGAACATGTACCATTCACTCATCAAGCCGTGCGATTTCAGCGGAGAGAGTTTCCTGTATGATGAACACGAGTTTGTTCTGGAATTCGCTACCATATGGGATCAGTACAAGACAGCCCTGCCGCTCATATACACTCTCTATCCTGAAATGTCGCGCAGGATCGTTATGACGATGCTCCATGTTGCTCGCGCTACAAAGAAAATGCCGCATACACTCATGATGTGCGGCGATTACGAGGGCATCAGCACCACACAGGCGCGCATGCTGGCGGAGCATTCCATTGTCGATGCGTGGCTGCGCGGCGTGGATATCGATGCCGG
>DBXA01000092.1:2116-22869 GCA_002309235.1 Christensenella sp. UBA1224 | reverse complement strand
AAGGCTGTCCATAAGGCGTTCCTGATCGATATCACGGATGCCTGCGCTGCGTGTGCCATGATGGCCGGGGAAACGGGCAATTCAGAGATGGCTGAGCGCTTTGATAAGGTCGCCGCCCTTTGGATAAATGCCTTTGATGAAAAGACAGGGCTCCTCAGGGATGGAGAGCGCTTCTATGAGGGAACGAAGTGGAATTACTCCTTCCGCCTGATGCATGATATGGAAGCGAGAATGGAGCTTGCGGGCGGTAAGGAAGCCTTTGCGGCGCTGGCGGACCGCTTCTTCGGCTTTGCGCATCCGGAGGATGATACATCCTGCTGCTTTGAGGGCTTCAATAACGAAACGGATATGGAATCCCCCTATGTCTATCATTTCGCGGGCCGTCATGACAGGCTGAGCGAGGTGATAAGCGGCGGGCTCACGTATATGTTTACAGAGGGACGCGGCGGCATCCCCGGCAATAATGATTCCGGCGGCCTGTGCTCCTGCTATCTGTGGAACGCACTTGGCTTATTTCCAGTAAGCGGGCAGGACCGCATGATCATCGGTACGCCAAGGATACGCCGTGCCCGCCTGAACCTTGCGAACGGCAATACCTTCACCATCCGGAAATATGGCGAAGGGATCTATGTGAAAGAAGCCTTATTCAACGGAAAACGGCTCCCATCTCTGGAGATCACCGTGCGCGGAATGATGGCAGGCGGCGTACTGAAGCTGATGATGACGGAATTTCCCGCCTTCAGCAGGCGCGAATGAAGACGCCCATCTTGTAAAAACAGGGTGCAAAACGTTATAATAGGGGGGAATATGGCAGCAACGGGGGAGAATGGATTTGAACGGCAGGCGAAGCGTGAATCTGGTCAGCATATGGATCGTGGTGATCTTTACCGTCATCGCGGTAACGCTTGTGTCTATCTTTATGCTGGTCTATACGTCCACACTCGACCAGGAGCTCCGTTATACCCTTCGTGAGAAGATCACAGTGCTTTCTGACAACGCGGACAGGCAGGTCATGGAGCCGATCCGTTCGGAGGCGGTCCGAAGGCTTGCGATGAAGGATGGCTTTTCGCAGGTCCTCAGGAGCTGCGCCGGAGGGAAGAGCGGAAGCCTTGAGATACGCCGCCTGGCTGCCTGGTGCGCCGAGGTGAACGCGGCTATTCCCCAAAGCAGCAATGTGGATATCTTCTTTCCCAAACAGTCGATGGTCGTCGGTTCGGAAGGCGTCCGCTTCCTGAAGGATAAAAAATATACGATGCACGCGAGCGATCATGCGTTCCTTTCACATCTTGCGCCGGAGGATACCTCCTGGCTGCGCACGGAAATGCGTTATGATGGGCAGGAAGTTCCCTATATCGTCTATGTACGGCCCTGCCCCGGCGTTTTTTCCCAGGACAGCCTGCCTGTGATCGCTGTCTCCGTAGAGGAGGAGAAGCTGCATGCGCTCCTGCGGAACGCACTGCAGACCCTGGAGGAAGATGACAGGATATTCCTTACGGACTTTCAGGGTACGGTCCTCAGCGCGGAGGATGCGTCTTTTGTCGGAACGCAGCTGCCGGATATGGAAACCCCGATGAAGCCTGTGCTTTTGCAGGATGGCTTCCGGGCGCTTTTGGTGGAGAGCGGAGATTCGACCGGCAGCTTTTCCTATGTGCTCGCGCACAGGGATCTGGGCTTTCTGCGCAATCACGACGGTACTCTGTACATGTGGGTCTTCCTTTGTGTTGTGCTCCTTTGCGCGGGCATGGCAGGCGTTTTATGGGTGCTCGTGAAGAATTACGCCCGCCCGATGCGCCGCCTGATGCGCCATATCGCGGTCCCGGAGACGGCTTCCGAGACCGGCAGTATCGTATCCTCTCCGAGTGAACATTTTCTTAAGATCGAGACTGCCCTTCAGGATATCAATAAGTATCGCGAGGAACGTGAGCATTTCCTTGCCGAGAGCCGGCCGGAACTGAGATCTGCCTGGCTCAACTGCCTGATCAGCGGTGAAGCCCGCTATACGGTGCCTATGCCGCAGCTGGATATCGAATTCCCGCATCCTTTCTTCCAGGCAGTACTTCTGTCCGCACAGCCTTCCCGGCAGGAGGAAGAGATTATTTTGGGTTGCTTCCCTGCGCAGGCATTTACCGTCATCCCCTTTGACAGCAGGGAAAAAGAACGCGTATATCTCATCAATCACGCAAAAGAGGAAAACGCCGTGCCGGATATCCTCCGCAGGGCCGGGGAGAAGCTTCTGGAGGCTGGCTGCGGCATTACCTTTGGCGTGGGGATACTTGCATCCAATGCCGATATGATACCGGCAAGCTTCCGCTGTGCTCGCCGCGCCTTATCCTCGCGCTATTTTAATCAGAAGGCGCTGGTGTGCGTATTCGACCCTGCCGGATACAGATTGGAGGGGGAGGATGTGCTGCCGCAGCTCATGAGCCAGGTATATGCGGTGATAGGTCTCATCCGCAATAAGCCCATAGAGGATGTCGATAATGCGATCGATGGGATCATAGCGCAGCTGAAAGAGAATGCGCCGCCCCTTGGCCATATGCGCAGCATAATGCTGCTGGCGGCATCGCTACTGAGCAAAGCAGTCTATGATGTGAAGGGGAAGCCGGAGGCTGTATACGGCAGCGATCTTGTAAATGTATATTATCACATAGAGGATATCGGGGATTTTTCGAGCCGCCTGAAGAGGGACTGTGCTTTGCTCAGTGCGTATCTCCGGAAAGAGAGCAGCGACAGCAACCGGAGCATGGTGGAATATGCCATCCACTATATCCGGAGCATGCCCCCCGCGGAGCTGTCGACACAGGCCATAGCGGATGCTCTGAGCATCAGTACCGGCCACTTAAGCAGAGTGTTCCACCAGGAGACGGGCAGGAAGCTGGTGGATTACCTGCAGGAGATGCGCATGCGGTATGCTGCTCGGCTCCTCAGTGAGGGCAAGCTCAGCAATGAGCAGATCTGCGAGGCGATCGGCTACAGCCGCCTGCAGTACTTCTCCGCGAAATTCAAGGATTACTACGGGCTGACGCTCAACGAATACCGCCGGAAAAACTGTAATGGGGAGGGAAATGAAAAGGAAACCGGTGCGGATGCGGGCTGATCATTTCTGCGTGAATGATGACCGGACCGGATGAGAACATGCCGAATGGAAGACCGGATGCCGGAATCTTGCCCTGTCAGCGGTGAAGCCGTACGGAAGATATGTTTTTGAGCTCAAGAGATGATCAGGACATCTTTTGGGACAGGAAGCGGAGATAGGAGGCAGCATCGAATTCCATAAGCGTTTCATCTTTTTTCAGGTATAAGGGATGATGAGGATGACCTTTTTTTGAAATCTTTCCGCAGTGGAACCAGTCTGCCCGGCTGTCACCCGCCGCCAAAATCATATCTGCCAGACAACGGCACAGGTAAGGCCTTGTTTCTATGATATTTCCCCAGGCAGCCCAGACTGCAGGTGTCTCGGAAAGCGAAAGAGCGTACCTGAAGGCCTTGATGTTCTCTTGATGGAGCTCCTTGCGGCAGACAGAGTCCATATCCTTCGGCGAGGTTGCCCGTTGAGCGTATACGTTGATCATGATAAATGAATCGTATCTATTGAAGGATGCGATACGCTGTACACTTTGCAGCGTTGGATCCAGATGGTCCGGTGCGGCGGTAGAGGGGTTCACACCCACGCAGATCAGCGGTCTTTTGCCTTTTGTACCAAGGATATACCGGTATTCAGTATATGTATTTGGCACAAAAAGCCATTTCTCTGTATCGTAAAAGGGTGAGGGCTCTAACGCAGATTCAAGCGCCGATCGAAAAGATATATCGTTGAACGCCCGCGTGTCTTCGCTTGGGATATGCGGCATGTTTCCCTTCTCCTCGGAATAAGAACTGGATTCTTCTGCGTACATTGTGCTTCTCAAACTGTAAGTTGTCAACATATTCCTGCGCCGATGCCGCAAGATATAATACCGGCGAACGAATATTCTTAACCTGTGCGGTACATGATCATACGGGAAGGAGGCTTTGATACATGGATAAAATCAGAGCTTTTCTGAAAAGGAAGGATATCGATATATCACTGAAAAGGTATGGGATCGACGCTCTTGGAGCGATGGCACAGGGTCTGTTCTGTTCACTCCTGATCGGTACGATCATCAATACCATAGGTACGCAGTTCAGGATCCCCTTTTTAATGGTGCCTGTAGCTGTCGTCGGGAAAGTAGAATACACGGTTGGCGGGATCGCTTCCGCGATGAGCGGGCCCGCTATGGCCGCAGCCATAGGCTATGCGCTCAGATGTCCTCCGCTTGTACTGTTCTCAATGATCCCGGTCGGTTTTGCTGCCAATGCCTTGGGAGGAGCAGGCGGCCCTTTGGCGGTTCTTTTTGTTGCGATCCTCGCGGCGGAGATTGGCAAAGCGGTATCCAAAGAGACAAAGGTGGATATACTCGCCACGCCGCTCGTCACGGTCGGGATCGGCGTCTTCCTCTCCTGGCTGATCGCGCCCCCGTTGGGGAAAGCGGCCATGTGGCTGGGGAACCTCATCATGTGGGCGACAGAACTGAGACCTTTCCTGATGGGGATATTCGTTTCCGTCATAGTGGGCATGGCGCTTACGCTTCCGATCTCCTCGGCGGCCATATGCGCGGCGCTCGGTCTCACCGGTCTTGCCGGAGGTGCGGCTGTAGCCGGCTGCTCGGCCCAGATGATAGGCTTTGCAGTCATCTCCTTCCAGGAGAATAAATGGGGCGGCCTTGTATCCCAGGGGATAGGGACATCCATGCTCCAGATGGGCAATATCGTCAGGAACCCGCGGGTGTGGATCGCCCCGACACTCGCATCTGCTGTCACCGGCCCCCTGGCGACATGCCTTTTTAAGCTGAAGATGAACGGTGCTCCCGTATCCTCCGGAATGGGCACCTGCGGTTTTGTCGGGCAGATCGGCGTTTACACCGGCTGGGTAAACGATGTCGCTTCCGGCATAAAGGCATCCGTCACGGCCTTTGATTGGCTGGGGCTCATACTCATCTCCTTTGTGCTCCCCGCCATACTCTCTCTCGCCTTTCACGCGGCCGTCAGAAAGCTCGGCTGGGTAAAGGAAGGGGATCTGAAGATATGACGGAAAGCACCAATAGAATGATCGTTTTGTAAGCAAAAAGCCGTTTCTCCTTCATTGACAGCGCGGATTTCGGTATGATAGTATTTAAATGGGAATATATACCGAATGTCAGTGAGGGAAAGCTATGAAAACTCTGCGTTCTGCCGTATCCGTACTGTTGGTGCTTACAATGGCGCTTGGGCTCGTGCCGGAAGGCCTCTCAAGCCTCATACAGACAAAGGTCTTTGCGGAGACACAAGTCTATTCCGCAGTAGACCAGAGTGACATGCAATCCGTACTGACGGATGCTGAAAAGGCAGTCCGTGAAGGTTTGGATCTGACGGACGGAAGCTGGCGCTACATTGTTCTGCCATCCAACGGATGGGTTGTCATCACCGGCTATACGGGTATTGCGCCAGGAGTGCTTACGGTGCCTGACCAATTGGAAGGGTATGATGTCGTCGGCATCGCGGAAAGCGCGCTTCTGGGGAATGACACGGCTCAGACGGTAGAGATACCCGGGAATGTGATGGCGATGGGGAAGGACGCCCTGCCTTCCGGCTGCGTGGTATCGGCTCTCAGCGGCTCCTATGCCCAGGATTGGGCCAAGCGCAACAGACACGCCTTCCAATCCGCCTCGGAGATGGATTTCTGTACCGGCGTGATAGACCTTTCTGATGTCCGCACGGAGAACTTCATCCGCGTGAGCGCCACGGAGGTTCGCCTGCGGGAGCTGGAGGCCCGCCGCCTTGCGGAGAATAAGCTGTTTTTCCTCGCCGATCCCAATAACCTGTATCAAATATCCTATTACCGCGTGATAGCTGTATCCAAACAGGTGGACGGCTTTATCACCTTTACCTGCGAAACGCCGGAAGTGGATTCTGTGCTCAACTACTTCGAAGCTGCTGACCAGCCAATGTATATGGATATGTCTACGCTGCAGCTAAATGAAGGAGTGGAGTTGGTTTCTCCACACGTGTCTCGCCGTTCAATAGCAGAGCCAATGGGTGAGATGGATATTGTTCCCGGTATCTCTTTCCACCCGAGCTTTAAGATTGGCAGCCTCAAGATTTCTGCGGATCTGGAAGCCAAGACGACCTTCAGCGGCAGCTATACGGTTGGCTTGTTTACTGATAATACGGTTGAAGTTAAACAGACGGACGAGCTTTCAGCTACTGTTACTATTTCTTCTTCAGCGGAATTGATAGATGATAAAAAGACCGACTTTGAGAATACGGCAAAAGACTTTATTGACAGTGCCTACAAAGACAAATTTGATGATTCAAAAAAGGTTGAGATGCCGCTGTTTGCAGGTGTTGTGTTCAGCGTATACGGTGTTATCAATATCACCGCAACAATGAAGTTTACCCTTTCTCTCAGCGGTTCTGTTTCTGTTACCTTTTCCAGCAAGACTGTTACTACGATCAAGCAGACGGAAAATCAAAAGCCTGACATCAGTTCACGAGAGGTTCAGAAGAGTATTACCGGTACCGTCAAAGCTGAGTTGAAAGTTGGTATTTCCGGAGAACTGGATATCTGCCTGTTCTCCATCCGACTGGTCGGCTTAGAGATTTTTGCAGGCTTGAAGATCACTGGCAAGATGTCGATCCCTATCTATAATAAGAAGATATCCGATGCCACGGCAAGTCCTGAGATTGACCAGCTTGATATCATCATGCGCATGCTTTGTGGTGATGAGCAGATCATGCTGCCAGTGGAAATGAACATAGGAGAATTGAACTGTGTTACCTTTGAGGCCCATCTAATCTACGAGATCAGTTATTATGTCGGTCCGAAGCTTTTGACGCTCTTCAGCGCGACGGTGACACCAATCGACATCACTCTGGCCGTGCTTCACCTCCATATGGGGGATTATCAGTACGAGCTGGAGCCGTATACAGATGATTGGGAGAATAAAACGGAATTCATATATTATAAGACGCGGGAGATGTCCTTCTCTGACCGTATCCATTTGGATCGGGACTGCCCGTATGATTACAAGGCAGTCAAATTCATTGACCCTGAGGGAAAGTTGATCCTGAATGAGCATGTAGAACCGAATACGCTCTATACTGTGCCGGATCAGACCAAATATAAGCATTTTTACCACTATTATTTCCTTGGATGGTATGACGATCCCGCGATGGATGAAGATTCCTGTGTCTCCTGGCCGTATCGCGTCAAAAGGGATGTAACCTTCTATGCCAAAGCAGAACGGCTTCACGAGATCGATATGTGCGATGTAACGGGAAATGATGTCTCAAATACCTATTTCCACAATATCCGTGTATACCCGCATTTGGATAGCACTGCAGGCTATTCCACCATACAGGATCAGGAGTTTTTTGTGCGCAACGGTCAGAAGATCGTTCTTCCGGATGCTGTCACCAGAATGATAAACGGCGTTGCGACAGTGTATGATGTTGATTTCTGGATACGTGTGGGCAGCCGATGGGATACCACACCGATAGGGTACAGTGAGTATAATACATCCTGGCAGATCCAGCCGGGTGAATTCACAGTGACGGAATCCATGCCGGATAAGATTACCTTCTGTCCGGTAACGAGTACCGATGTATGCATGTACTTCCACTATGGCTTTGCGGGAGAAAGTACACTCCTTTACGGACGCCGCGGGGATACCGTGAACGCGCCTGGCTGCAGCTATACCATGTCTTACTATGCCTTCGGCGGTTGGATGGATGCGGATGGCAATATCCAACCGGATACCATCACGATCCCGCATGACCTGGCTGCAGATTCCATGCATTTCTATGCTCTCTGGAATTTGACTACCTATGCTGCGCCTGTGGAAACGTTTATACCGCACATAGGCAGTACAGACCCGTGTCTTCCATACTATACGCCGGAGCACCCGGAGACAACATTCCAGTTCAGCAACAATTACTCTACCATAACAGGCTTTAACCCGATTGATGAAACCAACGACTGTGATAAGTACCTTTCCATACCAAGTGAGATCGTGATAGATGGCGTATCGTATGATATCCTGACGATCTCCAGCACCGCATTCCAGAATAATACGGATCTTATATCTGTCTCGATACCTGCTTCTATTGAAAATATAGAAGACGGTGCCTTCAGAGGCTGTACCGGGCTGCAGGTCATCAATATGCCCGGTTATTATCATGAAATACCGTCTTACTTTGCTTACGGCTGTTCCAGTCTGAAATGCGTGCGTTTACCTGAATGGAACAATCCGAATGGAGGCCCGGCTGTACCCGGTATAGAAAGGTCTGCCTTCCAGGGCTGCACCTCGCTGGATTCCATTTTAGTCAGCTCACGTATCGGCCCCAGCGCTTTTGCATATTGCACGAACTTGACTTCAGTTTCACTTGGTTTCTGGACAAAGGCAATTGGTGAATCTGCTTTCACAGGCTGTAATAAATTGGC
The DNA here is from genome assembly GCA_002309235.1 of Christensenella sp. UBA1224. Taxonomy (GTDB): domain Bacteria; phylum Bacillota; class Clostridia; order Christensenellales; family Aristaeellaceae; genus UBA1224. The sequence goes on along the minus strand of DBXA01000092.1, from coordinate 14,369 downwards.
AGAACTCAAAGTGCCACCGTACGTCGAATACCTTGGAAATGATTTCATCAACGGATGTGTTTCCATCAAGACCTTGGAGATACGGGCTGGCATCCAAAAGCTGACAGAAGACCAGATGGCTATAGGCGAGGACAGTAAGCTGGAGAAGCTTATCATCGGCGGGGCGATCACTGAACTTGGTGATTACGTGTTCAGCAACTGCCGAATGGGCTTTGACAGGTTGAATGATTTCCAATTGCAGGCCATTATCAGTAAATTCGGGACGGAGATACTTTTGGGCAGCGGAGTAAGTAAGCTCACGATTGCACTGCCGCAAAAGGTGAGCCGCACGATAGAAGGAGAGCTTATTCCCAACATTGTGGATGTATACTATGCCAGGAAGGTACTTTCCGGCATCAGCTACCTGAGTGACTTGACTGTAACGACGGGAACTATCCCGGAATATTGCTTCTCTGACATCACGTCACTGAAAAACCTTACGATCGGGTCCGGTGTTACCAAGATCGGCCAATATGCCTTCTCGGGTTGTACTGGACTTGAGACCGTCGATATGACGAAGGCTACGTTCTCGATGATCGGGGATGGCGCTTTCCTGAATTGCACGAGTCTGGAATCGCTCACCCTGCCCGGCAGCATCATCTCCTACGGTCATGCCATCATTGAGGGCTGTTCAAGTTTGAACAAATTGACCATCAATGGCAATGGCCACACGGCTATCACCACAGGTCCTTCCTATTCGCCTTTCTATATTGGCCCGGATAACTTACTGGGTACTGTCACAATAGGAGATGGCGTGGAGGAGATCGGCAATTGTCTTTTTGCGAATGTACCAAGGACATTTACTTCCATTCCTGAAGTGTACGGTTTCTCAGGGCTTCAGACTGTGAACATGGGCAGTGGTTTAAAGCGTATTGGCAGCTTTGCTTTTGCCGGCAGCAACATACTGACTATGGAGTTCAATGCGCCTCTCACCATGTCCAGCTATGCCCTGAGCAGATGTGATAACCTTACGGATGTTACTTTGCACAAGGGCATAAGCGGCGAATACTGTTTTGCAAACAATCAGAGGCTGCATACAGTCACTGTAAACGGCGGGGAGATCCCCAAAGGATCCTTTAAAAATTGCATGGCATTGAAAAATGTAACTTTGGGGGATAGCGTAACTTATATAGGTGAAGAAGCATTTGAAAACTGCTCATCCATAGAACGTCTGGAGCTTCCGGATTCTATCAGGCAAGTGGCACGCAATATGCTGAAAGGCTGCACAGCCTTGACCTACCTAAAGCTTCCGGCGGGCATTACGCATTATTATGCTTCAACATCGGTACCTTCCTATTCATGGTATTATATCGGGCCGGATTCACATCTTAAGACAATTGAGATCCCCAAGGAGGTCACTTATATCGGTGACTACGCATTTTCGAACACTTATGGCACCTACTATACAACGTATAGCTACGGCTATCCTTTCCTGGTCAATGTCGGTACTCCCGTTACAACAGGCAGTGGCAGCATGATCAGGACAGTGGGTTATACTCTGGAAAATGTCACATTTATGGGTGAACATGTATTCGATGATTCATCTCTCGCATCTGTGAAACTGGGCAATGTCTGGCTGCACGCCTCTTTCAGCGGGCTTACTTCCCTGAAAGAAGTAAGCATAGAAGGAGGAGTAATTGATGCATACTCTTTCTCTGGTTGTGAAAACCTGGAAACAGTCACGCTGGGCAAAGACCTGACGGGTATAGGAAAAGGCGCTTTTGAATGCTGCAGCAGCCTGAAAAGTCTGTATATTCCCGATAGTGTGACAGAATACGGCGACCATATGATATCAGGTTGCGACAATCTGACTTATTTGCGTATAGGCAAGGGAATCAGTTCGGATGGAGCGATACCGGCATATGACCATAAAAATGCTCCCTTTTACATTGGCGAAAGTCGCTTAACGACTCTGGAGTTTGGAGACGGAATCACATCGATAGGTGACAATGCGTTCACCAATTCTACAGGTATTTATGAAGGGAGCGGGTTCACCAACCTCACGAGTGTCATCTTTCCTGATTCGCTGAATAGTATCGGCGCATATGCGTTTAAGTATGCACCAATCAAGGAATTGCAGTTCAACGGCAGTGTCGATCTGGCGAACGATGCTTTCTATAACAGCACAGGGCTGGAATCTGTGTATCTTGCAGGCGGAACCATAGGAAGTAAGGCTTTCTTCGGTTGTGAGAATCTGAATTCAGTTACATTGGGTCAAGATGTGACAAGTATAGGGTCTTATGCTTTTTATGGTTGCAGCAGTCTGCAAAGACTGTATATTCCTGATAGCGTAATTCAATACGGAGATAACATGATCAAAGGGTGTACTAGTCTTACCTACCTTCGGATAGGCAGCGGGATCCTTGAGAATGGGTCGATTTCTTATTCTGTGCTTGATATAGGTGAAAATAATAACTTGGAGACGCTGGAGATTGGAGAAGGTATCACATCGATCAGCGCAGGCATTTTCAGCGGTTATTTAAAGCTGAACACGGTCATTTTCCCTGAGTCGTTGACAAGTGTTGGGCATCGGTGCTTTGAGAATGTGCCGATCAAGAGCGTGCAGTTCAACGGCAATGTACAGATAAATGACCAGGCGTTTATGAACAATACCACATTGGAATCCGTTTACCTTGCCGGAGGCACTATAGGTGAAGCTGCTTTCGCGGGCTGCAGCAATTTGAAGACTGTCACACTTTGTGAAGGTGTGACGAGCATAGGGGTTTATGCATTTGATGATTGCAGCAAGCTTCAAAGCCTGTATATACCGGACAGCGTGACGGAATATGGAAATGGCATGATCAGAGGCTGTTTTGACCTTACCTACCTTCGTATCGGCAGCGGGATCAGCATAGATGGCGTTATTCCAGCTAATACTGCCAACAAATGGCTGTTTCACATTGGCACAGACAACACCTTAAAAACTCTGGAGATTGGAGAAGGCATCACATCAATCGGTGACAATGCGTTCAATGATGCCGGTGGGTTTACAAATTTGACGACCATCATTTTCCCTAAATCACTGAATAGTATAGGAAAATATGCGTTCGACGAGGATGCGCCTATCAAGAGCTTGCGATTCAACGGAAATGTCAATCTGGCGAACAATGCGTTTTATAACAGCACGGCGCTGGAATCCGTATATCTTGCCGGAGGGACCATAGGTGATTGGGCTTTCTTCGGTTGTGAGAACCTGAAATCTGTTACATTAGGAGATGGTGTGACACGCATAGGGAGTTATGCTTTCTGCAATTGCAGCAGTCTGCAAAGCCTGTATATTCCAGACAGTGTGACAGAATATGGCAGCCATATGCTGGAAGGCTGTACAGATCTTTCTTATTTACGTGTTGGCAGCGGAATCAGTGCGAACGGCGCTATTCCAGAGACTACTTCTGGAAATAATCTGTTTTACATCGGCCAGAACAGTGCCTTAAAGACCTTGGATATTGGAGAAGGTATCACATCGATCGGTTCTTATGCGTTTGGTAATACTTCCGGTCCCAATACTTATGGATTCCCAAATCTGATTACTGTAATTCTGCCTGATTCTTTGACCAGCATAAGCTATGGCAACTTGTCTCAGTGGACTGGCCTTAGGCATTTGCTCTTGCCTGATGGATTAAACGACATCACAGAATGCGGTAGCAATCTGATCCTTTACACAAGAAAGTTCAACCAGACGATCAGTGATTTTGCGGCAGGAAATGATATCATTTACCTCGTTGGCACACCTGAGAACATGCCTACATACAGGCTCGTCGTGGCCGCTGCTGTTGCCGCTGTGCAATCGCGCGGCATTGCGTCTGGTGAAGGCAAGCGGATGGTGACACGCGGATTTGAAGGTGAGACGACCCAGCTCCCGGATGATTGGACGATCCTCTCGGAAGCCGATGTGTGCTATGCGGACCTGGTTGAAATTCAGGATCCGCCGGTGGCTGAAGGGATGCGCTTTGCGGGCTGGTATGTGGATCCGGAGCTGCTTATCCCCTGGCAGAGGGATAAGATGCCCGCTGCGGACCTGACGCTGTACGCAAAGATCATAGCGCCTGTATCTATATCCTATATGATGCCGGATGGAAACGGGGGATGGGTGGAATACGAAGGATTTACAGAACTGCCCGGCGAGGAGATGCCCCTGCCCGGTACCGATCCTGTCATGGAACACATGGAGTTTACCGGCTGGTACTGTGATGAGGCTGCGACCCTGCCCTGGTCACCCATCACCGTGCCCGATGAGGGTAAGGTGTACTATGCAGGTTTTGTTCCCATGACCCGTATCACCTATGCCGTCAACCTGGCCGCGGCCGGAACCTATCAGGCAGATCTTCAGAAAGGCTTCTACCTGTTCGTTGAAGAGTACGCCCCCTGGCATGATATCCTGCCCGTGCCTTCCGACCCGGATGTGAACGGATACGCTTTTGAAGGCTGGTACATGGATGCTGAAATGCAGTACCCGCTTGCGTATACTACCGCCGGATTAGACGATCTTATCATCTACGGCAAGATGAGCCCCATATCCAACGGCGGTCGATACAGGGTCGTTGAGGATGGATTGGAGCTGGTCAGCTACCGCCTGAAGCAGAACGAGAGTGATACGGTCTGCCTGCCCAAGCGCATCAACGGGCAGCCCCTGGTCTCCATTGCCGCGGATGCCTTTGCCGGAAGCGGCGTGAAGAGGGTAGTCCTGCCGGATACCGTACGCAGTGTGGCAAACTATGCCTTCCGCGGTAGCGAGATTGCACACATCAGCGTTAGCCGCGCGAACCCGTGGCTGACTTCCTCGGCAGGCGCATTGTACAATGAAGAATGCACGATACTGATAGCTTATCCGCCCTGCATGACCACACCCGGCTATACCATGCCGGATACTGTAATATCGATCAGCCCCGGTGCAGCAATGGATAACCGCTATCTCCGCCTGGTCAACTTCTCCGCAGTGCTTACCGAGATAGGAGAGCAGGCATTCAGCGGCTGCACATCTCTGCGGGAAGTTACTCTTCCGGACAGCTGCGCAATACTGCGGCAGAATGCCTTCAAGGGCTGCAATGCCTTGGAAAGCTTCACGGCCTACGGCTTGCAGAGCATCGAATATACGATAACGAGCGAAGGCAAAATCGTTAAGGAGACCATCCCCTGGGCGACGAATATCGTGGCATACGGCCCCATTGGCCAGGGTGTGCTGCGTGATTGGTTTACCACTACAATGAAGGATGGCTCCACGGTGACGATGCAGTATAATCTGTACTCTGTACGCCTGTATGTAGATGGTACACTGGAACGCACGATCTACAATGAAGCGGGCATGCTTTTGAGCGACAGACTGAAGAACGCCAGCGACAGCGCGGGCAACCTGATATGCCTGTGGCATACCAACAGTGGCATGACAACACCTTGGAATCTGGATGCCGATCTCATGCCTGCCCAGGAACTGAATCTGTATGCTTCCCGTATACCGCTGTACAGCACCGAGAGCGTTACTCTGACTGTAGACGGCACAGATATGACGGGTCTCAAACTCACCGGCTATGCCGGTACGGCAAGTCAATTGACATTGCCGGAAACTATCGATGGTCAGCCGGTGCTGGCCATAGGCGCAGGCTTCCTTGCGGATAATGTTACAGTACAGCTCTTGACCATAGGCAGCCATATACTGGAGATCGAGGAAGGGGCCATGGCAGGGTTTACGGGCACAGTCGTCTGTGATACCGGCAGCGCTGCCGAAGCCTGGGCAGATGCCAACGGGATCACGACAGATATACTGGAGTACGCTGTCTCCTTCATCACGGAAGGCGTGACGGTAACACCCGTTCATGCCGCGAGCGGCATCGCGTTTACCCTGCCCGTACCGGTAAGGGGCAGCAGCGTCTTTGCCGGATGGTATACGGATGAAATCTATACTGTTCCAGTTGAACTGAACGACGCAGGAAAATACGTGATGCCCGCTGCGGATATCACCCTCTACGGCGCGTGGGAAGAGGACCCGGATGAACCGACAGACTTCACATTTGATATCGCGGGAGACCATATCGTGATCACCGGATACACCGGAACGGATGCGGCGGTGACCATCCCCGATACGCTGAAGGGCTTGCCTGTCACGGCGATCGGTGAAAATGCCTTTGCGGGTGTTGACCTGCGGAGCATCGACCTTTGCAATGTACAGAGCATAGGCGACAAGGCCTTTGCGGATTGCGTGCTGCTGAGTGCAGTGACATTGCCTGACAGCGTGACCACTATGGGCAGCAGCGTGTTCGATGGCTGTGCGGTGCTTAAGACGATACGGCTTGGAAGAGGCATTACCAACTGGGAGAATACGTATCTGGGCAGTGTACCGAGGCTGCAGCGGATCCTGGTTGATGATGATCACAGCGCTCTGCGCAGCGTGGATGGTGTGCTCTTCAGCGCCTACGATCAGCTGCTGTGCTACCCGCAGGGCCTGCAGGCGACTGAATATACGATCCCGGATGATACCAATGCGATCATGGAGGCAGCCTTTGCGGGAAACAGTTATCTTGAAACACTGACTGTGCCGGACAGCGTGACCTATGTGGGAGACAAAGCCTTCCGAGGCTGTACAGCTCTCACAGGGTTCACAGCTTCGAACGTTAATACGATAGGAGCGAACGCCTTCTTCGGCTGTACCGCCATGCAGTCCTTCGATGCGGGAGACTGGCTGTACAGCCTGGGCTGGTTTGCCTTTGGCGGGTGCAGTGCCCTTGCGCAGGCGCATATCCCATCCTGCACAGAACTGAATGAAGACGAGACCTATTTCGATGAGAGCGCGAAGCTGACGATCACCGGTACATCCGGCAGCAGCGCACATACTTATGCCCTTGCGCATAATATTTTCTTTGCGGATCCGGATGCGATCGGCGTAACGGGAATAACGCTTAACCGCACGCAGGCGCTGATGGTCCGCAACGATACGCTGCAGCTGACGTCATCCCTGACGCCGGAGGAAGCGACGATAGGGAAGGAGATCACCTGGTACTCAAGCGACGAAAGCGTAGTGATCGTCGATGAGAACGGACTGCTATCAGCTATGGGCAGCGGTAATGCAGTTGTAAAGGCGTACACGAGCAATGGATTAAGCGCGGTATGCGCTGTCACTGTGACAGTACCTCTTGAGGAGATCGAACTCAATCAGACATCTCTGACAATACATGTGGGAGAGACGGCGCAGCTTTCTGCCATTCTGACCCCATATGACACGACGGATGTACCCGTAGTATGGACTTCAAGTGATGAGACGATCGCCTCTGTTGATGCGAACGGGCTGGTAACAGCTGTGAGCGGAGGTGAAGCGGATATCACAGTCACAGGCCGAAACGGCGTCAGCGCCGTATGCCATATCACAGCAGTGGTATTGGTGGATTCGATTACGATAACCGGAGGCATCCCGGCGCTTGCCCAGGGCACTGTGATAGCGACATGCAGATTGACCGCGGAAGTGCAGCCTGCCGACGCCAGTGATCCAAGTGTGATCTGGTCGAGCAGTGATCCTTCCATAGCGACGGTGGACCAGGATGGTCTGGTGACAGCCGTCGGCCAGGGAGAGGTGACCATTACCGCGGAAGCGCAGGATGGTTCCGACAGACAAGCGGAACATGCATTTACCGTCTATGCGGAGCTTTCGACCATCACCCTGCCCATGTCTCTTCGCGAGATCGGGGAAGAAGCATTTGCCGGTATTCCCGCACAGCGCATAGTCATTCCTGAGAATGCGCAGAGGATAGAAACCCGCGCCTTCGCGGATATCCCCGGCCTTGTGCTTGTGGAGATCCCGGGTTCCGTGGAGTATATCAGCCCTGACGCGTTCAGCGGATCGGTTGATATGATCATATACGCACCGGAGGCCAGCTATGCTGCGGAATGGGCGGCCGGGAATGGAATAATAGTGCTATGTTCTGAGTAGTAATCTGTTTTATTTCAAGATTGAAGCTATCATTGCGGAATGGAAAACGGAGTTGTTTCATTAAACTTCTCCGTTTTTTATCTGTCTGGAGTTTGATGTGGCTTCGCATCTTGAGATTCCGTGCCTGTATTGGTAAATACAGCAGTGCATCGGCGATGCAAACATCACCCGGGTAAGGTGTATAGAAATGCAAAGATTTGTGTTTGAGCAGGCTGAAGATGACCTATATGCTTTTCAAATGATCCGGGTATGGGCATGGTGCTTCATAGACAAATAAGACAAAATGGCGCTATTGTTGCGGTGTTGCTTTTTGTGCCACGGAACTTTCTCTTTGTTCCGTAAAAAAAGGAGGAGCCCTGGTTTGGTATCCTGGGTTCCTCCGGAATATGTTTTGCCGGGAACCGGAAATACTTACCCGGGGAAATGGTTATTCTTCCCAGCAGTAAGGCAAGCCGTTGTTATCGGCATAATATATGGCAGTACTCCAATAAATTACTTAATGCGTTTGCGACTGCTTTTTGGGCTTTCGGGTTACTCTCCGGCCTGGACGGCTGTCAGGGCGATGGTATTGACGATATCCTGCACGGAGCATCCGCGGGAAAGGTCATTGCAGGGCTTGGCAAGCCCCTGCAAAACGGCAAAGCACTCGGCGCCGCCTATGCGCTGCGTCAGCTTATAGCCGATGTTGCCGGCCTGCAGATCCGGGAAGATCAGCACATTGGCGCGGCCTGCCACGGGGCTTCCCGGTGCTTTGGACTGGCCGACCTCCGGGACCAGCGCAGCATCCAGCTGCATTTCGCCATCCAGCAAAAGCTCCGGTGCCATTTCATGGGCGATCTCTGCGGCGCGCCGAACTTTATCCACCAATTCATGTTTCGCGCTGCCCTTTGTGGAGAAGGAGAGCATGGCTACGCGCGGCTCTTCTATGCCGCAAAGGACGCGTGCTGTCTCTGCTGCGGATATGGCGATCTGAGCCAATTCTTCTGCTGTGGGGCAGGGGATGACGACACAATCGGCATAAACCAGAAGCCCATCCTGTCCCAGGCTCTTATTCGGGCAGTTCATCAGGAAGCTTGAAGAGACCACACTGATGCCCGGCTTCGTCTTTATGATCTGCAGAGCGGGGCGCAGCATATCTCCCGTCGTGTGAACGGCGCCGGAAACGAGACCATCCGCGTCGCCCAGCTTGACCATCAGCATGCCGAAATACATGGGATCCCCTGCAAGGCGCTCTGCCTCTTCTTTCGAAAGGCCTTTGGCTTTGCGGAGCTCGTACAGGGCAGCGGCATATTCTTTTGCCTTCGGGCAGGAAGCAGGATCGATGATGTCTATATCGGACAGATCCGCGCCGGCATCCCGGGCGGAAGCCCGGATCTCATCGGGATCACCTAAGAGGATAGGCTTTGCCAGGCCTTCCGACAAAACCTTGACTGCGGCCTGCACTGTCCTGGGTTCGTTTCCCTCCGGCAGTACGATGCGCTTCATGCTCTGCCGGGCTTTTTCGTATACATGTTCAAGCATGGTCATGTTGTTGTCCTCCTTGTCCGGTCAGAATGTAACACCCTCAAAGCCCTGCCATACGGGCTTTCCTGTGTAGGTCATGGCGGCAGACTCACCGCGCAGTACCTTCAGTACCGAAAACGCCAGTGCTTCCTGCTCCATTTCACCGGGATAAATGTGGATCGGGGCGATCCAACCGCAGCGCTCCCGGATCCCGGCAATGATATCGTCAAAGCGCATGAGGCCGCCCGTCAGGAGTATCGCATCCACCTTGCCGCACAGTACCGTGCTCATCTCGCCGATCATTTTGCAGATCTGGTAGATCATCGTGTTCCAAACGAGAACGGCCTTCTTATCGCCCCGGTCGACCATTGCATGGATGATATCGGAATCCGAAGTGCCGAAAAGGCTTACGAAACCGCCGGAACGGGAACACATCCGCCGCACATCGGCGATCGAATGGGCCTCGATGTAATCGAGCAGTGAAAGCACCGGAACATAACCGATCCGGGTGGGGGAGAAAGCGCCTTCGCCATCTGCGCCCATATTCCCGTCTACCATACGGCCGTGGTCATGTGCGCTCACGGTGATGCCGCCATCGATATGAGCTACGATGAACCTGCAGTCCTCGTAGCGCTTGCCGATGCTTTTCGCATGCGTCTCCGCTACGGCTTTTTGGTTCAGTACATGGGAATGGGAGACGCGGTAAACGCCGCGTATGCCTGTCAGGCGCGCGTAATCACAGTATTCATCCACATTTGTGGGGTTGAGGGTATAGGCTTCCCGGCCATACTCCTGCGCAAACCGCCATGCCAGCATAACGCCGAGCTTTGCCGCATGCTCGCTTCCGCCTACTGCGGCTTCGGTATCATCGTACAGCTTTTGATCGATCCTGGTAACACCGCCGGGCTGGGTGCAGGCGCTNNCTGCCGCCGCGGCCTACGAATACGTCTATCCCGGCAGGATCGATGCCCTCTTCCTTCAGCATATCCGTAATGACTTTATAGCGGAATGGGATCTGGTCGTTCACATGCGGATACCGGAGCAATACAGGCGCATCGTGAAAAGGGCTCTTCTCAAATACCAGCTGCTCGTTTTCAAACAGGCTGACTTTTGTGGAGGTAGAACCGGGATTGATGATCAGAAGTCGATATGTTTTATCCATCTTTTAAGCCTCACTGATGTGTTATTGACGGCACAGGTACAGTACTGCATGATTTTACCATGCATATGCATATTATTCAAGAAAGGCTTTTTTATACTTTTCGTTACGCTCATTTTGCATTCACTCGGTCCGACTGAAGAAACCCGTTCGATTTTCAGCATTTTTACTAAAATCTTAGGGACAGTCTTCTGAAATGTTTTTCGCGGCTTCTGTGTCTGTTGCGGGCTTGAGATCAATACAATATAATTCATATTGATGAAAACACCTTCAGGGTACGGTACAGACAGACGGGAGGATTCACAGATGGAACAAATACACACTGTCTCATGGGATCTCGATTATGGCTGGAAGTTTTGCTTCGGCGATGTGAAGCGATGGGAACGCGTTGATCATAATGTGTGTTATTCCGCTACAAAGATCGGTGCGGAAGTGGGTGTGATGGACGTCTTCCTGAAACAGAATGCCTGGATGGATGTCTCCATTCCCCACGATTGGAACACCTTCCAGATGTCTCTGCCGGAAAACCACCCCTCCAATGGATTTAAGCCCCGCGGGATCGGCTGGTATTATAACGAGTTTGTGATGCCTGAATACGCTCCTGACGCCTGCGTCCTCCTTTCGTTCGAAGGCGTGATGGGTGAATGCGTGGTCTATGTCAACGGCGTTCTGGCTGCGCGCAATGAATCCGGCTATACGGGTTTTACCTTCGATATTTCCGACTACATGCTGCCCGGAGAAAAGAATATGATCGTCGTTTCGGTGGACAATACCCGCTGGGAGGGCTGGTGGTACGAAGGCGCAGGCATCTACCGGCCTGTGAAGATCTGGATCAAGCCGGCTGTACATTTCGCCCATATGAAGACCTTTATCCGCCCGGAATGCAAGGACGGCATATGGATCGCAAAGCTCTTCTCAACATTGGAAAATACGGGAGACAGTGCCGTATCGGCAGAGATACGGTCTCACTTATTGGATGCCGATGGCAATACTGCGGCAAACCTGACTGCCGGCGGCACAGTGCCGGCTTACGGCGAAAGCGTTGTTTCCGATATGGCTGTCATAAACGATCCCAGACTTTGGTCTCCCGATATGCCATACCTGTACGTCCTGGAAAACCGACTGTTCGTGGATGGCGAATGCATGGAAACGGAAACCATACGCTTCGGTCTGCGCGATATCAGATGGACGGACCATGGCATGTATATCAATGACAGGCTTACCCCTGTCCGCGGCATTTGCTGCCACCAGGATCATGTCGGCGTAGGTATCGCAGTGACAAAGTCACTTACCAGGTACCGTATCGCGAAGCTGAAGGAGATGGGCTGCAACGCCTATCGGTGCGCGCACCATTGCCCGGACCGTTATCTCCTGGAGGTGTGCGATGAACTGGGTATGCTGGTCATGGCTGAAAACCGCCACTTCCGCTCCTCGGAGGAAGTGATGAAGCAGCTGGATTATCTTGTCCTCCTTTCACGCAACCACCCAAGCGTATTCCTGTACAGCCTGTTCAATGAGGAGATGCCATGGCAGTCTGAGCCGCGGGGCAAAAAAGTCGCGGCGCGTATGCTGCGGGAGATCCGTAAGCTTGACGATACCCGCGCCGTTACGGCGGCGATGAACGGCGGCGTGCTGAC